>DATNGE010000209.1:0-10738 GCA_035606035.1 Allostellaceae bacterium
GAGCATTGCCGAAGGCTTCGTCATCTTCGATGCCGAAGACCGCTTCGTCATGTGCAACGAGGCCTATCGCAAAATGTATGGCGAGAACGCCGAGGGGTTCGTGCCGGGCAGGACCTACGAAGAGATCATGCGCCAGGCGGTCGCGACCGGCCGCCATCCCAGCGCGATCGGCCACGAGGAGGAGTGGCTCGCCGAGCGGCTGCGCAAGCATCGCGAGGCAACGGAGCCCGAAGAAAGCCGCCTCGCCGATGGCCGCTGGGTCATGCGCTCAGAGCGGCGCATGGCGGATGGTGGCATCGCCGGGCTGCGCATCGACATCACCGCGTTGAAGCAGGCCCAAGAGGCGCTGCGGGAGAAACAGGTGATGCTCAACCGCGCGCAGAAGCTGTCGGGCACCGGCAGCGTCGTGCGCAATCTCGCGACCAAAACGACCGAGTGGTCCGACGAGATGTACCGGATCTTCGGACTCGAGCGCGGCGCCTTCGAGGTACGCACCGAAAATTTCCTCGCCATGGTCCATCCCGATGATCGCGCGCGGGTCGAGGAACTCCTGTCCCACGGCGCCGAACAGGTTGAGCCGAGCGAATTCCGCATCATCCGGCCCAACGGCACGGTCCGTTGGGTCTACCGCGAAGCCGATGTGGTGAAAAATCCCGACGGTACGCCGATACGCCTGACGACCTACAAGGATGTCACCGAGAAGCGCGAAGCCGATATCCGGCACCGTGCGCTCGAGGCGCTGCTGCGCGACGCGATCGAAAGCATCTCGGAAGGCTTCGTGATTTACGACGCCGAGGACCGGCTGGTGCTCTGCAATGAGGCCTATCGTCGACTCTATCCCGAAGCGGCCGGGCTCATGGTGCCGGGCACGCGTTTCGAGGAGGTCCTGCGCAGCGCGCTCAAGCAGGGCCGGTACCGCGACGCGATCGGGCGGGAGGAGGAATGGCTCGCCGAGCGGATGCGCGCGCGCCGCGAGTTCAGTGGGCCGTTCGAAGCGCAATGGGCCGACGGACGCTGGATGTTGATCTCCGAGCGCCGCACCAGCAGCGGCGGCATCGCCGGCTTGCGCGTCGACATCACGGCGCTCAAGCGCGTACAGCAATCGCTGCGCGACAGCCAGGACCGGCTCGATCGCACGCAGAGGATCGCGCATATCGGCACGGTCGAGCGCAATTTGCGGAGCGGTACGGTCGTTTGGTCGGATGAAACCTATCGCATCTTCGGCGTCGATCAATCGAGCTATTCGCCGAGCGCCGATAATCTTATCGGTTTTATCCATCCCGAGGACCGTTCGCTGATGATCGACGTCCTCCGCCGCAGCAACCGTCAAGAGCATGCCGGCAGCAGCGTGAAATTCCGTATCGTGCGGCCGGACGGCGAGATCCGCACGACGCTGGCGCAAGCCCATGTCGCCCATGACGACGCCGGTAAGCCGCTCTACATCTCGATCGCGATGATGGACATCACCGACAAAGAGCAGGCCAGCCAGCGCCAGCTCGAGCTCGAGACCCAGTTGCGGCATTCGGAGAAGCTGACCGCGCTCGGCACGCTCGCCGGCGGCATCGCGCACGACCTCAACAACACGCTGGTGCCGATCCAGGCGCTCTCGAAGCTGGTGATGGAGGAATTCCCGGCCGAAGCGTCGGCACGCGGCGACCTCGAAACCATCTACCAGGCGAGCATTCAAGCGCGCGATCTAGTCCGTCAGATCCTCGCCTTCAGCCGCAAGCAGGAAATCATCAACGAGCCGACGGATATCGCCGCGCGCGTGCGGGAAGCGCTGCAGATGCTGCGCGCGAGCGTTCCGGCCACGATCGAGATCGTCGATCGCATCGCGCCGGTCCCCTCGATACTCGCGGACGGCACGCAGCTTCAGCAGGTCATCGTCAATCTCGTCACGAACAGCGCCCATGCAATCGGCGACAAGTACGGGCGTGTGACGGTGACGCTCGATGAAGTGCCGGGCGAACCCGGCGCGCCGCTCTTTATCCGCCTCAGTGTCGCCGATACCGGCTGCGGCGTGAGCCCCGAGATCGTTCATCGCATGTTCGAGCCTTTCTTCACCACCAAATCCGTGGGCGAGGGCACCGGCCTCGGCCTCTCGGTCGTGCATGGCATCGTCACCAGCCATGGCGGCACGATCGATGTGAAGAGCACGCCCGGCGAAGGAACCGAATTCGTCATTCTCTTGCCGGCAAAGCCGGCGGTTGAAAGCGGCGTTATCGCCGCCGTCGCCTGACGAGAGATGTGCGTGACACGATTGCCTGGGAAAGAGTTGTTATGAAGAAGATATTGATCATCGAGGACAACCAGATCGTCCGCAATACGGTGATGCGGATCCTGCAAAGCGCGGGCTACACCGTCGTCACCGCCAATGACGGGGTGCAGGGCTTCGACATGTTCCGCAAGGAACGGCCTGATCTCGTCGTCTCCGACATCATCATGCCGCAGCAGGAAGGCATCGCCACGATCCGCCAGATCCTGACGGAGCGCCCCGGCACCAAGATCATCGCGATCTCAGGCGGCGGCCGCATCGGCAATACCGACTTTCTCCAGATCGCGCGCAAGATGGGCGCCGTCGACGCGCTGCAGAAGCCATTCGACCCGGACGATCTGCTCGGCCGGATCAACAACTGCCTCAAAGCCGCTTAAATCACGCTCACGGCGTGGCCGCCGTCGACCGGCAGCACGACGCCATTGAGATAGCCGCCGGCCGGGGAGGCCAGCAGCAACAGCGCGCCGTCGAGGTCGTCGGGCTCGCCGACGCGGCCGGCGGGAATGCGCGACGTCAGCGCCTTGCCGGTGTTGCTGCGTAAGAAATCGCGATTCATGTCGGTTTCGACATAACCCGGCGCGATCGCGTTGACGGTGATGCCGAAGCGGCCGAGTTCGACCGCCATGGTGCGCGTCAGATGGTCGAGCCCGGCTTTTGCCGCGGCGTAGCTCGGCACGCCGCGGGCGGTGCGAAACGCCAGCAGCGAGGAGATATTGATGATGCGCCCGGCATGCTTCAGCTCCAGCCAGCGCGAGGCGAGCTCGCGCGACATCAGCCACGCACCTTTGAGATTGGTGTCGAGGACGCGGTCCCAATCCTCCTCGCTATGCTCCACGAGCGGCTTCGAGACCGCGATCCCGGCGTTATTGACGAGAATGTCGATCGGCCCCAGCGCCTGCTCGACCGCTGCGACACAGGCTTTGACGCTCTTTCCGTCGGTGACATCGAGCGGCACCGCGACGGCACGGCCGCCCGTGCGCTCGATCTCGCCTTTCGCCTCGGCCAGCAGCTTTTCATCGCGCGCGGCGAGAGCGACGGCGGCCCCGGCCCGCGCCAGCACCCCGGCGAAATGCCGGCCCAGCCCGCGCGAGGCGCCGGTCACCAGCGCGATACGTCCGTGAAGCGAGAAATCCGCCATGCCGCGCCATGTTGCGGGGCACGCGTCGCCGGGTCAACCGCGTGCTATACTGGCCCCATGCAGATCGACATCATTTCCGACGTCGTTTGTCCCTGGTGCTTCATCGGCAAGCGCCGGCTGGAAAAGGCGCTTGTCATGCGGCCCGAGATTGAGGCCGCGATCACCTGGCGCCCCTTCCAGCTCAACCCCGACATGCCGGCCGAAGGAATGGCCCGTGCCGATTACATCGCCACCAAATTCGGCGATAGCGGCCATTCGCGGCGCATCCACCAGACCATCGCCGAAGCGGGCGCGACCGTCGGCATCAATTTCGCTTTCGACAAGATCAAGCGCAGCCCGAATACGCGCAACGCCCATCGCCTCGTCCGCTACGCCACGCGGCAAGGCGCCGGCGGCGAGGTGGTGACGCGGCTCTTCGAGGGCTATTTCCTCCAGGGCCGCGATGTCGGCGATCTCGCGACCCTCGCCAAGATCGCCGCCGAGGCCGGGCTCGACGAGCGCGAGACGCGCGCCTTCCTCACCGGCGACGCCGAGCGCGACGAGATCGTCGCCGAGGACCGCAACGCCCGCCGCCTCGGGGTCAACGCCGTGCCCTGCTTCATCTTCGCCGGCCAATACGCGATCTCGGGCGCGCAAGAGCCCGAATTCTTCCTGCCGGTCTTCGATCTGGTCCTGAACGGCGCGCCGGCGCCGGCTGCTAATCCCTGATTTTTACCGACTCCTCGCCTCCCTAAACGCCTTCGCCGCGAAAGCGGGGACCCAGGCTTAGAGCTCGCTGTTGCCCTGGGCCCCCGCTTTCGCGGGGAAGCGAAAAGGAAAAAGGGAAGCGAATAAAAAGAGCGAACAAACAAGAAGGAAAGACTGCTACCGCGCCTTCGCCATCGCCGGCGTGACGGGTGCGGGCGCGGCAGCGATGCGGGCGAGATGGCCGAGGATGCCGGTGACGCCTTTCAACCGTTCGCGGGTGTCTTCCCAATTGCGCATGATCACGAGCTTCTGATCCGGCCGCAGCTTCGCCGTCGCAGCGTTCTGCTGCAGGAAATCGACGAGGCCGGCGGGATTGGCGAAACGGTTGTTGCGGAAGGCGATCGAGGCGCCCTTCTCGCCCGCATCGACCTTCTCGACGCCCGCGTCGCGGCAGAGCCGCTTGATCGCGATGATATCGAGCAGATTGTCGACCTCGGGCGGCAGCGGCCCGAAACGATCGACCAGCTCGGCCGCGAACGCATCGATCTCGCGCCGGTCGACGAGCTGCGCGATACGGCGATAAAGGCCGAGACGCACCGGCAGATCGGCGACGTAGGTCTCGGGGATCAGCACCGGCGTGCCGATGGTGATCTGCGGCGTCCATTCGTCCTTGGCCTCGCCGAGTGTCGTATCGCCGCTGCGCGCCGCCCCCACCGCCTCTTCGAGCATATGCTGATAAAGCTCGATGCCAACCTCGCGCACATGGCCCGATTGCTCCTCGCCGAGGAGATTGCCGGCGCCGCGGATATCGAGATCGTGGCTCGCCAAGGTGAAGCCGGCGCCGAGCGTGTCGAGCGTCTGCATCACTTCAAGCCGGCGCTGCGCCGTCTCGGTCAGCATCTTGCCTGCGGGCAGCGTCAGATAGGCGTAGCCGCGGAGCTTGCTGCGGCCGATGCGGCCGCGCAGCTGATAGAGCTGCGCCAGGCCGAACATGTCCGAGCGGTGGACGATCATCGTATTCGCGCTCGGAATATCGAGACCGGATTCGATGATGTTGGTCGAGAGCAGCACGTCGAATTCGCGTGCATCGAAGGCGGTCATCACCGCTTCGAGACGCGTCGGCGCCATCTGGCCATGCGCGACGACGACCTTCACCTCGGGCACCAGCTCCTTGAGCTGCGCCTGCACGTCATCGAGATCCTGGATGCGCGGCGCGACGTAGAAGCACTGGCCGCCGCGATGCAGCTCGCGCAGCACCGCCTCGCGCACGACGACCGGATCGTAGGGCAGCACGAAGGTGCGCACTGCGAGGCGATCGACCGGCGGCGTTGCGATCACGCTCATCTCGCGCACGCCCGCAAGCGCCAGCTGCAAGGTACGCGGGATCGGCGTCGCGGTCAGCGTCAGCACATGGACATTCGCCTTGAGCTGCTTCAGGCGCTCTTTCTGGGTGACGCCGAAATGCTGCTCCTCGTCGATGACGAGGAGGCCGAGATGCTTGAAGGCGATGCTCTTCGCCAGCAGCGAATGCGTGCCGACGACGATGTCGATCTTGCCGTCGGCGAGATCCTTCTTGATCTGCGTCGCGTGCTTGGCAACGACGAGGCGCGAGAGCTGCTCGACCCGCAGCGGCAGCCCCGCGAAGCGCTCCTTGAAGGTACGGAAATGCTGGCGGGCCAGGAGCGTCGTCGGCACCACGACGGCGACCTGCGTGCCGCTCATCGCCGCGATGAAGGCGGCCCTCAGCGCCACCTCGGTTTTGCCGAAGCCGACATCGCCGCAGATGAGACGATCCATCGGCTTGCCCGACGCCATGTCGTTGAAGCTGTCGAGGATCGCCTTGTCCTGATCCTCGGTCTCGGGGAACGGGAAGCGCGCGGCGAATTCCTCGTAAGCGCCTTCTTGCGGCGCCATCGCCTCGCCCTCTTTGAGCTGGCGCTGCGCCGCAACGGCGATGAGTTCGTCGGCGATGTCCTTGATGCGCTTCTTGACGCGCGATTTGCGCGATTGCCACGACATCGCGCCGAGCCGGTCGAGCGCGACATTCGCATCCTCCGTTCCGTAGCGCGTCAGTACCTCGATGTTCTCAACCGGCACGAAAAGCTTATCGTCGCCGGCATAGATCACGCGCAGGCAATCATGCGGCGCACCGGCGACATCGAGCGTCGCGAGACCGTCATAGCGGCCGATGCCGTGCTCGGCATGGACGACGAGATCGCCCGGCTGCAGGGTCGCGACCTCGGCGACGAACTGGTCGTAATTGGCGCGGCGCCGCGGCGGCCGCGACAGGCGATCGCCGAGCATGTCTTGCTCGGTGACGAGGACCGTGTCCTCGAAGCGGAAGCCGCGTTCGATCGCCAGCACAGAGAGGCCGAGCGCCTGCGGCGGCAGGCGCCGGAAATCCTCCCAGCACGGCACCGACAGCGTCTCGCCCGCGCCATGCTCTTTCAGCAGCGTACCCAACCGCTCGCCGGAACCGGCGCTGTAGGCGGCGATCAGCACGCGCTTGCCCGCCGCGATCTCGTCCTTCAATTGCGATTGCACGATATCGAAGAGATTGCGCGACGGGTCGGCGCGGGCGGCCGAGAAATCCATGCCCGGCTTGGCGCCGCCATCCGCCGCATCGGCGGCGCCGCCGAAAGGCGAAAGCTGCACCACCGCCCGCGTGTTGAGGATCTGGCCCCATTCCTTGGCATCGAGGAAAAGCTGCTTCGGCTCGACGGGACGGTAGACCACCGCGCCTTTGACGGACCCGGTGTCGCGCCGGGCGGCGTAGAAATCGGCAATCGATTCGAGTCGATCGCCGCGCACGCCGTCGGATTGATGATCGAGCGACACCGCCGCCCCGGGGAGGTAATCGAAGATCGTCTCGAGGCTTTCGTAGAACAGCGGCAGCCAGTGCTCGACCCCGATATAGCGATACCCGGCGCTGACCGCCTCGTAGAGCGGGTCGTCGTTGACCGCGGTGCCGAATTGCTCGCGATAGCGCGAACGGAAGCGATGGACCGCCGCGTCGTCGAGCAGCACTTCGCTGACCGGCTTGATGGTGAGGCTCTCGGCCGGCCCGGTCGTGCGCTGGGAGAGCGCATCGAAGAGACGGATATTATCGATGTCGTCGCCGAAGAAATCCAACCGCAGCGGCGAGGCGCTGCCCGAGGGATAAAGATCGACGATGCCGCCGCGAACTGCATATTCGCCGGGCTCGCGCACCGTATCGGCGCGGCTATAGCCATTGCGGTTGAGGAAGGAGATCAGCCGCTCGACCGGCAGGTTTCCGCGCACCCCGAGGCGCAGCACGCGATCGGCAAATGCCTTGCGCGGCGGCACGCGCTGCAGCGCCGCGTTCATCGTGGTGAGCACGATGCGCGGCGCCTCGCTCGCCTCGATCAGCTTCGTCAGCGCATCGATGCGCCGGCTGGTGATCTCGGCATTGGGCGAGACGCGGTCATAGGGCAGGCAATCCCAAGCGGGGAACGTCACGACGTCGATCTCGGGATTGAAGAACTGCAGCGCCTGAAGCGTGCGCGCCATGCGGCCGTCGTCGCGGCAGACATGGAGCAACGTCTTCGCCGCGCCGCGCGCCACCGCGCCGCCGATCACAAAGGCGTCGTGACCCTCGGGCGTCGCCGCGATCTCGTGCTTGCCGCGAGTTTGGAAAAAGGAGTGGGTATTATTCATTCGAAAAATCTATCCACGTAATCGCGAGCCCGAAGAGCGAAGCAATCCAGAAGCCTCACATGTTGCCCTGGATTGCTTCGCTGCGCTCGCAATGACGAATAACCAGCCACCATCACGCTGCACCCGGATAGCGGAAGCGCAGCAGCAATTGCAGCACGTCGTTCATTTTCTCGGGCGGCGGCGCGGCGCGGCCGGCAATCCAGTCGAAGAGGTCGCCGTCATTTTCGTTCAGCATCGTTTCATAGGCATCGAGCTGTGCCGGGCTGAAGGCGTGGAGATGCGCGGCGGCAAAGGCGCCGAGCAGCAGATCGCTCTCCTTGGTGCCGCGATGGCCGCTTTGATAGAGCAGCCGCTTACGGCGGGTTTCCGTTGCCTCGTCCATCACCCATCCAGAATCGCCGCCAGCCGCGACCGGAATCCGGCGCGGCGCTGGCGCCAAAATGGCACCCGAGGCCCAAGCGGGCAAGACCGGGCCCCCGGATGACAGGGTTGCGCGGCGCTGATAGGAAGGCTGGTCACTCGGGGAGACATGCTGATGAGATCGAGCCTTGCCGCCGCCGGCGCGGCCGCCTTTTGCGTCCTTGCCACGGCCGCGCATGCCGACCCTTTCGCCGATCCGCGGGCCGACAAGATTCCCGCGCTGGAGCAGGTCGGCGCTTTCACCAGCGAACCGCACGACCCCGCCTGCTCCGATGCCAAGCTGGTATCGACCGGCGGCGGCGCACCGCGCGACCGCCACACCCTCGCCGTGCGCTGGACCGGCTTTGCCAATTACGAGCTCGTCTATAACGGCAAGATCATCCTGCTCGATGCATTCTTCGACCGCGGCCGCAATTATCCTCCGCTTGGGTTCACCGCCGCCGATGTGAAGAAGGCGAATGTCATCCTGCTCGGCCACGGCCATTTCGATCACATGGCAGACGCCGCCTCGGTCGGGATCCGCACCGGCGCCACCCTCGTCGGCGCGGCGGTCACCACCGAGAAGCTGAAGGCGCAGGGCGTCCCCGAGAAGCAGCTCCGCACGGTCTTCGGCCGCTCGCAGGAAAAGCTTTTCTTCGACGGCTTCACCGTAGAGGCGGTCCTCGCTCTGCACGGCCAGCCCGACAAGCACATCACCGAGGTGATGGAGAACGCGGTCAATTCCCTCGCGCCGAAGCTCACGCCCGAACAGCAGGCCGAGGAGAAGGCGATCCAGGATCGCGGCACTTTCGATCCGCGCGTCATCGCGCAAGGCACTATTCTCTATATCATCACCTTCGATGACGGGTTCCGGGTCGTTTATCGCGATAGCGGCGGCCACGTCACGGATTACGAGAAGGCGGCTTTCGCCAAATCGCCGGGCGTCGATCTCGCCCTCGTCGCGCTCTCGGCCGATTTTCTCGCGCCCCTGGTCGAAGCGCAGGCGTTGGAGCATGAGAAGCTCTACAAGCCCGATGTCTTCATGCCGGCGCATCACGACGCGGCGTTCAGCGGCCACACGCCGCTCTGGCGCGCGACCGAGCCGGTGTTCCAGGCCCTGAAAGACGGTGATCCCCATCTCACCACCGTATCGCGCGGCTATCGCGAGCCGGTCTGCTTCGATACCGAGGTAAACGTCGCGCATGGCCGCGCGCGCTCCGCAGGACAGAGCGGCGGGTGACTTTATGACGGGGCGGCGTTAGAACCTTGCCAACAGTGGGAGGAATATAGATGGCAACAAAGCCGCTCGTGATCGCGCTCGAGGAGCATTTTCTCGACGCCGAGATCAAAGCCAAATTCGCGCCGAACGACGCCGCACCCGGCCGGGGCCCGGGCATGGCCGAGCGATTGGGCGATCTCGGCGCGCTCCGCCTCAAGGAGATGGATGAGGCCGGCGTCGACATCCAGGTGATCTCGCATGGCGCGCCCTCGGTCCAGAAGATGGATGCCGAGAGCGCCGTCACCCTCGCCCGTCAGGCCAATGACCGCGTCGCTGCGGCCTGCGCCGCCAGCAACAAGCGGCTCCATGCTTTCGCCGTCTGCCCGACGCCCAACCCGAAAGCCGCCGCCGACGAGCTCGAGCGCACGGTGACGAAATACGGCTTCAAGGGCACGATGATCCACGGCCTGACCAATGGCGTCTTCCATGACGACCAGCGCTTCTGGCCGCTTTACGAGCGGGCGCAGGCGCTCGACGTGCCGATCTATATCCACCCCGCCTATCCGCAAGCGGCGGTGGTCGAGACCTATTACAAGGATTACCTCGGCAAATATCCCAATTTCGCGACCGCGGGCTGGGGCTTCGGCGTCGAGACCGCGACCCAGGGCATCCGCTTCGTGCTCTCGGGCGTGTTCGACAAGTATCCGAAGCTCCAGATCATCCTTGGCCATATGGGCGAGGGCCTGCCCTTTTATCTCTGGCGCATCAGCAACGCGCTGTCGCGCCACGGCAATGCCGGCCAGGGCGCGGCAAAATCCTTCCGCGACATCTTCTGCGAGCATTTCTACGTCACGACGAGCGGGTTCTTCTCCGACGCGGCGCTGCAATGCTGCATCACCGAGCTCGGCATCGACCGCGTCATGTTCTCGATCGATTATCCGTTCGTGCCGAACCCGCCGGGCATGAGCTGGATCGAGCCGCTGCAGATGAACGCTGCGGACAAGGACAAGATTCTCAACGGCAATGCGAAGCGGCTCTTGAAGATCTAAGGGAGGTCCCGATGATCCAAAATTACGCGGATCGGGCCTTTGGCGGTTATATCAATATGGTTGTCTAAGGCATAAGTGCTTACAATATAAAGCTTGTACGGGTTTAGTCCGGATGACTAGGGGCGGCTTGGGATCGAAAAACCCCGCCCCCCAAAACCCAAAAAAGGTTATTTGGCCCCTTCCCTCCCCGCCAAATAACCCTGCGCAACAAGCAGCTTCGGGAGCCAAGCCACCGAATTGCTCTCGCAGGTCATAAATGCCCAGCATCAAATTTACCGAACGCACCATCGCTA
>DATNGE010000210.1:0-3050 GCA_035606035.1 Allostellaceae bacterium
CCCTCGAACCAAGCCCCTGCCGCCACCGCCCCACAACAGGCCCAGCAACGCGATCGCGATCGCGGACCAGGCCGCCGCGACGGTCAGCGCCGCTTCGATTTCGCGGCGCGCGCTGAAGGGCGTATCGCTTATCTGAAGGCCGAGCTCAAAATCACCCCGGCGCAGCAAGCCGCTTTCGATCGTTACGCGCAGGTGATCCGCGACAACGCGGCGGCGACGCAAAAAACCTTCCAGGACATGCGCGGCCGCCGCGGCGAGAATCAGAATACGAACGCGCTGGAGCGCGTCGAGCAGCGCGCGAAGATGGCGCAGCTGCGCGATCAGCAGGAACAGCAATATCTCGCCGCCTTCCGGCCGCTCTATGCGAGTCTCTCGCCCGATCAGAAAAAAGTCGCCGACAATCTCGCCGCGCCGCGTTTCGGCCACGGCTTCCGCGACCACCGCGGCGGCCCCGGCGGCCGTCGCTAATTCAATCGTCTAAAGTCCAGGCCCGCCGGGTAGCGCGGTATCACCGTATACCGCGCTGACCTGATCTCCGTAGAGCGCGGTGATCTGCGCGTCATAGACCGCAATCGCGGTCATATTCAGCAAGCCACGAACCGTCGTTGACGGCGTGACGATATGCGCCGGCAGTTGCGTGCCCATAAGCATCGGGCCGATCGCCTGCCCGTCGCCGAGCGTCGTCAGCAGGTTGAGGGCGATGTTCGCGGCATCCAGGTTCGGCATGATCAACAGGTTGGCCGCGCCTCTCAGCATCGAATTCGGGAAGATGCGCTGGCGGATCTCTTCCGACACCGCCGCATCGCCGTGCATCTCGCCCTCGACTTCGAGCGCTGGCGCGAGGCCGCGCAGCAGTGTCAGCGCCGCGCGTACCTTCTTCGCGGATGGCGCGTTGGAGCTGCCGAAATTCGAATGCGAGAGCAGTGCCACCTTCGGCTCAACGCCGAACATGCGCACCACGGCGGCAGCGCGCAGGGTAATCTCCGCCAGCTGCGCCGCGCTCGGCTCCTCGATGACGAAAGTGTCGCAGAGGAAAAACGTGCCTTTCGGCAGGACAAGCGCCGATAGCGCCGCCGGCGCGCTCGCGCCGGGCTTCAGGCCGATGATGTCGATGATGTGCTGCAGGTGCCGATGATATTGCCCGACGGCGCCGCAGAGCATCGCATCGGCCTCGCCGCGCTTCACCATCAACGCCGCGATCACCGGATTGCGCGTACGGACGAGATAGCGCGCGTAATCAGGTGAAATTCCCTTGCGCTCCATGAGCTTGTGATAGAGCGCGGAATAGTCGTTGTAGCGTGGATCGCTTTGCGGATCGACGAGCTCGACATCTTGATCGAGCTTGAAGCGCAGGTTGAGCCGCTCGATGCGACGGCGCACAACCTCGCGGCGAGCGACGATGATCGGCCGCGCGATACCTTCGTCAAGCGCTTGCTGCACGGCGCGGAGGACGCGTTCATCCTCGCCCTCAGCGTAGACGACGCGCTTCGGCTCGCTGCGCGCACGCTGGAACACCGGACGCATTACGAGACCGGAGCGAAAGACGAAGTGCGTCAGTCGCTGCTGATAGGCGGCGAAATCTTCGATCGGACGGGTTGCGACGCCGCTCTCCATTGCCGCCTTCGCCACGGCCGGCGCGAGCTCGAGAATGAGTCGCGGATCGAAAGGCTTCGGAATGAGATAATCGCGCCCAAAAATCAGCGCCTCGTCGCCATAGGCAGCCGCAACAATATCCGAGGGCGGTGCCTGTGCGAGAGCAGCCAACGCCTCGACGCAGGCGAGCTTCATCGCTTCATTGATCGTGGTCGCGCCGACATCGAGCGCACCGCGGAAGATGAAAGGAAAGCAGAGGACGTTGTTGACCTGATTCGGATAATCGGTGCGGCCCGTGGCGATGATCGCATCCGGCTTCGCGGCGCGCGCCTCCTCGGGCAGGATCTCCGGTGTCGGGTTGGCGAGCGCGAAGATCAGCGGCTTCGCCGCCATCTTCGCTACCATCTCCGGTTTGAGCACATGCGCCACCGACAGGCCGAGGAAGATATCGGCGCCCCCGATGACATCCGCCAGCGTGCGCGCGTTGGTGTCCTTGGCGTAGCGATCCTTGCGCGGATCCATCTCTTCCTTGCGGCCGCGCCAAACCACGCCATAGCGATCGGTGACGATCGTGTTCTCGATCCTGAGACCCATCGACACGAGGAGATCGAGACAGGCAAGCGCCGCTGCGCCCGCGCCGGAGGTGACGAGCTTCACCT
This sequence comes from Allostellaceae bacterium, assembly GCA_035606035.1. GTDB lineage: Bacteria > Pseudomonadota > Alphaproteobacteria > ATCC43930 > CGMCC-115725 > CAIKMD01. The sequence goes on from DATNGE010000210.1 coordinate 2,253, forward strand.
CTTCGATCCGCTTGCCGACCAGCTGCAGCGCGTTGCGCACGGCAGCGCCGACGATGATCGCGGTGCCGTGCTGATCGTCGTGGAAGACGGGAATCTTCATACGCGCGCGGAGCTGCTCCTCGATGGTGAAGCATTCGGGCGCTTTCACATCTTCGAGGTTGATCGCGCCGAAGCTTGGCTCGAGCGCCGCCACGATCTCGACGAATTTATCCGGGTTCGTGGCGTCGAGCTCGATATCGAAGACGTCGATACCGGCGAATTTCTTGAACAGTACCGCTTTGCCTTCCATCACCGGCTTGGCGGCGAGCGGGCCTATCGCGCCCAGGCCGAGCACGGCGGTGCCATTGGTGATGACGGCGACGAGATTGCCGCGCGCGGTGTAGCTCGATGCCTGCGCCGGATCGTCGGCGATGGCAAGGCAGGCTTCGGCGACACCCGGCGAATAAGCGAGTGCAAGATCGTGCTGATTGGCGAGCGGCTTGGTCGCGGTGATCGCGATTTTGCCGGGAACAGGGAGGCGGTGATATTCGAGCGCGGCGCGGCGCAGTTCGTCAGCCATCGCCCTGTCCGCGAAGCGAAGATGGTGCGGTCGAGAAGACTCGAACTTCCAAGGGGTTTCCCCCGCTAGCACCTCAAGCTAGTGCGTCTACCAATTCCGCCACGACCGCACGGAGCGGCGGTATCCGGGACCAAGCCGCGCGCGCGATTTAGCAAACCGGCGGCGCCATCGCAAGCGAGGCGAAAAGCCTATATCTTGGTCGAAGATATGGCCCATGCCGTTAGCGACATCGAATGGCG
>DATNGE010000211.1:0-22544 GCA_035606035.1 Allostellaceae bacterium
ATCGAGGCGGAGCTCCATCGCGTCTTCGAGATCTGCCATGGCTGCCGGCGCTGCTTCAATCTCTGCGACAGCTTCCCACGGCTCTTCGACATGATCGACGAAGGGCCGACGGGCGAGCTCGACGGCGTGCCGAAAGAGAAATACGGCGAGGTCGTCGCCGCCTGCACGCTCTGCGACATGTGCTTCATGACGAAGTGCCCTTATGTGCCGCCGCATGAGTGGGATGTCGATTTCCCGCATCTCATGCTGCGCCATCGCGCGGCGCAGGCGAAGGCCGGCAAGGTGCGCTGGTCCGATCGCAATCTGTCGGAGACGGATCGCAACGGCAGGCTGGCCCGTCCGGTCGCGCCCCTGGTGAATTGGGCAGGCCGGCTCGACAACAGGCTCACCCGGCCGATCATGGAAGCGGTCGCGGGTGTCGACCGTCATGCGGCGCTGCCGAAATTCCATACGCAAACCTTCGAGGCACGGGCGCTGCGCCGCCCGTCGAGGCCCGACGAGACTGCGCCGGGTTTCGGCCGCAAAGCGGTGCTCTATGCGACCTGCTTCATCAATTACAACAATCCGCGCATCGGCGAGGCGACGCAGGCGGTGCTGGCGAAAAATGGCGTCGCGACCGAGGTCGCCTATCCCGAATGCTGTGGCATGCCGCAGATGGAGCAGGGCGATCTGCCGCGTGTCGCTGCCAAGGCGAAGCGTGTGGCCCTCGCGCTGAAGCCCTATATCGAGCAAGGCCACGACATCGTCGCACTCGTGCCGTCGTGTGCGCTGATGCTGAAATTCGAATGGCCGCTGCTGCTGCCGGGCGACGAGGATGTGAAGCGCCTCTCCGATGCGACCTTCGATCTCACCGAATATGTCGTCGATATCGCGAAGAAAGAGGGGCTCGCGCCCGGGCTTAGCGCCATTCCCGGCGGCGTCAGCCTCCATCTCGCCTGCCACGCGCGAGCTCAAAACATGGGGGCGAAGGCGGCCGAGATGCTGCGGCTTATCCCCAATGCCGACCTCGATGTGATCGAACGCTGCTCCGGCCATGGCGGCAGCTGGGGCGTCAAAAAAGAAAACTTCAGCACCGCGATGAAGGTCGGACGACCTGCGGCACGGCAGGTTGCCCGCGATAACAAGGCGGTGCTGTCGTCCGAATGCCCCTTGGCGGCGTTACATCTGCAGCAGGGCGTCGCCGCGGCGCAGCGCGATCAAGGCGCGAAGCCACCCGAGACGCTTCATCCGATCGAACTCATGGCCCGCGCCTATGGGCTTCTCGAAGGAGATCAGCGATGACCACCGCTACCGCGAAGAAGCACGCGATTACGCGCGCCGACATCCTCGATCCCGCCGCCTATGCGAGAGACCGGCGCGACTACAAGAAGCGCGTCACCGAGCTAAAGCGCGACCGCCGCATCGAGGTCGGGCCGTTCGTCACTTTCTATTTCGAGAATTACGACACGATGTGGCATCAGATCCACGAGATGCTCTACATCGAGAAGGGCGGCGAGCAGCAAATCTCGGACGAGCTTGAAGCTTACAACCCGCTCATCCCGCAAGGCCAGGAACTGATCGCGACGGTGATGATCGAGATCGAGGACCCGATGCGCCGCGCACGCGTGCTTGCGACGCTCGGCGGCATCGAGAGCAAGATGTTCATCCAGGTCGGCGCCGAGCGCGTCGCCGGCGTGCCCGATCCGACGCGGGAGAACACCTCGCCCGAAGGCAAGGCATCATCGGTGCAGTTCCTGCGCTTTCCCTTTACCGTGGCGCAGGTGCAGGCGTTCAAGATGGCGGGCGCTCAGGTGCTGCTCGGAATCGATCACGAGAATTACGGCCATATCGCCGTGATGCCGGAGCGCGTCCGCGCCGCGCTCGAACGCGATTTCGCCTAGCGACACCCCGCAACTATCTCTCTGCGTCATTGCGAGCGAAGCGAAGCAATCCAGGGAAACAGGGCGGTTTCTCCTGGATTGCTTCGTCGCTACGCACCTCGCAATGACGAACTAAGCTTGCCGAACGGGATTCTCGGCCATTGTGCAACGAGGTCTACTTAACCACCTCGCCGGGCAGCACGCCCCAAATCTCGCTGCGGGCGAGCCAGCCTTTGACGCCGCTCGCCCCATTCTGCACTTCGATCCGGCACCAGGCGGCATCGCATTCGAGAAGATGAGCGATGACCCCGGGATCGAGCTTGGCCACCGGCGCGGCGCCGCTCGCAGCGGCGGTGCGCAGGATGCGCTGCCCGCCTTGAACGATGACGTTGCGCGTGCCGTTGACCATGCGCTCGTGGACCCAGCCCTCCTCGCCCGAAAAATCGCGAACGTGGCGCCATTGGTCGAATTCGCCGATGATCTCGAGCGGGTACCCCTTCTTCTTATAGACATCGACGATCGGATAGCGGTTGCCTGGGCCGGTGCGCAGATTGACGGTGTCCGCCCTGAGGCTGACGAAGCGCGGGACGGGTTCGCTCGTTTTGTCGGCGGCTTGCGCCCCGCCGATCATTCCCGCAAGCAGCACCAGCACAATTGCGAACAATCTCACGGCTTCGTTCCGCAAGTCGGGCAATCAGGATCGCGCGGCAGCTTGATGCTGTGAAACCCGGCGCGCAGCGCGTCGTAGACGAGCAGCGTGCCGGAAAGACTCTCGCCAATGCCCAAGAGCTCTTTCAGCACCTCGGTCGCCTGCAGGGTGCCCATGACGCCGGCGATGGCGCCGAGGATGCCGGCGGTCTCGCAGCGTGGCACGGAATCGGGCGGCGGCGGCTCACGGAAGAGGCAGCGATAGCAGGGATGCGGCGGGCCGAGATAGGCTTTGAAGGTCGAGAGCTGGCCGTCGAAAGGCGAGAGCGCCGCGCCGATCAGCGGCTTTTTAAGCCGATAGCAAACGTCGTTCAGTAAATAGCGCGTCGCGAAGTTGTCGCTGCCATCGGCGACGAGGTCGTACTGCTCGACCAGCGAAGCGGCGTTGCTCTCATCGAGCCGCAGCGCATGGGACTCGATCTTCACCTCGGGATTGATATGCGCGAGGGTCCGGCGTGCGCTCTCGACCTTGGGGGCGCCGATGCTCTCGGTCACATGGACGATCTGGCGCTGGAGGTTGGAGAGATCGACCTCGTCATTATCGACGATGCCGAGCGCGCCGACGCCCGCTGCAGCGAGATAAAGCAAGAGCGGCGAGCCGAGGCCGCCGGCGCCGATCACCAGCACCCGCGATTGCAGCAGCTTCTGCTGGCCTTCTTCGCCGACCTCGTCCAGCACCAGATGCCGGGCGTAGCGCTCGAACTGCGCCTCGCTCAATTCCATATCGCCGCGAGCCTATTCCCGGATTAGAGCCCGTCGAACAAAGCAGTCGAGAGATAGCGCTCGCCCGTATCGGGCAGCACGATCGCGATGAGCTTCCCGGCCATGTCGGCGCGCTGGCCGAGCTCGATCCCTGCCGCGACCGCAGCCCCCGAGGAGATGCCGACCGCCATGCCCTCGAGCCGCGCGACTTCCCGGGCCATGCGGAAAGCGCTGTCGTTGGAGATGCGCAGCACTTCGTCGATGAGCTTGGTGTCGAGGATCTGCGGAATGAACCCGGCGCCGATGCCCTGGATCTTATGCGGTCCGGGCGGGCCGCCCGAGAGGATGGCGCTGTCCTCGGGCTCGACCGCGACCATCTTGAAGCTCGGCTTGCGCTGTTTCAGCACCGAGCCGACGCCGGTCAGCGTACCGCCGGTGCCGACGCCGCTCACCACCACATCGATCTTGCCATCGGTGTCGCGCCACAGCTCCTCGGCGGTAGTGGTGCGGTGAATCTGTGGATTCGCCGGGTTGTTGAATTGCTGCGGCATGAAGGCGTCGGGCAGCGTCTTCAGCAGTTCCTCGGCGCGCTGAATGGCGAAGCGCATGCCTTGCGCCGCCGGCGTTAGCTCGAGCTCCGCGCCCAAGAGCTTCAGCATCCGCCGCCGCTCCATCGACATGCTGTCGGGCATGACGAGGATGCAGCGATAACCTTTAGCCGCGGCGCAAAAAGCAAGCGCGATGCCGGTATTGCCCGAGGTCGGCTCGACGATCACGGTCTTGCCCGGGCGCAGCTTGCCTTCTTTCTCGGCGGCTTCGATCATGGCGACGCCGATGCGATCCTTGACCGAGCTGAGCGGGTTGAAGAATTCGCATTTCGCCAGCAGTTCGGCCTTGACCTGATGCGCCGCCGCGAGGCGCGTCAGGCGCACGAGTGGCGTCGCGCCGATCGTGTCGACGATGCTGTCGTAGATGCGGCCGCGAAAATTGCCCTCAGCCATGCTGTTCTCCTTGTCGGTCTTCAGATCGAGAAATCGAGCCGGGCTGCGTATTCACCGGCGATCCCGGCCTGATGGGCGCGGGTGCACAACTCCTCGATGGTGACGTTATCGAGCCGCTTCATCAACTCTTCCTGCAGTTCGGCCCAAAGCGGCCGCACGACTTGCCGGCCGAGCATCGATCCTGTCTCCCCTTCGAGCGGATCATCGCCGCTTTCGAGGGTGCGAACGACGCGCACGATCTCGCCCACGGTGATGCGGCGGCGCTCGCGCGCCAGGCGGTAACCGCCGCGCGGGCCGCGCACGCCTTCGAGGATCCCAGCGCGTACGAGTTGCTGCAGCACCTGCTCGAGGTAGCGGCGCGGAATGCCTTGCCGCCCTGTGATATCGCCCGATTGCACCGGCATGTTGCCGGCGTTGTAGGCGATATCGAGTACCGCCTCGATCGCGAACAGCAATTTTTTGGTGAGGCGCAGCATCGTAGCATCAGGTTCCGGTCGAGCCGAAGCCGCCGGTTCCACGCCCCGAGGCGGGTAGATCCGTCACGACCTGCCACTCCGCGCGGCTGACCGGGGCGATGACGAGCTGAGCGATGCGCTCGCCGCGCGCGATCGTCACCGGCGCGCTGCCGAGATTGGCGAGGATGACGCGGATCTCGCCGCGATAATCGGCATCGATCGTGCCCGGGCTGTTGAGCACGGTAATGCCATCGCGCAGCGCGAGGCCGGAGCGCGGCCGCACCTGACCTTCCCAGCCGGCAGGCAACGCTAACGCGATCCCGGTCGGCACGTCCCGGCGCTCGCCCGGAGCGAGGGTCAGCGGCGCCGCAACCGCTGCGGCGAGATCGACACCAGCGGCATCGGCCGTCGCATAGGACGGTAGCGGCAAGCCGTTCCCATGCGGCAAGATCTTGAGCTTCACGCCGACAGCGCTCATTCGGCGGCTTTCGCGAAGAAAGCGGCGATCCGCCGCGCCAGCCGGTCGCCGACGTTGCGTTTCGACATTGCCGGCCAATCCTCGACACCGCTGCCATCGACCAGGTGGATGGTGTTGCTCTCGCCGCCGAAAACGCCGCTCGCCGGCGAAACGTCATTGGCGAGAATCCAGTCGCAGCCCTTCTTGCTGCGTTTGGCCTGTGCATTGGCGACGACATTCTCGGTCTCCGCGGCAAAGCCGATCACCAGCTTCGGCCGGTGATTGCCGGCTTTAGACAGGCTCGCGAGGATGTCGGGATTCTCGATGAGTTTCAGCGCCGGCGGCGCGCCCGCCTTCTTTTTCAGCTTCGTAGGCGCCGCCTCGGCGCGCCAATCGGCGACGGCGGCCGCGCAGACCGCGATATCGGCAGGCAGCGCGGCCTCGCAGGCGGCGAGCATCTCGCGCGCCGTGTCGATTCGCACGACTTTGACGCCCGGCGGATCGGGCTCGCCGGTCGGGCCCGAGACCAGAACGCAGTCGGCGCCGAGCCGGGCGAGGGCCGCGGCGATGGCATGGCCCTGACGGCCGGAAGAGCGATTGGCGATGTAGCGGACGGGATCGATCGGCTCTTGCGTCGGGCCGCTGGTGACGAGGGCGCGGCGGCCCGAGAGTACCGCATCGGCGACGAAAATCTTCTCGACCGCCGCGACGATCTCCAGCGGCTCGGCCATCCGGCCCATGCCGCTTTCGTTCTCGGCCAGTGGCCCGGCATTCGGTCCGACCTGGCAGATGCCGCGTGCGGCAAGCCGGGCCAGATTCTCCTGCGTCGCCTTATGCTCCCACATGCGGAAATTCATCGCCGGCGCGATCAGGATCGGCTTGTCGGTCGCGAGCAGCGCGGCCGAGGCCAAATCATCGGCGAGGCCGCCGGCCATTTTCGCCAGGATGTCGGCCGAAGCCGGCGCGACGATAAGGAGATCGCTTTCCTGCGCCAGGCGCAGATGACCCATCTCGCTCTCGTCGGTCAGGGAGAAGAGATCGGTATAGGCTTTCTCGCCCGAAAGCGCCGCCGCCGAAAGCGGCGTGACGAATTGCTGGGCCCCGGCGGTCAGGATGCAGCGCGTTTGGGCCCCACGCTCCTTGAGGCGCCGAATGAGATCGAGCGCCTTATAGGCGGCGATGCCGCCCGAGATGATCAACAGGATGCGCCGGCCGTGGAGCATGCTCTTAATTTCACGCCTGAATAACGTAATTTCTGTCTATAAGCGCGGCGGCGAGGCTGTGCAACCCTGTTGCCGATCTTAAAGCCGCCAGCCGGAATGGATCGCGGCGATGCCGCCGGAAAGATTGCGCCAGCCCACCTGCTCGAAGCCAGCACGGCTCATCATCCCGGCAAGCTCGGCCTGCTGCGGAAAGCGGCGGATGCTTTCGACCAGATAGCGATAGGCATCGCGGTCGCGCGCGACCACGGCGCCGAGCCGCGGCAGCACGGTAAAGGAATAGAGATCGTAGAGGCGGCGGAGCGCCGGCGCTTCGACATGGCTGAATTCGAGGCAGAAGAAACGCCCGCCGGGCTTCAGCACGCGCCGCGCCTCTTCGAGCGCCTTTTGCTTACGCGTCACATTGCGCAACCCGAACGAGATAGTGCAGCAATCGAGGCTGGCATCGGCGAGCGGCAGTTCCTCGGCATCGCCGACGAGCCAGGTGATGCCGCCCAAAATCCCCTCGTCGAGCGCGCGGTCGCGGCCCGCTGCGACCATCGAGACGTTGATATCACACACGATAACCCGGCCATCTTTGCCGGCGCGGCCGAGGAAGCGTCGCGCGATATCGCCGGTGCCCCCCGCGAGATCGAGCAGGATCTCGCCCCGCCGCGGCTTCAACCGATCGATGAGCTCGGCCTTCCAGCGGCGATGGATGCCGCCGCTCATCAGATCGTTCATGAGATCGTAGCGGCCGGCCACGTGGTCGAAGACCTCGCGCACGAGGCGCGTTTTCTCATCTTCGCCGACGTCGCGGAAGCCGAAATCGGTTTGGCGCGGTTGCGATGCGCGGCTATGCTGGCGCGGCATTTCAACAAGTTAGCGCAAGCCCCGCTTTTCCGCCAAACACCCGACCTAATTTTCTAGTCCCGATCCACGACGATGCCAGAACTTCCCGAGGTCGAAACCGTGGTGCGCGGTCTCGCGCGTGCGCTCGCGGGCAAGCGGCTCGTGCGGCTCGATCTCGCGCGACCTGACCTCCGGAGCGCCATTCCGCCCGGTCTTGCGGCGCAGATCGCCGGCAAGCTGATCGAGCGTTTTTCCCGTCGGGCCAAATACATCCTCATGCATTTCGAAGGCGGCGGGGTGGTCATCGCGCATCTCGGCATGTCGGGGCGACTGATTATCGTGCCGCCGGGCAACGCAACGCCGCGCGAAAAGCACGATCATGCGGTGTTCCATTTCGAGGATGGCAGCGAGCTGCGGCTCAACGATGCCCGGCGCTTCGGCCTGCTCGATTATGCGGACGAAGCGCATCTGGCCGAGCACCCGCGCTTCCGCGCTTTGGGGCCGGAGCCGCTCAGCAACACGTTCAACGGCCCGTCGCTGGCAGAATCGCTCTATGGCAAGAACACGCCGATCAAATCGGCGCTGCTCGATCAGCGCGTCGTCGCCGGAATCGGCAACATTTATGCCTGCGAGGCGCTTTATGGCGCCGGAATCTCGCCCCGGCGGCTGGCGAAGACGGTGCAGGGCGAGCGCGCCGAACGGCTCGCGACGGCCATCCACGATGTGCTCACGCGTGCCATCGCGGCCGGCGGCTCATCGATACGAGATTACGTACAAACCTCAGGCGAGCTTGGCTATTTCCAACATCACTGGGCGGTTTACGGCAAGGAAGGCGAGCGTTGTCCCGGCTGCGACTGCAAGAGCGGCATTCGCCGCCTGGTGCAGAGCGGGCGCTCGACTTTTTACTGCCCGAAGCGGCAAAAGTGAGTAGGCTCCGCCTAATGCGCGTGCGGCCCCCGCTCTTTGTTCTGCCGCTGTTCCTCTTGGCGGCCTTGCCGCTGCGGGCCGAGGAGTTCGTTGCCGGCACCGAGGATTTGCCGCTGATGCCCGGCCTGAAGCCGGTGCCGAATTCGGACGTTGTCTTCGACAAGCCGGAGGGTCGGATTGTCGAGGCGCGGGCCGAAGGTGCGACGACGCGCGCGAAGGTCGAGGCATTCTATGCCGCGAGCCTGCCGCCGCTCGGCTGGAAGCCGGCCGGACGTGATGTTTGGCAGCGCGATACCGAGCGGTTGCGCCTCGATTTCACCGGGTCGGGCACCCGGCTGGCGGTCGGCTTCAGCCTGTCGCCCAAGAAATAGCCCCATCAGTAGTTCCCGTAACGGAGCCTCATCGGATGACCTATCAGAATATCCTTGTCGAAACCCGCGGTGCGGTCGGCCTCATCACGCTCAACCGGCCCCAGGCACTCAACGCGCTTTGCGATGCCCTGATCCGCGAGCTCGGCGCGGCGCTTGACGCATTCGAGAATGATTCTGCAATCGGTGCGATCGTGTTGACCGGCAGCGACAAAGCTTTCGCCGCCGGCGCCGACATCAAAGAGATGGCAGGTAAGACGTTCGTCGAATGCTACATCGAGGATTTCATCACGGACGGCTGGGAGCGCATTACCACGTGCCGCAAGCCGATCGTCGCCGCGGTTGCAGGCTTCGCGCTCGGCGGCGGCTGCGAGGTCGCGATGATGTGCGACACGATACTCGCCGCCGAAAGCGCCAAATTCGGCCAGCCCGAGATCACGCTCGCCATCATTCCGGGCTCGGGCGGCACGCAGCGCCTGACGCGTGCGGTCGGAAAAGCGAAAGCAATGGAAATGATTCTCTCGGGGCGGATGATCGATGCGGTCGAGGCCGAGCGCTGCGGTCTCGTCAGCCGCGTCGTCGCGAACGACAAATTGCTCGACGAGGCGATGAAGCTCGCCGACAAAATCGCGGCCCAATCCCGACCGGCGGTTCTGGCCGCAAAAGAGGCCGTAAATCGGGCATTTGAGAGCTCTCTCGCCGAAGGGGTCCGCTTCGAGCGGCGCCTCTTTCATGCGCTTTTCTCGACCGAAGATCAGAAAGAAGGCATGGCCGCCTTCGTCGAAAAGCGTAAGCCACAGTTCAAGCATCGCTGACTTGACCTGCGGAGGCGCCATCGGTATAAGCGCGCCTCCCCCTTTTTGGTAACGGACGGGCGATGGCCAATCATCCTTCGGCTGAAAAACGCAATCGGCAAACGCAGCGTCGCACGGAAGTGAACGGCGCGCGCAAGAGTCGCCTTCGCAGCTTCGTTAAGAAAGTCGAGACCGCGATCGCTTCTGGCGACAAGAATGCGGCGAAGCAAGCTTTCGCCGATGCGGCGCCCGAGATGCAGCGCGGCGCGAGCAAGGGCGTGGTGCATCAACGCACCGTCGCGCGCAAACTCTCTCGGCTCTCGGCACGCATCAAAGCGCTTTAACGCTGTCAAGCGTTGCGCCGAAGTCGCACTCGAAAATTTTTGCGTCAGATTCTTTTCAGAGTTGTTGCCTTCTTTGAATTCGCTTAGGTAATGTTGCTGACGATCGTTGTGCGACGTGAAGAGCAGAATAATCCGGCGCGCGCGATGCAAGTTGAGAGGCGGGTTTTCAAACCAAAGAGTTATGGGGCGCCTGCTACGGATTGCTTGAGGGTTTTCCGGTAACTGGTGGCCTCGGTGCGTGAATGCGGTAGGGGACGGAAGGGGCTCCGTTTCCGCCGAGGGACAGTCGCGTGCCGTTTTTAGGGTGCTGTGCGAGTGTTTCGTTGGGGGAGTGGACGAATGGCGGACGCATTGGGGCAAGGCGGCGAGGTCCAGTCTCAATGGGTGCGGGTGCGGGCGCGATTGCGCTCCGAATATGGCGATGCAGCCTATCGCAGCTGGCTGCGCAATATGAGTCTCCAGGGAATCGAAGAGGGGCGCGCCAAAATCGCGGTGCCGACGCGCTTCCTGCGCGATTGGGTCGCGGCGCATTATGCCGATCGCATCCGCGCGTTGTGGAATGGCGAAAATGGGGGCGTCATCGCCGTCGACATCCTGGTGTCGGGTACGACGCCTCAGATAGTGGCGGCGCCCGAGCCGGCGCCGGAGCCCGCTCCCGAGCCCGGGGCCGAGACCGCAGACGAAAAAGACGTCAGCGCGCCGCTCGATCCGCGTTTTACCTTCGAGAATTTCGTCGTCGGCAAGCCGAATGAGTTGGCGCATGCCGCCGCGCGCCGGGTCGCCGAGGCGCAGAGCGGGCCGCAGCGCTCAGTGCCGTTCAATCCGCTCTTCCTTTATGGGGGGGTCGGGCTCGGCAAGACCCATCTCATGCATGCGATCGCCTGGCACATCCGCACCCATGCGCCCAAGCGGAAGGTCATCTATCTTTCGGCCGAAAAATTCATGTATCAGTTCATCCGGGCGCTGCGCTTCAAGGACACGATGGCGTTCAAGGAGCAATTCCGCTCGGTCGATGTGCTAATGATCGACGATGTCCAGTTCATCTCCGGCAAGGACACGACACAGGAAGAGTTCTTCCATACTTTCAATGCACTGGTCGACCAGAACCGCCAGATCGTGATTTCGGCCGATAAATCGCCCACCGATCTCGAAGGCATGGAAGAGCGCATGCGCTCGCGCCTCGGCTGGGGCCTGGTAGCCGATATCCATCCGACCACCTATGAGTTGCGCCTCGGCATTCTGCAGGCCGCGGCCGAGCGGCGGAAATTGCAGGTGCCGCTGAAGGTCTTGGAATTCCTCGCGCACCGCATCACCTCGAATATCCGCGAGCTCGAAGGCGCGCTTACCCGGATCTACGCCCATACCCAACTCGTCGGGCGCGAGGTCACGCTGGAGACCGCCCAAGAGGTGCTGCACGATCTGCTGCGCGCCAATGACCGCCGGGTCACCATCGACGAGATCCAGAAGCGCGTCGCCGAGCACTACAACATCCGTCTTGCCGATATGCATTCGGCGCGCCGCGCCCGCGCCGTCGCCCGGCCGCGCCAGGTCGCGATGTATCTCTGCAAGCAATTGACGCCGCGCTCGCTACCTGAAATCGGGCGGAAATTCGGCGGCCGGGACCACACCACCGTGATGCACGCGGTGCGCAAGATCGAGGAATTACGCACCTCGGATCGCGCCATGGCCGAGGATATCGAGCTCCTCAAGCGGATGATCGAAAACTAGCCTCGTCGGAGGTTGGAATTCACCGCCGGCCTGCATCTCCGGATCGTGCAGAAACGCCCATAAAATAGGCATTTCCGGGGCCTCCGCCCTGCGACTCGGGGCGCCATGCGCGGGCTTGGCGGCGGTGGTGTCGCGGGCGCGTTTATGCTATTCTCCCCCACCGTTCCGCGGCGGTTTTTAGGGGGTCGTCCGGGGCGGTTTTCCGGGTCTTCCGCAGGGAGGTTCCGGGTCGAAATTACCGCCTCCAGCGAGCGTAAACCGCGAACCATGAAACTGACAATTGAACGCGCCGCGCTGCTTCGCGCTCTGGGCCATGTGCAAAGCGTTGTCGAACGGCGCAACACCATTCCGATCCTCTCGAATGTCCTTTTGAAAGCCGAAGGCGCCAAGCTTGCGCTCTCCGCGACCGATATGGATATCGAGATGGTTTCCTCGCTCGCGGCGCAAGCCGGCAAGCCGGGCGCGACCACCGTTCCGGCGCATACGCTCTACGACATCGTGCGCAAGCTGCCCGACGGTGCCCAGATCGAATTCGAGACCACAGGCGAGAAAGGGCTCATGACCCTGCGCTCCGGGCGCTCGACCTTCACCCTCTCCTGCCTGCCGCCGGAGGATTACCCGCTGATGGCGGGCGGCGAGCTGGCGCATAATTTCCTGCTATCGGCCGCCGATCTGAAGCGGCTGATCGACCGCACGCGGTTCGCGATCTCGACCGAGGAGACGCGCTACTACCTCAACGGCATCTACCTCCATGCCGCCAAGAGCGACAAGGTCAACATGTTGCGCGCCGTCGCCACCGACGGCCATCGCCTGGCCCGGATGGAGATTCCGCTGCCCGAAGGCGCGGCCGGCATGCCGGGTGTCATCGTGCCGCGCAAGACGGTGACCGAGCTCAGGAAGCTCCTCGACGAGATGGATCAGGATGTCTCGGTCGCGCTTTCCGATACGAAGATCCGTTTCACCTTCGCCGATACGGTGCTGACCTCGAAGCTGATCGATGGGACTTTCCCCGATTACGATCGCGTCATCCCCTCGGGCAACGACCGCATCCTCGAGGTCGATTGCAAGCAATTCGCCGAGGCCGTTGATCGCGTCTCGACCATCTCCACGGAAAAGAGCCGCGCGGTGAAGCTCGCAATCGAGCGCGGCAGCCTGACACTCTCGGCGACCAGCCCCGAAAACGGCACCGCGACCGAGGAGATCGAGGTGCGCTACAGCGCCCAGCCGCTCGAGATCGGCTTCAATTCGCGCTACCTCCTCGACATTACCGAGCAGATCGAGGGCGATGGCGCGCGTTTCGCGCTTGCCGATGCGGCCTCGCCGACCGTCGTGCGCGATAGCGCCGATGGCAGCGCGCTTTATGTCCTCATGCCGATGCGAGTCTGAGGCCGCTTGGCATTGTCCGTGAGGGTGATCGCAACTGGGGCCGTACCGATCGAGGCGTCCGCCGCGCCGGCGGTGCCGGCGATCGCGCGCATCGGGCTGCAGAATTTCCGCTCCTACGCGGCGCTGCAACTCGATATCGCGCCGGCGCCGGTGGTGCTCACCGGGCCGAACGGCGCCGGCAAGACCAATCTTCTCGAAGCGCTCTCTTTCCTCGCGCCTGGCCGCGGCATGCGCCGCGCCAAGCTCAGCGATATCGATCGACGCAACGGCGGCGGCGCCTGGACGCTTGCCGTCCAGCTCGCGACCGCCGACGGGCCGATCCAGATCGGCACCGGCCGCGACGCCGCGAGCGATAGCGGTGAGCGCCGCATTATTCGTATTGATGGCGCGGCGGCCAAGACCCAGGCCGAGCTGGCGCGGCTCCTCAGCCTCGTCTGGCTGACGCCGCAAATGGATCGGCTGTTCATCGAAGGCGCCGGCGCGCGGCGGCGCTTCCTCGACCGGCTCGTGCTGGGCTTCGATCCCGAGCATGCGAATGCGCTTTCCGCTTACGAGCGAGCGATGCGCGAGCGGCTGCATCTGTTGCGCGAGGGGCCGGCCGATGCGTCCTGGCTGGCGGCGCTCGAAGAGACTATGGCGGCGCAGGGCGTCGCAATCGCGGCGGCGCGACGCGATGTGGCGCTGCGCATCGATGAGGCGTGCGCCGCGAATGCCGGACCGTTCCCGCAGGCGCGGCTCACGATGGCGGGGGAGGTCGAGGCGGCGCTCGGCGCGATGCCGGCGCTCGCGGCGGAAGACGCGCTGCGCCAGCGCTTTGCCGAGCAGCGGCGTATTGATGCTGAAGCCGGCGTCACCACATACGGACCGCACCGTTCGGATTTGCTCGTCGAGCATGCCGGCAATGGCATGCCGGCGCCGCAATGCTCGACCGGCGAGCAGAAGGCGCTGCTGCTGGCGATCCTCTTGGCGCAGGCACGGTTGCTCACGGCGGCACGCGGCGCGGCGCCGCTGATGCTGCTCGACGAGGTTGCGGCGCATCTCGATGGCGAGCGGCGCGCCGCGCTTTTCGCCGAACTCTTGAATCTCAAAACCCAGGCCTGGCTCACCGGTACGGATGCCGCCTTATTCGCCGCGCTCCGCGGCAGGGCGCAATTCTTCGCCGTCGCCGATGCCCGCCTTTCACCGATGGAACGTTTCAGATGAGTGAACCTGCTGCTCCGGATACCCCTCGCTCCGACGAGACCTATGATGCGCAGTCGATCAAGGTCCTGCGCGGCCTCGATGCGGTGCGCAAACGCCCGGGCATGTATATCGGCGATACCGATGACGGCTCGGGCCTTCACCACATGGTCTATGAAGTCATCGACAATTCGATCGACGAGGCGCTCGCCGGCTATTGCGACACCATCACGGCAACGCTCAACGGCGACGGTTCGGTAACCGTCTTGGATAACGGCCGCGGCATCCCGGTCGATATCCATGCGGAAGAGGGCGTCTCGGCCGCCGAGGTCATCATGACCCAGCTCCATGCCGGCGGGAAATTCGATCAGAATTCCTACAAGGTCTCGGGCGGGCTACACGGCGTCGGCGTCTCGGTCGTCAATGCGCTCTCCTCGACGCTCGATCTGCGCATTTGGCGCGCCGGCAAAGAGCATTTCATGCGCTTCAAGGACGGCGATCCGGAAGCGCCGCTCGCCATCGTCGGCGATGCCGGCGAACGCACCGGCACCGAGGTGACTTTCTGGCCGAGTCCCAAGACCTTTACCAAGCGCGATTTCGACTATGCGACTTTGGAGCACCGGCTGCGCGAGCTCGCCTTCCTTAATTCCGGCGTCACCCTGGAGCTGGTCGATGCGCGCGGCGTCGAGCCGAAATCGGTGAAACTCCATTACGAGGGCGGCCTCATCGCTTTCGCGCAATATCTTGATCGCTCGAAACAGGCGCTGCATAGCCCGCCGGTCATGATGAAGGCCGAGCGCGACGGCATCTCGGTCGAAGTCGCGATGGAGTGGACCGACAGCTATCACGAGACGATGCTGTGCTTCACGAACAACATTCCGCAGCGCGACGGCGGCACGCATCTCGCCGGCTTCCGCGCCGCGCTGACGCGCACCATCAACAATTACGCCAATGAGAGCGGCATCGCGAAGAAGGAGAAGATTCCGCTCACCGGCGAGGACATGCGCGAGGGCCTGACCTCGATCCTCTCGGTCAAGGTGCCCGATCCGAAATTCTCCTCGCAGACCAAAGACAAGCTTGTCTCCTCCGAGGTCCGTCCGGTGGTCGAAGGCATCGTTGCGGACAAGCTGCAGCAATGGCTCGAAGAGCATCCGGCCGATGCGAAGAAGATCGTCGCCAAGGTGGTCGAAGCCGCGGCCGCCCGCGAAGCCGCGCGCAAGGCGCGCGATCTGACGCGACGCAAGGGCGCGCTCGATATGGCGAGCCTTCCCGGCAAGCTCGCCGATTGCCAGGAGCGCGACCCGGCGCTTTGCGAGCTCTTCATCGTCGAGGGCGACAGCGCCGGTGGCTCGGCCAAACAGGGTCGCGACCGTAAATACCAGGCGATCCTGCCCTTGAAGGGCAAGATCCTCAATGTCGAGCGCGCGCGTTTCGACAAGATGCTGAGC
Source organism: Allostellaceae bacterium (assembly GCA_035606035.1). Classification (GTDB taxonomy): domain Bacteria; phylum Pseudomonadota; class Alphaproteobacteria; order ATCC43930; family CGMCC-115725; genus CAIKMD01. The sequence goes on from DATNGE010000211.1 coordinate 15,408, forward strand.
TCGGCGGAAATCGGCACGCTGATCGCCGCGATCGGCACTGGCATCGGCGCCGAAGAATTCGATCCCGAGAAGGCTCGCTATCACCGCATCGTCATCATGACCGACGCCGATGTCGACGGCAGCCATATCCGCACGCTGCTCCTGACCTTCTTTTTCCGCCAGATGCCGCAACTCATCGAGAAAGGCTTCCTCTATATCGCGCAGCCGCCGCTCTTCCAGGTGAAGCGCGGCAGCGCGAAAGCGGTCTATCTCAAGGACGAGCCGGCGCTCGAGGAATATCGCATCAGCGCCGGTTTGCGCGACGCCGTCTTCACCCAGCATGACGGGGCGCAACGCGCCGGCAACGATCTGCGCGCAGTGATCGATTTCGCGCGCACGACACGCCACTTGCTGCAGCCGCTCGCGCGCAAGATCGGGAGCATCGACGTCGCCGAGCAGGCGGCGATCAACGGGCTCTTGAACCTCGCGGTCCTGGATCATCCGGAGCAGATCATCGAGGCGGCGCGCTTCTTGGCGCGCAAGCTCGATGCGCTCTCGCCGGCGGCAGAGCGCGGCTGGCGCGGCGAAGCGGCGGGGCAGGGCTTTGTCATTACTCGCACCCGTCACGGCGTGACCGAGCGTTACGAGCTCGACGCTCAGCTCCTGAAGAGCGCCGAGGCGCGCCGGCTCGATGAGCGCACCGGTGATCTGCAAGAGACGTACGCGAAACCGGGTAAGCTCGTCGCCAAGGACAAGGAATTCACCGTCAAAGGCCCGTGCTCGCTGATCGAGACGATCCTCGAGCTCGGCCCCAAAGGCGGCGATATCCAGCGCTACAAGGGCCTCGGCGAGATGAATCCCGAGCAGCTCTGGGAGACGACGCTCAACCCCGATGCGCGCTCGCTGCTGCAGGTGAAGGTGCCGCACGCGGCGCAGGCGGAAGAGACCTTCTCGACTCTGATGGGCGATCTGGTCGAGCCGCGCCGCGACTTCATCCAGGCAAACGCCCTCGAAGTCGCCAATCTCGACGTCTGATCAGCGGCGGTGCCCGGCCATACGCCGAGCGCGCTGACGCTCCAGTTCCGGCACCAGCTCGTCGATCCGCTCGATCAGCCGCACGCCTTCGGGCCATGCAGCCGACGCGGCGCCGTCCGGCGCCATCCCATAGCAGCGCATGCTGGCGGCAAGGGCGGATTTCGCGCCATTGGGTGAGTCCTCGACCGCGATCGAAAGCTCGCGGGCACAGCCGCTTCGCGCGAGCGCTATGCGATAGGGCTCCGGTTCGGGTTTGCCGAGCACGATCTCATCGCCGCCCACGACGATATCGACATAAGCCGCGAGCTTCGTGCGCGCGAGCCAACCGCGGCTGCGCGCGGCACTGACGGCGGTGACCACGCCGACGCTCCAGCCGTTGTGGAACGCGGCCTCGAGCGTCGTTGCGGCGCCCGGCGCCGGCGCGATCTCGAGGAAGGCGGCGTCGATTAGCGGCACGTAATGCCGCTGCAATTCGTCCAACGTATGGGGCAGCGACCAGCGGCGCTTCAGGAGTGCGACCGCCATCGGCACACTCAATCCGCCCATCTCGGCAAACATCGCGTCGCTCGGCGCGGCACCGCACAGCGCGCCGAAGCGTTCGAATGCACCGTGCAGCGCACTGGCGCTGTTCGCCAATGTATTGTCGAGGTTGAAGAAGATGCCCCGCCGGACGCTGCGGCTCATTTGAGCGCATCCCAAGCAATCGGCTCGCCGCGCGCGATGGCGCGGCGCGTCGGCTTGCCGAGGATTTCTGGCAGGTAGCGCGGCGGCAAACCATGGCCCGGGCGGATGCTGCGCACGTTGTGCTGCGTCAGCGTCTCGCCAGCGGCGATATCCGCGATTGCATAGAGCGAACGTCGGAAAACAATCGACGGCGCTTCGCGCTTGGAAGGTCCGTATTTGACGCGGCCGCGCGCTAGATAGGCCTCGCGGCACGCTTTGATCAGCGCTTCGAGCTGATCGGGCAGGCAGGAGAAGCTTGAATCCGCGGTCGCCGGCTCGCGCGCATCGATCACATGCTTCTCGACGATCGAGGCGCCGATGCCGACCGCGATCGCCGCGGGCAAGGTCTCGACGGTGTGGTCGGAATAGCCGATCGGCGCATCGAAACGCTCGATCATATTGGCGATCGTCGCGAGATTGGCCTCGGCCGGATCGGCGGGATAGGCGCTGTTGCAGCGGAGGAGCGCGATCTCCTTGCCGCCGCCACGCTTGGCCGCTTCATAAGCGATCTCGATGTCCGCGAGAGTGCAAAGGCCGGTCGAGATAATGACGGGCTTGCCGGTCGCGGCGCAGGCCGCGATGAGATCGGTATCGACGGCCTCGAACGACGCGATCTTGTAAGCAGGCGCGCCGAGCTCTTCGAGCAGTGCTAGCGAATCTTCGCCAAAGACCGAAGCGAAAGCCGGAATGCCGCGTGCCTTTGCGTGGGCGAAAAGCTCCGGGAACCAAGCAAAAGGCGTCGCCGCTTCTTCATAGAGCGCGTGAAGGCGCCGGCCCGTCCAGGGATTGTTGCCTTGAATAAGAAAATCGGTGCGCTCGCTGTCGAGCGTCATGCTGTCGGCGGTATAGGCCTGGAACTTCACCGCATCCGCGCCTTTCTCGGCCGCGATGTCGATGATGCGCTTGGCGCGCGCGAGATCGCCGCCGTGATTGGCGGAGACTTCGGCGATGATATAGGGCGGCGCATCAGGGCCGATGCGGCGCCCTGCGATGGTGATGGATGGCACGGGGAGAAGACACCTATTCGCTGTCCTAAAAGCTTCGCCTCTTATGCTTAAAAAGCGGTGAACGCTTCCCCTAAATGCCGACGCATCAACGGTTTTGACCCGCGGCGCGGGCCGGCGGTAACATCGCCGGCAAACCCAAAACGAGAGGCTCCTCATCATGGACGATTCGCCGTTTCCCTCGACCGGGCAGCAGGGTACCGAAAGCGCCGCCGAGGTGCTGTTGCGCTCGCTCAAAGCCAACGGCATCGATCACTTGCTGGTCAATCCTGGCACCGATTTCGCCCCGCTGGTCGAAGGCATCGTCCATAGCCAGCACAAGAACGCGTCGATTCCGAAGACGATGGTGATCACGCACGAGAACTGCGCCGTCGCCATGGCGCATGGCTATTACATGGTCACCGGGAAGCCGCAGGCGGTGATGGTGCACACCAATGTCGGCACCGCCAACACGCTGAATTGCCTCGCCGATGCCTGTCGCGAAAACGTGCCGATCCTCTTGATGGCTGGCCGCAACCCGATCACCGAGCAAGATGTGCTCGGCTCGCGCGCCGGCCCGATCCATTGGGGCCAGGAAATGTTCGACCAGGCCGGCATGCTGCGCGAATTCGTCAAATGGGATTACGAGATGCGCCTGCCGATGCAGGCCGACGAGCTCGTACCGCGCGCCCTCGAAGTTATGATGACCGCGCCGCGCGGTTCGGCCTATCTGACTTTGCCGCGCGAGGCGCTGGGCGGCATGTTCCCGCCCACCAACCGGCCGGCGAAGCCGCGCGTCCATCCCTCGCAGCCCTATCCCGATCCCGCGGTGGTCAAAAGCCTCGTTGGCATGATCGCCAAGGCGGAGCGGCCGATGATCATCACTTCGGCCGCGGGGCGCACCATCGCCGGCAGCGAGGCGCTCGCGCGTGTCGCCGAGCGCTTCGCGCTGCCCGTCGTCTCGTTCAACGCACGGTATGTCAACCTGCCGACCAGCCACTCGATGAATATGGGCGGGATGCCTCGGCCGCTGCTCGACGAGGCCGATCTCATCATCGTCTTGGATTGCGACGCGCCGTGGTATCCATCGCAGGAAAGCCCCCCGGCCGGCTGCCGCGTGGTTCACATCAACGACGACCCCGCCTTCTCGCGCTATCCGATCCGCAATTTCCCCAGCGATCTGTCGATTGCCGCCGAGACCGCAGCGGCGCTTGCCGCGATCGAGGCCGGGCTCGCGGAAGCAGGGGTCGATAAGTCGCCGGCGACAAGTGCGCGGCGCGGCAAGCTCGCCGAGCGCTGGAAGGCGATCCGCGGCGCGTGGAAGGGTATGGTCGAGAAAGCGGGCGCGCAGCCGACGATCAAGACCGAATATCTCAATCACTGCCTCGGCCAAGCGGTCGGGCCGGACGCGATCATCGTCAACGAGTATTGGGTGCGGCCCGATCTCTGCGGCCGCGAGAAGCCGGGGACCTATTTCGGCTCGAGTCCGGCAGGCGGCCTCGGCTGGGGTCTCGGCGCGGCGCTCGGCGCGAAGCTCGCGCGGCCCGACGCGCTGGTGGTCTCGACCGTCGGCGACGGCGCCTACATGTTCGCCAACCCGACCGCCTGTCATTGGGTGGGACAAGCACATAATCTGCCGGTCCTTACGGTCATCAACAACAATGCCGTCTACAACGCCGTGCGTCGCGCGACGCTCGGCATGTATGAAAAAGGCGTCGCGCAGCAGAAGGACGACGCAATGACCCTCGCCGATCTGCAGCCCTCGCCGGCTTTCGAGAAGCTGATCGAGGCGTCGGGCGGCTATGGCGAGAAGGTCGAGAGGTCCGCCGATCTACCGGGCGCGCTCGAGCGGGCGGTCAAAGAAGTCCGTAACGGCCGCCAAGCGCTGCTCAACGTGATCACGGCGGTTTGGTAACCGGCGTCATTGGGGACGCACGGGTTAATCGCTCTTTTGCGACGATCAAAATAAAAAAGGCGGCAGGTGACTGCCGCCTTTTTGTTGGTCCCTGATAGGGCTTATGCGTTGCCGCGCTGTTCGCGGAAGAAATCGAGCTTTTCCTGCGCGACGCGGTCGGAGAAACTGAACACCACCGCATTGGACGTCGCTTCGTGCTCGTAATAGAGCCAGCTCGGCACCGTCCAGACGTCGTGCGGTCCCCATTCGAAGACCTTGTCGCCGACCCGTGTCTTGCCCGTGCCTTCGACACAGACGAAAACGACGCCATCGGTCGCCCGATAAGGTATCGACTTGAAGCCCTTCGGAAAGAGCGACATCCAGGTCGAGATCGTCGGCATCGCCCAGCCGCCGTCGATCGGATTGATGAACTTCATCTTGTAGCCGAAGCACGGATCGATCGGATGGAACTTCGCCATCTTCTCGAGCGCTTCGCGCGAACGCGCATAGGGGTAGTTGAAGATCGGCGTCGTTTTGCTGCCCGGCTTGTAATCGACTGGCAGCAGGTTGAAGGCGAATTCGGCATCGGCAGCGCCTTCGGGCCGCGTCACCGGATGGGTCCTGTCGGGATAGCCGTCGCGGAAGCCGGCATCCATCAAATTGACCAAATGCATGTCGAGCCCATCGAGCCACACCATCGGCTCCTGGCTCAGATTGCCGTGGTCGTGCCAGGTCCAGGACGGGGTGATCACGAAATCGCCGGGCGACATCATGGTGCGCTCGCCCGAGACCGCAGTATAGGCGTTCTTGCCCTCGATGACGAAGCGCAGCGCCGAAGCGACATGGCGGTGCGCCGGTGCGACCTCGCCCGGCAGGATGATCTGCATGCCGGCGAAGAGGCTGCGGGTGATGCGCGATTCGCCCTTCATGCCGGGGTTTTCGAGCACCAGCACGCGGCGCTCGGCTTCCTCGGCGGTGATGATCTTGCAGGCTTCCATCAGATAAGGACGGATCTCGCCCCATTTCCAGATCGCCGGCTGGCAAGGGCTCTTCGGCTCGTCGAGCACGAGGCTGCCGAGCACGCGCCAGAGCGGCGCCAGATTCTCCTGGCCGGCGCGGCCGTAGAATTCCTGGCGGCCTTTCTCGGCCTCGCGGTTTACGGTGTGAGTAAAGCCGTCATCGGCCATGGGAGCCTCCTCGCAGATGTCCGGCGCCGCGGACGCAAAAGCCCGGATTTCGGCGCGAAATAGGTTCTTTCGCTCGATATTGAACCCGCTCGGGCGGGAGTCAAGCGCGCTTAGCGGCGCTTGGCGGCCGGCAGATCGTCGATCGCGTGGCCAGTGGTGATCCGGTTGTAGATTGCGTTGATGATCGCACCCAAGATGATCAGCACGGGGATCATCAGGGCAAGAGTCACACGCACCGGCCCGGGATGCATAAATATGCGTGCTGCCACCAAAAGCGCCTCGAGCACGGCAATCGCCAGCCACAGGATATTGGTGAAGGTCAGGGTCACGGCTTCGCCTTCAGGTGTTGCGTTGCTCGCTCCGCGGCCGAGTCTAAGTTTTCGCGTGCCGGCTTGCAATGCACGAGCCTACACCGAAAAACAGCGGTTATCATGGGCCTACAATCGCTGATTTAGGCCGCGGGAGCATGTATCGCCGCCGCGATCCGGCGCATCAGCTCGCTCGAGCGGTCGCTGTCAAAAAGCTCGTCGCACAATGCGGCGGCGGCACGCGCCTGCGCCTCAATCACGGTAGCATTCGCGGGTGAAAGCGCCGCCGCGTTGCATAGATCGGTTACGCGATGGTCGATTTCTTCAGCCAATGCAACGATCGTCTCATGCGCTGTCTTGGCAAAGCCGTGTCGCTCGCCGCGCTGCGTGACCAATTTCAATAATCCGGCGGCCTCGCGCGCGAGAGCAAGCGTCGCGCCGCTCGGCACGATCGTAAGGTCGGGACCGTGGCCGGGATACTCGACCTGAGGCAGGAGCGCGAGAACCAGCGCGGCGAAGCGGTCGAGAAAACTCTCGTCGAGCGCATCGGCGACATCAGTGCGCGTGCGGAGGATTGCCATGCCCCAGGCCGAATCGCGGCGCAAGCCGATCTCGCTCAGCACGCCCTCCGACTCATCAAGATAGTGAACGAGCGCATCGCCCAGCGCGCTCGGCGAGGGTAGAGGGCCGCGCCGCGGCATCTGCAAGAGCAACGCGCGCGCCGCGCGCTCGATTTCGCCGATCAAGCGCGCGCCGACGCAGGAGAACTCGGTGTTCGCCACCAGCGAATCGTTAGGCTTCCAGGATAATGCCCGGCCGAGACGCAGGATCTGATGCGAATGTTGCAAGGAATTGAGCACGGCGAGCGCAAGGAAACGAGCATCAACGCCGTGGCTTTCCGACAGCGCGAGATATTCTTTTTTCAACAGCGTGACGCAATCCGCGGCGAGATCGGCGATGCGCCGCCCTTCGAGCAGGTTGAGGCGCGCGGCGACACGCTGCAGTGTTTTCAGCGACGTCTTGAGCGG
>DATNGE010000212.1:0-4101 GCA_035606035.1 Allostellaceae bacterium
AGCAATCTCACCCGGCTCGACGATGTGCTGCGCGGCCTCAGCGAGCAGCTCGAAGGCTTGAAGAAGCAGGCGCGCCAGGCCAATCGCTATCGCCGCCTGTCCGATCACATCCGCCGCGCCGAAGCGGTGGTGCTGCATCTCCGGTGGCAGCGGGCCGTTGCCGAGCACGAAGCCGCCGCCGCGCGTTTCCGCGCCGCCGAACTCGAGGTCGCCGACCGCACCCAGGCTTCGCTCGCCGCCGAGCGTGAGCGCGAAGCCGCGTCCGGCGAGCTGCCGGCGCTGCGCCAGTCAGAGGCCGCCGCCGGCGCCGAGCTGCAGCGCCTTGTCCTCGCGCGCCAGGCGCTCGAAGAGGAAGACCGCCGCGTCGCCGCCGCGCATCAGGCGGCGACCGCGCGGCTCGACGAGATGGCGTCCGACATCGCGCGCGAGGAAGCGCTCGCCGCCGATGCCAAAGCGGCGCTCGAGCGGCTCGAAGCCGAGCGCCAGACGCTGACCCAAGCGCAAGCCGAAGAAGGCGCCGCGCAAGAACGCGCCGCCGCCGCGCTCGCCGCCATTGCCGAAGAAGTCGCGGCGCTCGATGCCGAGCTGACGCGCCTGACGCAGCAGATCGCCGCCGAGGATGCGCAGCGCGCCGCGCTCGCCCGCCGCCGCGACGAGAACGCCGAGCGCGCCGCGCGCCTCGCCGAGCGGCAGCGCGACATCGCGGCGCAGATCGCCACGCTCGAAGCCGAGAAGATTGCGGCCGAAATCACCGCTGCGGCTGCCGAAGCGGTGCGCCGCGCCGAGGCCGAGGTCGCGCGCACGCGCGAGGCTGCCGAAGAGGCCGAAGCCGCGCTCCGCCGCGCGCAAGAAACCGAGACCGCGGCGCGTGCGCCGAAAGAAGCGGCCGAGGCCCATCGCGCCAAGCTCGCGACCGAGCGCAATGCGCTCATCGAGCTGCTCGCGGCGATGGTCGATAAACGCTACTCGCCGGTGCTCGACGCGTTGGCGGTCGAGAGCGGCTACGAAGCCGCGCTCGGCGCGGCGCTCGGCGAAGATCTCACGGCACCGGTCGACGTCACTGCCTCAGCCCATTGGTTCGCGCTCCCTGATTATGCCGAGGCGCAAGCGCTGCCCGGCGATGCAGCGCCGCTCTCCTCTTTCGTCACCGCGCCGCCCGCCTTGGCGCGGCGCCTCGCCCAGATCGGCGTCGTCGCCGACCGCGATGCCGGCGAGCGGCTGCAGGAATGGCTGAAACCCGGTCAGCGTCTCGTCAGCCGCGAGGGCGGGCTCTGGCGCTGGGATGGTTTCCGCCGCGTCGCCGGCACGCCGACGGCGGCGGCGCAACGACTGCGCCAGCGCAACCGCGTCGCCGAGCTCGACGCGCTTTTGGCCGATGCCGAGCGCGAATTGAGCCGGGCCGTCGCCGCGCTCGATGAAGCCCAAGCCGGCGTTCGCCGCCTCGTCGATGACGAGCGCGCGGCACGTGAAGCGGCGCGCGAAGCGCTGAGCAAGCTCGCTGGCGAGCGCGACCGCGAAACCGAGCTGGCGCGCAAGGCAGCCGGCATCGTGACGCGGCTCGAAGCCTTGAACGACACGGCGCAGCGCCTCGCGCATGATCTCGCCGAAGCCGAAGGCGAAGCGCGCACGACACAGGAAGCGATCGCGGCCTTGCCCGATCCGGCGCTGGCGCGCGATGCCGCCGCCGCGACCCGCGAGGGGCTGACCGAGCGGCGCGCGATCCATCTCCAGCACCAGGCCGAGCATGACCGTCTCGCGCGCGAAGCCGAGGCGCGCCGGGCGCGCAGCGCGGCGATCGCGCAAGAGCTCGCGTCCTGGCAGAGCCGCGCCGCAGCCGCCGAGCGCCAGCATGCGGCCTTCCGGCAACGACGCGGGGATCTGCGCAACGAGATTGCCGAGCTCGAGCGCCGTCCGGCCGAGATCGCGGAGCAGCGCGACCGCCTCGCCGAGACGATCGCGGACTCGACCTCGCGGCGCAATCACGCCGCCGATGCGCTGGCGGTCGGCGAGACAAGGCTGAGCGACGCCGAGAAAGCCTCGAAAGCGGCCGACGCCGCGCTCGGCACCGCGCGCGAGGAGCGCGTGCGCTGCGAGGGTATGCGCGATCAGGCGCAGGACGCGCAAAGCGCCCTGTCGCAGCATATCGGGGAACGGCTCAACTGCGCGCCGGAGGCGATCCTCGCGTCGGTCGAGATCGCGGCCGATGAAGAACTGCCGTCGAACGAGGATGCGCAGGCACGCTTCGAGCGGCTGACGCGCGAGCGCGACAATATGGGCCCGGTCAATCTCGTCGCCGAAGCGGAAGCGACCGAGATCGAAGAGCGGCTCTTAGGCCTACAGAACGAGCGCGAGGATCTGGTCGGCGCGATCGCGCGGCTGCGCCAGGGCATCGCCGCGCTCAACCGCGAAGGCCGCGAGCGGCTCTTGGCCGCTTTCGCGACGGTCAACGATCACTTCACGAAGCTCTTCACCCGCCTTTTCGGCGGCGGCCGCGCCTATCTCAAGCTCGATCGCACCGAGCCGGTCGAGGGCGAGGAAGGCGCCGAAGGCGGCAGCAGCGATCCGCTCGAAGCCGGGCTCGAAATCTATGCCAGCCCGCCGGGCAAGAAGCTCCAGACCCTGTCGCTCCTCTCGGGCGGCGAGCAGGCGCTGACCGCCCTCGCCTTGATCTTCGCGGTGTTCCTCACCAATCCGGCGCCGATCTGCGTGCTGGACGAGGTCGACGCGCCCTTGGACGACGCCAATGTCGACCGCTTCTGTCGCCTCGTCGAGGAGATCGCCGAGACCGCGCAGACGCGCTTCCTCATCATCACGCATCACCGCCTGACGATGTCGCGCGTCCACCGCCTCTTCGGCGTGACCATGGCGGAGCAAGGCGTATCGCAGCTCGTCTCGGTCGATCTCGAGAACATCGAGGAGTTGAAGCGCACGGCGAAAATCGCCGCGGCGGAATAGGGCGTACCCTTTACACTTCAATCGTCATTCCCGCGAAAGCGGGAATCCAGCTAACATCGCGATGTTTCTCTGGATCCCCGCTTTCGCGGGGACGACGATGAGGAATGGGCGCTGTTGGAGGGGGACATGCTGGTCGCGACGACCGAGAATATCGCCGGGCATCGCACGCTCGAAACCAAGGGCACGGTCTTCGGCGTCGTGGTGCGCAGCCGCGGCCTCGGCGGCAACATCGCCGCTGGCTTGCGCTCGCTGGTCGGCGGCGAGATCAAGGAATACACGATCATGATCGAGGAAGCGCGCCGGCACGCGATGGACCGCATGATCGAGAACGCGACCGCGATGGGCGCGAATGCCGTCGCCATGATGCGCTTCGATTCCTCGGAGATCGGCCAGACAATGAGCGAGATCGTCGCCTACGGCACCGCGGTGGTCGTCGAGCCGGCGACCAGATAAATCGGGCGACATGAGTCGATGCCGCTTTCTGCTTTTGCCCTCGTCCTCGGCCTCGTTCTCCTCGGCATCGCCGTCATCGCCGCTGTCTTGGCGGCGCCGCTTCCCTTCATCGCGTGGCCGGCCGTTGCCGGGCTGATCTTCGTCATCGGCACGATCTTCGAGCGCGTGCGCTACAAGCCGGTCGCACCGACGCCGCCGCTCGGTCCGGGCTGGATCGAGACAGCCGAGCGCTTTCGCGATCCGGCGACCGGGCGCTGGGTGCAGGTCTATTTCAAGCCCGAGACCGGCGAGCGCAGCTACGTCGATATCCCGCCCAACCCATTGATGTGGGCGGACTGATTTCTTTTTCCGCGTCATTCCCGCGAAAGCGGGAATCCAGCTACCATCGCGATGTTTCCCTGGATCCCCGCTTTCGCGGGGATGACGAACAAAAATGTCGGAGGCCCCCCATGCCCGATCATGCGCCGTTTCGTGCCGACCAAGTCGGCTCTTTGCTGCGCCCGCCCGCGCTCAAAGCGGCACGCGAGCAGCAAGCCAAGGGCGAGATCAGCAAAGCCGCGCTGACCGAGATCGAGGATCGCTTCATCCGCGAGGCGGTGAAGAAGCAGGAAGCCGTCGGGCTTCAGGCCATCACCGACGGCGATTTCCGCCGCACCTCCTGGTCGGGCGATTTCCTGACCGCAATCGAGAATG
>DATNGE010000213.1:0-4264 GCA_035606035.1 Allostellaceae bacterium
GCCGCATCGCGCGAGCCGATCAGCACGCGATGCCCCGCTTTGGCGAGGCGTAGCGCGATGCCGCCGCCCTCCGCTCCCGTGCCGCCGATAATGGCGATGGTCGATCGCCCGGCCATGGCTTTTCTCCCCACGCGAATTTCGCCCAAATATTTTCGCGGGGCATCATCGCGGCAGCGGCGATTGACAGCAACGGGAATTGTGGCGAGGCTCGCCGCGGCCTTTTTGGCCATTCGTTTTCGGCAAAAGCGAGCCATGTCCGATACGGCCTCTCTGATCGCCCTTACCGATCTGCCGCTTGTGAAGCCAGGCGACGACCTGGCCGCCGTGCTCGTCGCCGCGCTGGAGCGCCGGATTGGAAAATTGCTGACGACGGGCGACGTGCTGGTCGTGGCGCAGAAGATCGTCTCCAAGGCTGAGGGCCGCTATGTCGATCTGGCGCGGGTCGAGCCCGGCGCTGAGGCGCTGCGGCTTGCGCGCGAGAGCGATAAAGACCCGCGGCTGGTGCAAGTCATCCTCGATGAGAGCCGGCGTATCGTGCGGCACCGCCCCGGCGTGTTGATCGTTGAGCACAGGCTTGGTTACGTCATGGCGAATGCCGGAATCGACCGCTCGAACATCGATCCGACAATGGGCGAAGAGCCGGTGCTGCTGCTGCCGCGCAATCCAGACGCCTCGGCGGCGGCGCTGCGCGAGAAACTCGCCGCGCATTTCGGGATCGCGCCGGCGGTGATTATCAGCGACAGTTTTGGCCGCGCTTGGCGCGTCGGGACGACCGGCACTGCGCTCGGGGCCGCCGGGCTGCCGTCGCTCGTCGATCTGCGCGGCCATGACGATCTCTATGGTCGCACGCTGCGCGTGACCGAGGTCGGCTTTGCCGACGAGATCGCCGCGGCCGCCTCGCTGCTGATGGGCCAGGCGGATGAAGCGCTGCCCGCCGTATTGGTACGCGGCTTGATGTGGTCAGCCGTGGCACGGCCGGCGAAGACGCTGATTCGCGCCGCCGAAGAGGATCTGTTCCGCTGATGCCGCGCCCTCGTGTCATCGCGCTTTCAGGCGGCGTCGGCGGCGCCAAGCTGGCGCTGGGCTTGAGCCGCGTACTGCCGCCGGGCGATCTTACGGTGATCGCCAATACCGGCGATGATTTCGCGCATCTCGGCCTCGCCATCTCGCCCGATATCGACACGCTGCTCTACACGCTCGCCGGGCTCGACAATCCTGAAACGGGATGGGGGCGCTGCGACGAGAGCTGGAATTTCATGGCGGCGCTCGAAGCGCTCGGCGGCGAGACCTGGTTCCGCTTGGGCGATCGCGATCTCGCGACGCATATCGAGCGCACGCGGCGGCTGCATGCCGGCGAAAGCCTGTCGCAGATCACCGAGGATTTCCGCCAGCGCTTTGGCATCGCCACGCGCATCCTGCCGATGAGCGACGATCCGGTGCGTACGCGCGTGAAAACGCGCGACGGCTGGCTCGATTTCCAGCCCTATTTCGTGCGCCAACGCTGCGAACCCATCATTAGCGCGATCGAATTCGCCGGCGCGGGTGATGCGCGGCCGCAGCCGGAACTCCTCGCCGCGCTCGCCGATCCAGCGCTTGTCGCCGTGATCATCTGCCCGTCCAATCCTTTCATCAGCATCGAGCCGATCCTCGCGTTGCGCGGCGTGCGCGCGGCGCTGCACGATTGCGCCGCGCCGGTCGTCGCCGTGGCGCCGATCATCGGCGGCCGCGCGGTCAAAGGACCGACCGCAAAGATGATGCGGGAGCTCGGAATCGAAACCAGCGCCGCGGCCATCGCGCGCCGCTACAGCGATTTTATTGACGCTTACATCGTCGATCATGATGACGCGCCGAGTTGCACCGGTCTCGATTGCAGGGCTGTCCCCGCGAAAGCGCTAATGGAAACGCTGGCCGATCGCGAAGCTTTGGCGCGAATCGCGCTCGCCGCAGCGAACATATTGGAGCCGGCGCAGTGAGCGCGATCTGGGCCGTCGTGCCGGTGAAGGAGACGAGCACGGCCAAGCAACGGCTCGCCGCCGCTTTGCCGCAAGCGCAACGCAGCGCGCTGGCGCTGGCGATGCTCGAAGATGTCCTCGGAGCCCTCGCCGCCGCGCGCGGCCTCGCGGGCATCATCGTCGTGACAGTCGATCCGGCGGCGCGCGAACTCGCGCAGCGCTATGGCGCGGCAATTTCCACAGAACACGCTACCGAAGGCCATACGGCGGCCGTGATGAGCGCGGCGCGTCTCCTGGCCGCGCGTGGCGACGCGATGTTGACGATCCCGGGCGATGTGCCCCTGGTCACCGCCGCAGAGATCGAGCGCGTGATCGCCGCGCTTCGCCGCGGTCGCTTCGTTATCGTGCCGGCGCGCGACGAACTTGGCTCGAACGCGATTCTTGCGGCGCCGGCCGATACCGTGCCGCTGCGTTTCGGCGACAATAGCTTTTTTCCACATCTCGACGCGGCGCGCGCCTGCGGCATCGAGCCGGTGGTTTTGCCGCTGCCCGGCATTGGCCTCGACATCGACACGCCGGAGGATCTCGCTGCCTTTCTCGTGCGGCCCTCGCGGACACGTGCTCGCGCCTTGCTCGAGGGCGCCGGGCGGCACGGCCTCAGCAGCATCTCGCGAGACGAAGCGCGGGCCCTCGCCATCGACACCGATCTCGCCGCGCTGATGGCGCGCGCCGCGGCGCTGCGCGATGACGCGCATGGCCGACTCATTTCTTATTCGCGTAAAGTCTTTATCCCGCTGACGCAGCTTTGCCGCGATTCCTGCCATTACTGCACCTTCGCGCATCCGCCGCGCCGCGGCGAACGCGTCTACCTCTCGCCCGATGAGGTGCTGGCGATCGCGCGCGACGGCGCAGCGGCCGGCTGCCGCGAAGCACTCTTCACCCTCGGCGACAAGCCGGAATTGCGTTATCGCGCGGCGCGCGACGAGCTGGCGCGGCTCGGCTATGCGACGACGCTCGACTACCTCCACGCGATGGCAGCGCTCGTGCTGCGCGAGACAGGCCTATTGCCTCATATCAACGCCGGCGTGATGAAGAAGGCCGATATTCAGCGGTTGCGCGAGGTGTCGGCCAGCCAAGGACTGATGCTCGAATCCGCGTCGGAGCGGCTCTGCCGACGCGGTGGGCCACATTTCGGCTCACCCGATAAAGTGCCGAGCGCGCGGCTCGCAACCATCGCAGCGGCGGGCGAAGCGGCCGTGCCGTTCACTTCGGGCGTCCTCATCGGCATCGGCGAGACGCGCGAAGAGCGCATCGACGCGCTGCTCGCGCTGCGCGATCTTCATGAGCGTTACGGCCACATCCAGGAAATCATCATCCAGAATTTCCGCGCCAAGCCGGACACGAAGATGGCGCATGCCGCAGAACCCGATCTTGCCGATCATCTTTGGACGATCGCGGTCGGGCGGCTGATCTTCGGCGCGGCGATGAATATCCAGGCGCCGCCCAATCTCGCGGGCGGCGCGCTGCCGCGCCTCGTCGCCGCCGGCATTAATGATTGGGGTGGCGTCTCGCCGGTAACGCCCGATCATGTCAATCCGGAGCGGCCTTGGCCCGCGCTCGAAGTTTTGGCGCGCGAGACTGAAGCGGCGGGCAAGGTGCTGGTTGAGCGACTGGCGATCTATCCGTCCTACGCCGCGCAGCCCGAGCGCTGGCTCGCGACGGCATTGTGCACGCATGTATTGCGCGCGGCGGATGCCGAGAACCGCGCCCGTGCCGATGCTTGGATGCCGGGCGCGACGGTGACGCCGCCGGCGATGCCGGCGCTGCGCGGCGGCACGTACCTCGGACCGCTACTCGACCGCGCTGCAAGCGGCCATGCGCTCGATGAAAGCGAGATCGCCGCTCTCTTCGCCGCGCGCGGCAGCGATTTCGCCGCGGTCTGCGCCGCCGCCGACGCGCTGCGCGCCGAGACGAACGGTGCGCGCGTCAGCTATGTCGTCACGCGCAACATCAATTACACCAATATCTGCTATTTCCGCTGCAAGTTCTGCGCTTTCTCCAAAGGCAAGCTCAGCGAGAATCTGCGCGGCCGGCCTTACGATCTCGACCTCGACGAGATCGCGCGCCGTGCGATCGAGGCTTGGGAGCGCGGCGCGCTCGAGGTCTGCCTCCAGGGCGGCATCCATCCCGATTACACCGGCGCGACCTATCTCGCGATCTGCCGCGCGATCAAAGAGGCCGTACCGAGCATGCATGTGCATGCCTTCTCGCCGCTCGAGATCACGCAAGGCGCGGCGACGCTCGGCATATCG
>DATNGE010000214.1:0-2051 GCA_035606035.1 Allostellaceae bacterium
TGACCTCTTCAGCGACGAGGCAGAGATCGACGCGAAATTCGATCCGCAGGCCGAGACGACCGCCGTCACCGGGCTCGCCGTCGACAGCCGCGTGGTGAAGAAAGGCGATCTCTTCTTCGCCCTGTCCGGCAGCAAGACCGACGGCGCGCGCTTCATCGATGCCGCGGTCGCTTCCGGCGCGGTCGCGATCGCCGGCGATCATCCGCCATCACGCATTTCCGTTCCTTTCGTGGCGACGTCGAATCCGCGCCGCGCGCTGGCGCTCGCAGCGGCGAAATTCTATGCCTTGCAGCCCGCGACGATCGCGGCCGTCACCGGCACCAGCGGCAAGACCTCGGTCGCAGCCTTCACACGCCAGATCTGGGAGCGGCTCGGCCACGCCTCGGCCAGCATCGGCACCATCGGGCTGGTTTCGCCGAAGCGCACTGTCTATGGCTCGCTGACCACGCCCGATCCGATCGCGCTGCATCAACAACTCGACGAGATCGCGCGCGACGGCGTCACGCATCTGGCGTTCGAGGCGTCATCGCACGGCCTCGATCAATATCGCCTCGACGGCGTGCGCATCGCGGCCGGCGGCTTCACCAACCTCTCGCGCGACCACATGGATTATCATCCTGATGTCGCGCATTATCTCAATGCGAAGCTCCGCCTGTTCCGCGATCTGATACCGCCCGGCGGTGCCGCGGTGATCTCGGCCGATCATGAGTGCTCGCCGCAAGTGATCGAGGCGGCGCGGACGCGCGGCTTGCGCCTTGTCGCCGTTGGCGCCAATGGCGACGGCAAGGGCGAAGGCATTCGCCTCGTCGAGGCAGGTATCGACGGCTTTGCGCAAAAGCTTGTGCTCGAACATCGCGGCAGTCGGATTTCAGTCAAGCTGCCGCTGGTCGGCGCCTTCCAGATCGAGAACGCGCTGGTGTCGGCGGGACTCGCAATCGCGACCGGCAGTGAGGCCGGGGCCGTATTCGCAAGCCTCGAACATCTCGAAGGCGCCAAGGGACGGCTGGAACGGGTCGGCGAGCGCAACGGCGCGCCGGTCTTTGTCGACTACGCCCACAAGCCGGACGCGCTGGCGAAGGCGCTGCAAGCGCTGCGCCCCTATGCGAAGCGCAAGCTCGTCGTGGTGTTTGGCGCCGGCGGCGACCGCGATGCCGGCAAGCGCCCGCTGATGGGGGCGATCGCGAGCGAGAACGCCGATCGGGTCATCGTCACCGATGACAATCCGCGCAGCGAGAAGCCTGAAACGATCCGCGCCGCCATTCTTGCCGCCGCTAAAGGCGCCACCGAGATCGGCGACCGCGCGGGTGCGATCCGCGCCGCGATCGATGATCTCCAGCCGGGCGATGCGCTCCTGATCGCCGGCAAGGGGCACGAGACCGGACAGATTGTCGGCGACAGGACATTGCCGTTCAGCGATCACGAGGCGGTCGCTTGCGCACTTTCGTCGAGGGTGACATGAGCGCGGCGCCATCGTGGACATCGCAGGCGATGCGCGAGGCGATGCAGGCCGCCGTCAGCGGCGTGCTGCCGGAAGCGATCACCGGCCTTTCCATCGACAGCCGGACGATCCGGCCGGGGGAGGCGTACTTCGCGATCAGGGGCGACGTCCATGACGGCCATGATTTCGTCGACGCCGCGCTGAAGGCGGGTGCCGCGCTTGCGGTCGTCGCGACCGCGCGGCGCGCAAGATTCGCACCCGATGCGCCGCTGCTGGTTGTCGACGATGTGCTCGCGGGCCTGTGCGATCTTGCCCTGGCTTCGCGCGCGCGCCTGACAGCGCAGGTGATCGCGGTCACGGGTTCCGTCGGCAAGACCTCGACCAAGGAAGCGTTGCGCGCGGTGCTGTCGGCGCAGGGCGAGACCCACGCTTCCGTCGCCTCCTTCAACAATCACTGGGGCGTGCCGCTGTCGCTGGCGCGTTGCGCGCCCTCGGTGCGTTTCGCGATCTTCGAGATCGGCATGAACCATGCAGGCGAGATCGAGCCGCTGGTAAAAATGGTGCGGCCGCATGTCGCCGTCATCACCACCGTCGAGCCGGTGCATCTGGAGTT
>DATNGE010000215.1:0-23303 GCA_035606035.1 Allostellaceae bacterium
TTACCTCGATCGCCAGATGGCACGGCCGAGCGTGCAGCAAACCAAGCCGCAGCAGCTTGTCCACGAGATGATGCGGCGTTGATTGCTTTCGCGCGTTGATTCGTGGCCTTCGATGAAAAGGCGGCTGAGCGCGTGCGCCGCGCGCTCGGCCGTCGCCGCGGCATCACCGACAAGAAGATGATGGGCGCGCTTTGCTTCATGGCGAGCGACACGATGTGCTGCGGCGTCACTGGCGCCGCGCTGATGGTGCGCGTCGGTGCCGACGGTTTCGCGCGCGCGCTCGCGCGGCCGCATGTGCGGCCCTTAAAGATTGGACGCCGCGTGGCGGGCGGCTTCGTGCTGGTCGATCCGCCGGGTTATCGCAGCGCGGCGGCGCTTGCACGATGGATCGAACACGGCCTCGCTGTGGCGCAAAAGATCCGCACCGAAACCGCAAATCGCCCGGCCACCAAGCGCCGGCGCCGGGATCGCTGAAGTTTTGCCACAATGTTCAATCCTGGGGACAAGTCGGAACGCGCCGAGCGTTCAACGGCTTCGCTTGTGAATATCGCGGCAAAGCCTGTGGATCGTTTCGGCGCGCGATGCGCTTTGCCGCCGTCGAGCCAAGCGTCTAAAGTCCTCGCATGGCCGAAAGCACTGGCACAAGCCTCTTTCCCGATGATGCGAAGAATGCCGCGCGCACCGGCATCCTGCCGTTCCAATCGATCAACGCGATGCTGCGCGAGCACGAGATCTGGTCGAAGGCCGAGATTCTCGCCGATCAAATCCAGCCCGCGAGCATCGATCTGCGCCTCGGCCCCATCGCCTATCGCATCCGCGCGAGCTTCCTGCCGGGTCCCGAGAGCACGGTCCTCGACAAGATCCAGCAGCTCGACGCCTATCCGATCGACATCAGCAACGGCGCCGTCCTCGAGAAAGGCTGCGTCTATGTCGTGCCGCTTATGGAAGCGCTCAATCTCAAAAGCGGCGTCATCGCTTTTTCCAATCCCAAGAGCTCGACCGGCCGGCTCGACATCCTGACGCGGCTGATCGGCGACAACAGCCCGAGCTTCGACCGGTTGGAAAAGGGCTATTCGGGCCCGCTCTATGTCGAGATCGCGCCGCGCACCTTCAGCGTGGTTGTGCGCCAAGGCACGCGGCTCAATCAGCTGCGTTTCCGCCGCGGCTCGCCGGTGATCGCAGCGAGCGAGCTGCAGCGCCTCCATGACGAAGGCCAGCTCATCCTCTCCAATGCCAGCGACCAGAATTTCATCGAGCGCAAGATGCTGCGCCTGTCAGTCGATTTGCATGGCGGCGGCAAGGGCGGACTCATCGGTTATCGCGCGAAGAAGCACACCGACCGCATCGATGTCGAGAAGATCGGCCAATACGACCCGCTCGATTTCTGGGAGCCGCTGCATTATCACCGCGATCCGCCGCTGATCCTCGATCCGGACGCGTTCTATATCCTCGTCACCAAGGAAGCGGTGCGCATCCCGCCCGATTTCGCCGCCGAGATGGTCGCCTATGACACATCGGTCGGCGAGTTCCGCGTGCATTACGCCGGCTTCTTCGATCCCGGTTTCGGCTGGGGCGACGCGGTGAGCCGCGCCGTGCTCGAAGTGCGCTCGCACGAAGTGCCGTTCACCTTGGAAGACGGCCAGACCGTTGGCTGGCTGCAGTATGAGCGCATGGCCGGCCGGCCCGACCGGCTCTACGGCGCCGGACTCAAATCCAACTATCAGGGTCAGGGCCTGGCCCTCGCCAAGCAGTTCAAGGCGTTCCGCGGCTAAGCCACTGCGAGTCGCGCCTGCCACGTGGCTGGGCTGCCAGAATGGCCGTCATTCCGGCCATCCCTTTGTTGTGTCACATTCAAATCAGCTCCGGTAAGCTGGCATCTCTCGCATTTATTCTCATGGTTGATTCATCCATAGAGATGTGTTAGCTGCTTATAAGGGAGTTTATGACAATATTATTGATGCTTAATACATGATATCAGCCGGGCAGATGAAGGCGGCTCGCGCTTTGCTCGGCATCGACCAGCGCCGCCTTGCCGAGATCTCCGGCCTGTCGGTGCCGACCGTTCAGCGCATGGAGTCGAGCGATGGCGTCGTGCGCGGCAATGTCGATTCGTTGATGAAGCTGGTGAATGCGCTGAGCGCCGCCGGGATCGAGCTGATCGGCGAGGGCGCGAGCAGTGCGAGCGGCGGGCGCGGCGTGCGTTTGAAACCGAGTTAGACGCCGCATGTATCTCGATCTCGCGCTCGCTGGCGTCGCCGGTTTCCTTTGTGTCGCGCTCGCCGGCATCGCGCTGGCACGCAGCCGCACCGCGACACCCATCGTTTACGGCGCGAGTCTGCTGCTGTCGCTGATCGTGCTCGCGGCGGCGCTCGCGGCCCTGCTGGCGCGCGCGCCGGCGGCATCTCTGGTGCTGCCGCTCGGCTTGCCGTGGATCGGCGCCCATTTCCGCCTCGACGCGCTTGCTGCGTTCTTTCTCGTCGTCGTCAGCCTCGGTGGCGCGACGGCCAGCCTCTATGCACTCGGCTACGGACAGCACGAGGAGGCGCCGCAGCGCGTGCTGCCTTTCTATCCGCTGTTTCTTGCCGGCATGACACTCGTCGTCCTTGCCGACGACGCCTTCAGCTTCCTCCTCTGCTGGGAGGTGATGTCGCTCGCCTCCTGGGCGCTGGTCATGGCGCATCATCGCGACGCCGACAACAGGCGCGCCGGCTACCTCTATCTCGTGATGGCGAGCTTCGGCACGCTGGCGCTGCTCTTGGCCTTCGGTTTGCTCGCCGGCCCCGAGGGCGCCTACGGCTTCGCGCAAATGCGCGCGGCCGCGCATGGAGCGGGGCTGGCGGCGCTGGTGCTGAGCCTGGCGCTGCTCGGCGCCGGATCGAAAGCCGGCCTCGTGCCGCTGCATGTATGGCTGCCGCTCGCGCATCCCGCGGCGCCGAGCCATGTCTCGGGGCTGATGAGCGGCGTCATGACCAAGGTCGCGGTCTACGCCTTCGTCCGCATCGTCTTCGATCTCCTCAACGCGCCGAGCTGGTGGGCGAGCATGATCGTGCTGGCGCTCGCCGCGGCGACGGCTTTGCTCGGCGTGCTTTACGCGTTGATGCAGCATGATCTGAAGCGCCTGCTCGCCTATCACACGGTCGAGAATATCGGCATCATCTTCATCGGCTTGGGGCTGGCGCTCGGCTTTCGCGCCGCCGGCATGAACGGCGCCGCCGCGCTGGCGCTGATCGCCGCGTTGTTCCATGTCTTCAATCATTCGCTCTTCAAGAGCCTGCTGTTCTTCGGCAGCGGCGCCGTGCTCACCGCGACCGGCGAACGCGACATGGAGAAGCTCGGCGGACTCATCCACAAGATGCCGCTCGCGAGCGTCGCGTTCCTCATCGGCTGCGTCGCGATATCGGCGCTGCCGCCGCTCAACGGCTTCGCCTCGGAATGGCTGACCTTCCAAGCAATTTTGCTCAGCCCGGCGCTGCCGCAATGGGGGTTGAAGATCTTGATCCCCGGCGTCGGCGCGGTGCTCGCGCTGTCGGCGGCGCTGGCGGCGGCGTGTTTCGTCAAAGCCTTCGGAGTCACCTTCCTCGGCCGCGCGCGCTCGGACGCGGCGGCGCAAGCCGGCGAGGCGGATCGCTGGTCGCTGGCCGCGATGTTCATCCTCGCCGCGCTCTGTTTGCTCGCCGGCATCCTACCCGGCTTTGTCATCGACGCGCTGACACCGCTCAGCCAAGCGCTGGTCAATGGCCGTATGCCGCCGCAAGCACCGATCGCGTGGCTCGCGATCGTGCCGATCAACGAGAGCCGCAGCTCTTATGACGGGCTGCTCGTTTTTCTGTTCATTAGCCTGTCGGCCTTGCTGACCGCGAGCGCCATCCATCGCCTCGCCTCGCGCCGCTTGCGCCGGGGCCCGGCTTGGGATTGCGGCTTCCCGGTGCCGACGCCGATCACGCAATACAGCGCCACCAGCTTCGCGCAGCCGATCCGGCGCGTCTTCGGCACGGTGTTCTTCGCCGCGCGCGAGCGCGTGACGATGCCGCCGCCAGGCGATATGGGCGCGGCATCGCTTGCCGTGACGTTGCGCGATCTCATCTGGGACGAGATTTACGCGCCGATCGCGCACGGCGTGTCCCGCGCCGGCGACCGGCTGAACGCCCTGCAATTCCTCACCATCCGCCGCTATCTCAGCATCGTGTTCGTGCTGCTCGTGCTGCTGCTTCTGGTGCTGGCGCTATGGCTCTGATCGGCGCCCTTATCCTGCAACTCCTGCAGATGCTGTTGGTGCTGGCGCTCGCGCCCGGCCTCATCGGCCTCGTGCGCAAGGTGAAAGCACGGCTGCTGCGTCGCCGCGGCCCCGCGATCGTCCAGCCTTATCGCGATCTCGCGCGCCTGCTGCGCAAGGAAGCGGTCATCGCCGAGAACGCGAGCTGGCTGTTCCGCGCGGCGCCCTACATGATCTTCGCCGCGATCTGGGTCGCGGCTGCGCTGATTCCGACTTTCGCGACCGGCCTGCTGTTCTCCTGGTCGGGCGACATGATCGCCATCATCGCGCTCCTCGGCAGCGCGCGGTTTTTCCTGGCGCTCGCCGGCATGGATGTCGGGACGAGCTTCGGCGGCATCGGCTCGAGCCGCGAGATGATGATCGCCTCGCTCGCCGAGCCGGCGACGCTGATGATCGTATTCTCGCTCGCGCTGATCGCCGGCTCGACATCACTCTCGACGATCGCGGAATTCATGACGTCGCCGGAAGTCGGCCTGCGCGTCTCGCTCGGCCTCGCGCTGATCGCGCTCGTGATCGTCGCGCTGGCCGAGAACGCGCGCATCCCGGTCGATAATCCGGCGACTCATCTGGAGCTCACCATGGTTCATGAAGCGATGGTGCTCGAATATTCCGGACGGCATCTCGCGCTGATCGAGCTCGCAGCGGCGCTCAAACTCCTGCTCTACGTCTCCCTCATCGCCTGTCTCTTCCTGCCGGTCGGCCTCGCTCGCGCCGAGGATGGCGCGGCGGCGCTTGGCTGGGGTCTCGTCGCCTACGTCCTGAAGCTCGGCTTCGGCGGCGCCTTGCTCGGCTTCTTCGAGGTCTCGATCGCCAAGATGCGCGTCTTCCGCGTGCCGCAATTCCTGGGCGCCGCGCTGATGCTGGGTTTGTTAGCGACGCTCCTGCGCTTCGTCTCGGCGAGTTTTTAAATGCCGCATCTCGCATTCGATATCTCGCATCTCCTCGCCGGCGGGCTCGTCGTGGTCAGCTTCATGCTGCTCTATCAGGAGCGGCTCTATTCGCTGCTCAACGTCTATGCGCTGCATGCCGTGGTCCTGGCGCTCGCCGTTGCCTGGCAGGCCTATATCCAGGACGCGCCGCATCTCTACGTGGCCGCAGCGATCGCGCTCTGCTTCAAGGCGATCGTCATTCCGCTGTCGCTTCACCGGATCATCGAGCGGCTCGGCATCCATCGCGAGATCGAGACCGTGGTCGGGATCGGCCTCACCATGCTGGTCGGCATCGGGCTCGTCGCTCTTGCGATGGTGGTGATGCTGCGCGTGACGGGCGGGGCGGAGCCGATCGCGCGCGAAGACCTGGCTTTCGCGCTCGCCGTCGTGCTGCTCGGTCTCCTCATCATGGTGACGCGGCGCAACGCGGTGAGCCAGGTCGTCGGCTTCATGTCGCTCGAGAACGGCCTCGTCCTTGCGGCGACCGGCGCGCGCGGCATGCCGCTCGTGGTCGAGATCAGCGTCGCGTTCTCGATCCTCATCGCCTTTATCGTCATCGGCATCTTCCTGTTCCGCATTCGCGAGCGCTTCGATACCGTCGACATCGTTGCACTCGACCAGTTCCGGGGAGAGCGGCGGTGAGCGCTTTCGGCGCGAACGCACCGGCTTTGGTGCTCGCTATTCCGCTGCTGGCCGCGGCCATTCTCGCGCTGTTGCCCCGTTACCGTGTCGCCGCGCTGGTCAATGTCGGGGCGAGCCTCCTGACTCTCCTCGCCGCGCTCGCGCTGCTCTTCGCGCCGCCGCCGCCCTCGACGGCCTATTTGCTGCTCGACGAGCTCAATATCGTCTTCATCTCGCTCTCGAGCTTCGTCGGCTTCACCACCAGCGTCTTCAGCGCCTCCTATATCGGGCACGAGATCGATATCGGGCGGTTGACACCGGCTTATCTGCGCTTTTATCACGCTATGTATCAGATCCTGATGTTCGCGATGAATCTCGCGCTCCTCGCCAACAATATCGGGCTGATGTGGGTGGCGATCGAGATCGCGACGCTGACCACGGTAATGATGGTCGGCATCTATCGCACCCATGAGGCGCTCGAAGCGGCGTGGAAATATTTCATTCTTGGCAGCGTCGGCATCGGGCTTGCGCTCTTTGGCACGATCCTCGTCTATGTTGCGGCGGAGCCCGTGATCGGCGAGGGCGTCGGATCGATGGTCTGGACCCAGCTGGTGGCCAAGGCCGCAGCGTTCGACCCGGCGCTGCTCAATGTTGCTTTCGTGTTCCTGCTCTTGGGTTACGGCACCAAGGTCGGCTTGGCGCCGCTTCACGCCTGGCTGCCTGACGCCCATGCCGAAGGTCCGACGCCGATCTCGGCGGTGCTCTCGGGCCTCTTGCTCAATGTCGCGCTCTATGCGGTGCTGCGCTTCAAGATGCTGATGACGGCGAATGCCGCCGCAGTCGCGCCCGGGCCGCTGATGGTGACGCTCGGTCTCATTTCGTTGATCTTCGCCGCGTTCATGCTTTATCGCCGGCGCGACATCAAACGCCTCTTCGCCTATTCCTCGATCGAGCATATGGGCATCATCGTCTTCGCCTTCGGTATGGGCGGGCCGCTCGCGAATTTCGCCGGGCTTTTGCATATGACGATGCACAGCCTCACCAAATCCGGCATCTTCTTCACCGTCGGCCATATCGCGCAGGTGAAGGGCACGCAGCGGATCGCCGAGATCGGCGGCCTCACCGAGACCCATGCTTGGCTCGGCTGGAGCCTCGTCATTGGGGTGATCGCGATCGCCGGACTGCCGCCTTTCGGCATCTTCATGAGCGAGTTCCTGGTCGTGAGCTCGAGCTTCGCGCGCGCCCCTTTGCTGGCATTGCTGCTCGTTTTCGGGCTGCTCATCGCGCTGGGCGCGCTGATCCTGCGCTTGAACAGCATCGCCTTCGGGGAGCCGCGCGGCGAGACGGCGCGGGTCAAAGCCTCTTACGCGCCGCTGATCGCGCATTTCGCGCTGGTGCTGGCCATCGGCCTTTATCTGCCGGCGCCGCTGGTTGCCTGGTTCCAGCAAGTCGCGGCATTGCTCGGCTGAGGAAGACGCGATGGCATCGCTTCAAGAGCTCGTCAGCCGAGGCCAGCGCATCGACGCGCATCGTGGCGCCCCGCGCGCGGCGATCGATCGTGCGACATGGATCCTCGCGGGGCGCGAATTGCAGGACGGCCGCTTGAGCCTCCTCGGCCTCTGGGGCGAGCATGGCAGCGTGCACATGGCGCTGCTCGATCCAGCGGCCAAAGAGGCCGCCGCGTTGAGTCTGGATTGTCCGCCGGGGCACTTCCCCTCGATCGGGCAATTCCATCCTCCGGCGATCCGCTTAGAGCGCACGGTGCGCGATCTTTACGGGATGCAGCCGGAGAACGCGCCCGACACGCGCCCCTGGCTCGACCACACGAGGCCCTACGAATTCCTGACTGCAGAGGGCGAGCATCTGCATCAGATCCCGGTCGGGCCGGTGCATGCCGGGATCATCGAACCGGGACATTTCCGTTTCACCGCCAACGGCGAGACCGTGGTCCGCCTCGAGGAACGGCTCGGCTATGTCCATAAAGGTATCGAGAAGCTGTTGGCGGGCGCTTCCCTCGAGCGCGCGGCACAACTCGCGGGCCGCGTCTCGGGCGACAGCACGGTGGCTTATGCGATCGCGTTCGCGCGCGCCGTCGAAGCGGCGCTCGGCATCGCGATACCGCCGCGAGCCGCGTGGTTGCGCGCGCTCATGGCCGAGCTCGAGCGCATCGCCAATCATTTCGGCGATATCGGCGCGATTTGCAACGACGCGGCTTTTGCCATGATGCTGGCGCATTGCGGCGTGCTGCGCGAGCGTGTGTTGCGCGCGGCCGACGCCGCTTTCGGTCATCGGCTGATGCGCGATGTCGTCGTGCCGGGCGGCGTTGCGAAGGATATCGATGCGGCAGGCATCGCGGCGATCCGAGACCTCCTCGCGGTAGCGCGGGCGAAATTCCCTCCGCTCATCAAGCTCTACGACAACACCGCTTCGCTGCAGGACCGCACCGTCGGGACCGGCATTCTGCGCGTTGAATTGGCGGAACAATTCGCCGCCGGCGGCTTTGTCGGCCGCGCCTCCGGCCGCGGCTTCGATGCCCGGCGCGATCTCGCCTATGCGCCTTACGATCGGCTGAGCTTCGACGTGCCGCTGCGCACAGAGGGCGACGTCAATGCGCGGATCTGGATCCGGATTCGCGAGGTCGAGCAAAGTCTCGAGCTGATCGCAGAAATTCTCGATCGGCTACCGGATGACGCGACCCGCGTCGCCGTCCCGCATGGCGCTGGCGAGGGGATCGCCCTGGTCGAAGGGTTCCGCGGTGATATCCTTGTCTGGCTGCGTCTCGCAGCGGACGGCACCGTCGATCGCTGCCATCTGCGCGACCCGTCGTGGTTCCAATGGCCGCTGCTCGAAGCCGCGATCGAAGGCAACATCGTCGCCGATTTCCCGCTCTGCAATAAATCCTTCAACTGCTCCTATTCGGGCCACGATCTCTGATGCGCAACCATCTCTGGCAGGGAATCATCCATGCGCCGCTGACCGAGTCCGCGCCCGTGCCGGACGATGCAGCGATGAAAGAACTCGCCGCCGCCCTCGATAACGCGGCGAGACGACGCTTGGGGCACAGCTTGTCGATCCGCGAAGTCGATGCCGGCTCCTGCAATGGCTGCGAGCTCGAGATTCATGCTTTGAGCAACGCCTTCTACGACCTTGAGCGTTTCGGGCTGCGCTTCGTCGCCTCGCCGCGCCATGCCGATGTGCTGCTCGTGACGGGTCCGGTGACGAAGAATATGCGCGAGGCGCTGCTACGAACCTATAACGCGACGCCCGATCCGAAATTCGTTGTCGCGCTCGGCGACTGCGCCGAGAATGGCGGGCTGTTCGCAGGCAGTGAGGCTTGCATCGGGGGCGTCAGCGCGGTCGTGCCCGTCGATCTCCATATTCCCGGCTGCCCGCCACGCCCGAAGGACATTCTCGCCGGCTTGCTCGCACTGATTGAAAAGGCCGGCGCTTAAAGCACCGATTTCCGTCACATGCCGAGCTGCAGCGACAGCTCGTTACAGATCGTATTGATATCGAGGATCTCCGCGCTGCTCGGATACCACGGCGCGCGGCGGTGGATCGCGAGCATCCCGAGGAGCTCGTCGTTCCGGCTGATGATCGGCGTTGAGACCACCGAGCGGATGCCGGCGGCTTCGATCACTTGACGCGAGCGGCCGCCGAACAGCGGCGAGGTCGCGACGTCGCTGACGAGCACCTGACGCTTGCTCGCGAAGGCGGTGCCGCAGGCGCAAGCCTCGTCCTCCGTCACGACGTCGAAAAAGTTGAGAAAGTCCTGGTCGAAGCCGTAACTGCCGACGAGCTTGAGCGCGTTGCCATCTATGACCTGCAGGGTCAGCATCTCGGCGCCCGTGCGCTTTACCGTATAAGCGACGATGTGATCGAAGCGCCTCAGATTGCGCCTGCGGACGCCAAGGTGCAGCGCCGTTTCCGCCAATTGGCCCAGGCGCTTGCTGTTGGCAATCTGCCAATGGCTGTGCTGCAGCGTCTCTTCAAGCGCCAAGACGCGCGCTTGCCGTTCGCTGCTGAGACGCTCGAGCCCCGCAACGCGGTTGGTCGCGAGGTTCCGGTCGGCGACCTTGCGCACGCCGCTCCAAAGCTCAAACCCAGCGCACACATCGGAGCACGCATCCAAGACAAGGCCGGCGCATTCGACAGCCTCATCATCGTCCTCAGCGCGGAAATCCTCGCGGCCGCGAATGACGCCGCGGTCATCGAGGAAATAGAGCCGATAGTCCGGCATACGCCTCCTCGGTCCGAGCGGCTCTCTTCGTGATACTGGGAGCGCTCTCCGGGAACTTTCATTGAGGGTAACCCAGTAGCCGAGCGAAAGCCGCAATAATTACGCGCTATCAATCGGCGTTTTTGGCTATGAGCGCCAATACAGCCGGCGACGTTTATTACCCCTTCTTCTCTAACCCCGCCGAATGCGGGAAAGCAGAAAAATGAGTAAGAAACGGTAAAGACGGAGTTGACCCCAAAAATATCTTTGCCGCATTATCTGTGCCGGAGCTTCGGAGGCGGCACGGATGGCGAACCTCAATCGAGTCGAACGCCTGCAAATCATGCTCGATGACGCGGAATTGAGCGCGATCGACGATTGGCGCTTTGCGCGGCGCATGCCGAGCCGCGCCTCGGCCATTCGCGAACTCTTGCGGCTTGGCTTGACGGCGGAGGGAATGGTCGTCTCACCGGCGGGGACGAAATCGAAGGAGTACGGGGTCGTCGAGGGCGCCCCGAAAACGGCGGCGCGGAAACAAAACAGCGCTCGGAATACGTCGTCGAAGTAACCATTCAAGCACCGGCGGGACCGGTCGAGAAGGACCTTCCGCATTCGGTCGCCTTGTCTAAGCCACTAAATCACCTTTCTTTTCAATCGAGAATGCGACGCTGCTGACGTGAGGGCGCCGAACCGTAGTTCGGGTTTCGACGATTTCAGAAGCCCCCGTTTATGTGGTCGGCACCTACGACACAATTCGTGACGATCATCTTCACCGCGGCGCTCGGATTCAAGCCCCGGTGAATCGCGGCGCCGTTCGTGATAGCATCGCGATTCTTAGGCAAAGGCTCGGATCACAGGGCCGGCAGGGAGGAATCGATGAACGGGAAAACGCTTCGCGCAGCGCTTCTGGTTGCGTCGGCATCGGTCTTCGGCGTCCTCATCACCGCACCGGCGGCCTTGGCCGACACGACGCTCACCGTGGGCAAGGCGTCAGCGAATGCGGATCCGATCATTCCGGTGAATATCGGCTATCAGGTCGGCATTTTTCAGAAGCACGGGCTCGATCTCAAGATCGTCGACTTCACGGGCGGCGCGAAGATGGTGCAGGCGCTGACCGCGGGCGCGATCGATATCGGCGACGGCGCCGGCACCGAGATGGCGCAGGTCGCGAAGGGCGCGCCGATGATCGCCATCTGCGAAACCGCCTCGACCTTCCCGTTCCTCGGCGTCGGCGTGCCCGAAAATTCACCGGCGAAGAGCCTGGCCGATCTCAAGGGCAAGGCGATCGGCGTGTCGACGGCAGGCTCGCTCACCGATTGGCTGGCGAAGCGCCTCGCCATTCACCAAGGCTGGGACGCCGCCACCCTCAAGACGGTGGCGATCGGGAACGCATCGGCCGGGATCATCGCCGCGTTCCGCACCGGCCAAGTCGACGCCGATATGGGCGAAAGTGCCCTCTTTTTCAGCATGGCGGAGAACAAGGCGGGGCGCTTGCTGGCCCCGGTCACGGATTTCCAGGGCAGCGCCGTCTCAGGCGCGCTGTTCGCGTCGACCAAGCTCGTCGAAAGCAATCCCGGCGCTATCCGCGCGCTGCTCGCGGGCTATGTCGAGACGCTCGACTGGATCCGCGGCCATAAGGCCGAGACGGTGAAGATCAAGAGCGAGCTCAGGCACTATTCCGAGGCGGTCGAGGCGAAGGACTACGATCTGACGCTCGGGATGTATACGAAGACCTGCCGCTTCGATGCCGAGGGGATCGCGACGCTCAAGCAGAGCTTCGCCGATCTGAAGCTCACCGACGGCACGCCCGATATGAGCAAGCTCTATACCGAGGCGTATGTGCCCAAGCGGTAAGACCCGGCCGGGATCGACTATCTTTCCTTGAATTCCGGCAGGACCTCGATCTGTGTCATCTCCATCGAGACCGAATCCATGATCGGCATATGGATGAAGGCGATCCAGAGACAGGGCTCGCCCGGCGCGTGGTTGAAGTGCTGATGCACGACCCCTTGCGGCTTGATCGGCAGCAGCAATAGGTCGCCCGCCTCCCACTCGATGCGCTCGTCATCCACCACCGAATAGCCCTTGCCCTCGATCACATAGATGACCAACCCGCCCTGGTGGCGGTGCTTGCCGGAATGCCGCTTCACGTCGTTGATGAAGACCAGCCAATCCTGCAGCGGCGTATCTTTGTAGGTCATGGGATCGAGGTAGTATTTGAGATTGGCCTGCCGCGTGACGGTGAACTCGCGATCTTTCGAGCGGATCACCACCGGCCCGACCAGTTGCCGATCTTGAAACTCCGCGCGCGAGCGAAGCTGGAGCTCGTAGCTGTCGAGCTTTGGCGCCTCGCGCTCGCGCATGCGCGTCCGTTCGTTCTCAGCCATGATCGGCTCCATAATCGGGGGATACCTCGATCTGCTCGAAGCCCGAGCCGCGGTCGACCCCGGTGCAGGCAAACCAGTTCGGCTCGCAGGCGAGGAAGACGGCGCGCGCTGCGGGATCGTCGTTGAAGTGCTGCACGATGATGCCATCGCGCTTCAGCGGCAGGTTCAGCACGTCGCCGGCGGCCCAGGGATGCTTCACGCCGTCGAGCAGGGTGTGGCCGCGGCCTTCGAGGATGTACATCACCTGCCCGCCCTGGAATTGGAGCCGGCCGGAGCGGCTGCCGGGCGGGATTTCCTGCTTGTAGAACATCAAGGTCGAGAGGATCGTGTCGCGGATCGCCGGATGGAGATACCAGCGCATCAGCCCTTGCGGGTTGCGCTCGAGCGGCAGGTCCTTGCCGCGCACGACCTGGATCGCATTGGCGCGCCGTGCGCGCTGTTCGTCGCGCAGCGCGAACAGTTCCTTCCAGTAGTTCTTGCCTTCCATTTCCGGACGTGTGGTCATGCGGATCTCCGACACAGTAAAAAAAGGCAGCGAAAGAGAGTCATCTCGCTTGTCCCGAATGGTTCACGCCGCGACGCGCGTGAAGTGGGGCATCACCTCATCGGCGAACAGCGAAAGCGACTGCATCGCATCGCCATGCGCCATGGTGCCGAAATACATCCCGCAGACGAAATAGTTGACGCCGATCGCCGCGACCTGGCGCTCGATCTCGGCACGGACGGTTGCCGGCGAGCCGACGATGAATGACCCGCCGCGCATCGCGTCCTCGACCTTCGAGACCGTGTCATGCGCGATCGCCGGACCCTCGACCTTGTTCTCGCGCCAGAGCTTGGTAAGGCTCGCATACCAAGCGTCATAAGCCGGCGCGGCGACACGTTTCGCCTTGGCATCGGTCTCGGCGACGACGATGTGGCGGTTGACGCCGATCGCCGGCCCGCTGGCGAATGCCGCCGGTGGTGTCGCGGGCGGATTCCCGCGCTTGGCAAAGCCTGCCTTGTAGGCATCGACGCAGCGTTTGGCCGCGTCGACCGTGCCCAAGGTCGAAAAATTGTAGCCGGCCTCGCCGATAAACGCGGCACTCTCCACGCCCGAGGACGGATACCAGATCGGCGGACAAGGTTTCTGGAACGGCTGCAATTCCATCGGCACGTTCGCATAGTTGAAATGCTTACCGGCGTGGGACAGCGTCGGATGCGTCAGCCCGTAAATCACCGTATCGAGCGCTTCGAGGAACACCTCGCGCGTCGTCGCGAAATCGATATTGTGATAGTTGAGCTCGAAAGGCGAGACGCCGCGCCCGACGCCGACATCGAGCCGGCCCCGGCAGAGATGGTCGAGGATGCAGATCTCCTCGATGAGCCGCAGTGGCGAGTAGAGCGTCAGAAGGTAGACCAGCGGCCCCAAGCGGATGCGCTTGGTCGCGCCCGCGACAGCGCCGAGAAAGACGCCCGGCACCGGCACCATGTTGAGCGGCGTCGCATGATGCTCGGCCACGTGGTAGCAGTGAAAATCCGCCTTGTCGGCGGCGGCAACGAATTCGAGGCGCTCATCGAGCTGATCGGCAAGTAGCCGGTCGGATCGGTCGACGTGGTCGAACAACGCGAATTTCATGTGACCCTCACTCTCCGCCGGGAATCTCGAATTGATCGCTCCCATCGTCAAGCCCGGCCGAGCCCGAACGCCTCGTTCGACAGCGAGCCTCGTTCGTACCAAATTGTTCGCCGTTGCCATGAAGGAGGGTCACTGGCATGCCGTCATCAGATGTTCCGCTCGTCTCCCGTCGCGGCCTCATCACCGGGCTTGCCGCGGCGCCGGCGCTGACGCTCGCCGCCGTACCCGGCGAAGCGCAGGCGGCCGGGATCGACGCCACCATCGCCGCAACACAAGCCGCGCTGAAGGACGCGAGAGGCACGAAGCTGGTGATTCTTGGCACGGGGGCCGGCCCCGTCCCGGGCAGCGCGCGCCACATGACCGCGCATATCCTCGTCTCGAAGGGCGCCGCTTACGTGCTCGATTGCGGCCTCGGCGTGACGCGACAATTCGCGCGCACGGGCATTCCGTGGCGGGCGCTCAAGGCGATCTTCATCACGCATCATCATCCCGATCACAATATCGAATACGGGCCACTGCTCGTCCTCGGCTGGGTCGGCGGCATGCAGCAGAGCGTGCGCGCCTACGGACCGCCGCCGCTGGCGCAAATGACGGCGGATTATTTCCGCTCGGCCAAGACGACGATCGATTTCTGGGCGGAGGATTTTCACATCCCAGCGCTCGCACCGATCGAGACACATGAGCTGCCACAGGCCGGACCCGTGATGCAGGACGAGAATGTCAAAGTGACGTCGGTGTTGGTGCAGCATCCGCCGGTGACGCCGGCCTATGGCTATCGCTTCGATTTCCAGGATCGCTCGATCGCCTTCTCGGGCGACACGGTCGGGCTCGAAGCGGTGGCGGCGATGGCAAAAGGCGCGGACATGCTGGTGCACGAGGCGATCGATATGCCGGCGATCGAGGCTTATATGAAGGCGCAGATCGCGCCCGCCCGCTTCGATGCCGCCATGGCGCATATGCGCGCCGACCACACGCCGACCGAAGAAGTCGGGCGCATCGCGCACGAAGCCGGCGTCAAGACGCTGGTGCTGTCCCATCTCGCGCCCGGCGAAAACGTGAGCGATGAACGCTGGCACCAGGCGGCTGCCAAGAGCTTTAAGGGCGAGATCATCGTCGCCCGCGATCTGATGGTTATTTAGCGCAGCACCTCACGGTCATACTTTCGGCTTTTTGCTGACGGACGGCGGTGGGCTTGCTGTGCCGATGCAAGGCCGCTCCGCCGCGTCTGGGGAGCTGGCGACCGCAGGACGATGCACCCATGGCCAGCCACGATTTTGTGCCCCTGAGCGGTCCCCAGTTGCCCCCCCCCCACGAAAAGCCTATGCTGCCGATCGTCGGCTCGGCGTGGAGGCGCTAACGGCTGAGAGACTTGGGCGGCGGAAAGATCGCCCGCGCTCCCGCCCGGATAGGCTTGGGAGGCCGGTCATGATATCGCGTGCTGAAATCCTCACTTCTTTCATCGGGGAGTTGCGGCGCTTCGAGCGCAGGGTCGAGGCCCTCGCTCTGGCCAATGAGGCCCAGGTTATCGCAACCCGCCGGCACCTAAACGATACTTTGGCTCAAATGGCGGAGCCGAGCGATGACGCTAGCCCGCCGATCCGGGAGAACGGCTCTTTCTTGCCGCCGCCTTTTCTTTGCTAAGCGGCCTAAACTGCGCCCGGAATAACGCCAGCCAGCGCACCACGGAGTCTGGTCGCGCTCGGCGACGGGCTGTGCTTGCAAGGTTTGCGTGCTCAGCCCACACAATCGAACAGCGCCATGAAGCCGTAATCCATGTGCTGCTGCATGTGGCAGTGGAAGAGGCTGCGGCCCGGCTGATCGGCGGTGAAATCGACATTCATCGTCTGGAAGCTGCCGATCATCGCCACGTCCTTGATAATTCCGGCCGTCGCATGCCCGGCAATCGCCGTGATCTCGAAACTGTGGCGATGGAGATGGATCGGATGCACGTCGTCCGTGGCATTCGTCATGCGCAGGCGATAGCGGCGGCCGCGCGTCAGGCGAAAGAGCGGCTCCATCTTTTCCATCGCGAACGGCACGCCGTTGACGGTGAACTCATCGAACCCGTCGCGCGCGCCGATACGCGCGGCGAAAACCATATTGATGATTTCATCGGGCTCTTGCGGCTTAGCGTCGTCCTTCGCAAAGCGGCGATAGTCCCAGCGGAAAGGGTCGGGCGTGATCCAGCGCGGCTCGCCCGCGCGCCCGGCATATTCGACGACGATGCCCATGCCGCGGGTGCGATCCTCATCCATGAGATCGCCCATCACCCAGATGCCGGGCTCTTTCATCTCGACAATGGCGGAGACGCGCTCCGCGGTGCCGAGCCATAGGACCGGCACCTCCGCCGGGTTCGGCACCGGATTGCCGTCGAGCGCCACCACGCGGAAGCTGTGGCCCGGGAGATGAAGGCTGCGGATTTCGGTCGCGCTCGCATTGAGGATATGGAACAGCACACGCTCACCCGGCTTTACCCGGATCGGCTCGCCCTGGCCGAGCATGCGGCCGTTCACCGAGAAAAAAGTGTACGCGAGTTCGTAGCCCTGGTTGCGGCCGGCCTCGATCGCCGCCTTCATCGCCGCGACCGATTGCTCGTGCAGGCCGGGAACCTCATCGGGCGGGGCGAGGAAGTCGACCGGCATCTCGGTGCGGGTGAGGAACGGCCCAAACTCTTTCAGCGTCAGGAAAATCTCCTGATCGTAGGCGCCCGCATCGTGGCGCGGCGCGATGAAAAGCGGTCCCGCCTGGCCGCTATAGGTGCCCGCCGAGAGATCGGTCCGGGCCGCGACATGGCTGTGGTAGAAACGGAAGCCCGACGGTCCAGGCACGAAGGCGATGCGGCGCATGTCATGCGCGGGAATGAACGGCGTGCCTTCCTCGGCGGCGCCGTCGACCTCGGCCGGGACGAACTGGCCGTGCCAATGCACCAATTCGGGCGTATCGGTGTCGTTGTAAACATCGATCGTGACGCGCTTGCCTTCGGTCAAGTGTAAGAGCGGGCCGGGGAACTGGCCGTTATAGGTCTTGGTCGAAACCGTCGTATCGGGCCCGAGCTCGATAAGACTCGTCGCGATGCGGAGCGTGTGATCCGCCGGCCCCTTGGGCGCGCTATCGGACGCCTTCGCCGATGGCGCCGTCCGCTGCCCAGGCTGTGCTCGCGCGAATGCCAACCCACTCGCGCCGCCCAAGAACGCGGCGCCGCCACCGAGGCGGAGCAGGTGACGGCGCGAAAGGATCATCGGCTGCCCTCGATTTTAAGGCGTTCTGCGGGGTGGCTGCGGCGAAACCGCGCCTTCGGCGCCGTAAAGGTTTCCGACGCTTGGAATTAACCGGGTCTTCACCGTTTATTAACCATCCTTGATCAAAGTTAATAGGCCGTGAATCCCGTTGCTGCTTGCGGCGGGAGCTGTGCTTTAGGAATACTCGGGAGAACAGTTTGCGAGCGTCGACCTTGGCCCGACCGGAAACCAGCTTCAGGCACCAGACCGTCGCGATCATCGACGATCGCGCGACCAATCTGAAGATCCTGGAGCGGCTCGCAGGCTCGCTCATGGACGGGATCGAGGTCAAGATCTTCGACCGGCCGCAGAAAGTGCTCGACGCGGCACCGCTCGATCCGCCCGATCTTATCATCACCGATTTCAATATGCCGGAGCTCGACGGCGCCGAATTCATCCGCCGCTTCCGCGCCATCCCGTCCTGCGCCGACGTGCCGGTTATCGTCATCACCTCGTACGAGGACCGGGCATTGCGCTATGAAGCGCTCGAAGCCGGCGCGACCGATTTCCTGATCTCGCCCGTCGATCATCACGAATTCCGCGTGCGCTCGCGCAACCTGCTCACACTTCGCCGCCAGCAATTGCAGCTCAAGGAGCGCGCCTCATCGCTTGAGCAGAAGATGAAGGCGGACGCGAAGCGCCACCGCGATGCGCTGCGCGAAAGCCATGAGCTCTTGATGCGCGTGATCGACGCCGTACCGGTGATGGTGGCGGCGACCGATCGCGAAGGCCGCTACGTCTTCGTCAACGACTGGTTCGCCAAGCGCATCGGCAAGCCGGCCAACGAGATCATCGGCCTGACGCCGCTGCAGGTGCGCGACGATCTCCCCGCGCGCAGCGCGATGGAGCGTGACCGCCGCATCATGGCGGGAATCGATCAGCCCGGCAGCTTCGAAGAGACGCTGCCGCCTTTGAGCGGCGAGAAAGGCCCGAGCGGCGAGCGCCGCGTGCTGCTGACCACCAAGGCGCTGCTGCACGATGCCGCCGGCCGGCCGGCGCTCGTCGTCACCGCCGCGCTCGACATCACCGACCGCAAGGCCGCCGAGCTCGCGCTCCTCCACGCCAAGGACGAGGCCGAGCTGGCGAGCCGCAGCAAGACCGAATTCCTCGCCAATATGAGCCACGAGCTGAGGACGCCGCTCAACGCCATCATCGGCTTCAGCCAGGTGATGGCCGACGAGATCATGGGGCCGCTCGGCAGCCAGCGTTATGTCGGCTATGCGCGCGACATCTGCTCGAGCGCGCAGCATCTCCTCGGCATCATCAGCGACATTCTCGACGTCTCGAAGCTTGAGGCCGGCAAGGTCGAGCTCGACGAGGAAGAGACCGAGCTGCCGACCGTCATGCGCGACGTGATGCAGCTCGTCGGCGAGCGCGCCCGCGCCCTCGAGATCGGCATCGATATCGACCTCGCGCCCGATCTGCCGCGGCTCAGGGGCGATCCGCTGAAGCTCAAACAGGTACTGCTCAATCTCGTCACCAACGCGGTGAAGTTCAGCCAGAGCGGCGATCGCGTGCTGCTCTCGGCGCGCTTCGACCATGAGGGCTACGAGATTTCGGTCATGGATCACGGCATCGGTATGGATCCAACCGAGATCGAGACCGCGATCACGCGCTTCGGCCAGGTGGCGAGCGCCTGGAGCCGGCGCCATCCGGGCACCGGCCTCGGCCTGCCGCTCGCGATCGGCCTCGTCGAGCTGCATGGCGGCCGCCTCTCGATCGATAGCCAGAAGGGCGTCGGCACGACGGTCACCTTCACCCTGCCGCGCGAGCGCGCCCTCACCGCGACAACGATCGCCGCCGTTTCCGCTTAAAACGGGCCGCACCCGGCGCTGGCCGCTCGTTGTGCCGATGGTGCCGGCCCGCTTTTATCTACAGCTAATCGCGCAGCTGTCGGCGGCGGAAAGTTATCAACATGTGGTTTATGACAACGCGGTCATGATCAAGGTATAGATTTTTTCACCGATTACCGGCATCATCGCATCGTGGCGTTTTCGATTGGGCGAAAATGCCCCTTGTTCCGGGTCGGGGGCCGGACAGCCGCGTTCATGAGCGCCAGTCAGTGACCGTCCGCCAGGAGAATTTGTCGCCTGCCGCGATCAGCCGCGCCGCCCGCGGAGTGATCGTCACGCTGGCAATTTACGCTGTCGCGACCCCTTTGCTGGTCGCCGGGATTGTGGCCTTGAAGCTGGTGCCCGCGCCCTCGCCCGGCTTCATCATGGTTGGGCTCGGGTTGGCGCTCTTCGGACCCGGGCTTGCCGCCATCACCGTCGCGCTGCGCGGGCTCAATTCCGTCGTGCGCGATTTGAGCGTCCGCCAAGACACCGAGCCGCAGCAGGCGATCATCCGGCTCTTCATCGCCGGCGCGGTGCTCCTCTACATCGCTGGCCTCGCATCAATCGGCAAAGGCGGCGATGCGATCTTGCCGATGCTCGCCGTCGATGTGCCGGGCGTGCTGACCGCCTGGCTGCTGCTCGTCCACCTCATGGCCGATCCGCAGCCATCACTGGCGCGGCGCAGCGCGGCGATGCTCAACGACGTCATCTTGGTCTCGGTCTTCCTCCACGTCGGCGGGGCTTACGCCGCGCCGTGGTTCTCGATCTATCTTTGGGTGATCTTCGGTTTCGGCTTCCGCTTCGGGGCTCCGGCACTCGCGGCGTGTGCCGCGCTCGCCGTCGCCGGTTTCGCGGCCGTCGTCGCCTCGACCCCTTATTGGCAGCCGCGCTGGCCGGTCGCCTTGGGCATCGGCATGGCGCTGGTGCTGCTGCCGAGCTACGCGGCGACTTTGCTGCGCAACCTCAGTGCCGCCAAGGCCGAGGCCGAAGAAGCCGCGGTAGCCAAGAGCCGCTTCCTCGCGGTCATGAGCGAGGAGCTGAGGACGCCGCTCAACAGCGTCATCGGCATGGCTTCGCTGCTCGCGCGGACCAAGCTCGATGATGAGCAACGCGACATGCTGGGGACGATGCAGCATTCGGCGCGTGCCCTGCTCGGCCTCCTCAACGACCTGCTCGATCTCTCGACGCTCGAAGCTGGCAAGATCACGGCGCCGATCGAGTTCTTCGAATTGCACGAGGTGCTGGGCGGCGCGATCGCGATGGCGCGCCCGCAAGCCGCGGCGAAAGGCCTGGCGCTCACTTTGCGCATCGATCCGCGGCTGCCGGCCGCCTATCGCGGCACGCCGCTGCAGCTGCGCCAGGTCCTCGTCAATCTTCTCGCCAACGCGATCAAATTCACCTCCAAGGGCCATATCGCATTTTCCGGCACGCTGATCGCGCAAAGCGAGGGCAAGGTGAAGCTCGCTTTCGCGGTGCGCGATGGAGGCGGCGGCATCACGCGCGAGGAGCAGGACGGGATTTTCGACGCTGCCGCGCAGATCGACGAGCAGAAAAAACGTGCCGAGGGCGCGCCCGGCCTCGGTCTCGCGATCGCGAAGCAGCTCGTCGAGGCGATGGGCGGCACGATCGCCCTCAAGAGCGAGATCGGCAAGGGCAGCACCATCACCGTGACCCTGACGCTCGATCAAGACATCGCCGGCAACGTACGCAAGCCCGATCTCCTCGGCCGCAAGCTGGTGCTGATCTCGGCCGACGCCGATTTCGCCGGCTTGCTCGAAGCGCGGCTGCGCTCGTGGCGCGGCGAAGTGCAGTGGATCGGCGATTCCGAGGAAGCCGTCGGTGAGCTCGCGCTGGCGGGCCGCAGCGAGCGGCCGGTCGCGGTGATCGTCGACGGCACCCAGAACCCGCTCGCCGGCTTATCGCTCGCTCACCGCGCGGTCTCGGCGATGGCGACCCCGCCGGTGATGCTGTTCATCGCGCCCACGCGCGGCAGCGAAGCCATCGCCGGCCTCGCCGCCTCGCAGCTCGCGGCGGTGATCGAAGCGCCGCTGTCCGACACCGATCTCGCCAGCGCCTTGCTCGGCATCCTCGCCGGCGACGAGCGGGTCGCGAAGCTCGCGACGACCGACCTGCCGGTGCCGCGCGCCGCCGCGACGGCGCCCAAACCTGCGACACCGATCGCGCTCGCTGCCCCGGCAGCACCGGTGCCGGCGCCGCAAGCGGCCGAGCTCCCCTCGATCGCCGCCGCCAAGCCGCTCAAAATCCTCGTCGCCGAGGATAATGCCGGCAATGCGAAGGTGCTGAAGAGCGTGCTCGAAGGCGCCGGCCACGAGGTTGAAATCACGAATGACGGCGAGGCGGCGCTCTCCGCGCTCGAGCGCACGCGGTTCGACATCGCGCTGCTCGACATCAACATGCCCGAGATCAACGGCTACGAGGTCGCGAAGCTCTATCGCGTCGGCCATATCGGCGAATGGCGCCTGCCGATCGTCGCGCTGACCGCAGACGCGACGAGCGAGACCGAGCGGCTCTGCCGGGAGGCGGGCATGGATGCGGTGTTGACCAAGCCGGTCGAAGCAGCCGAGCTGTTGACGACGCTCGATGAAATCCACGGGCGGCTGATGCGGCCCGAGCGTCTCGCCGTCGGCGCGCCGCCGATGGTGGTCACGCCGATCACCGCGCATCCTCGGTTCATGCCGGATTCCGGCGCCATCGTCGATGAATCGACCTTCGAGGCGCTGAAGAATCTGGGCGGCAGCGAGTTCGTCTTCGAGGTGGTCGACACGTTCCGCGCGGACGGTGCGCGGATCGTCGAGCAGTTGAAAGGCGCGGCCGCGAAAGCCGACATCCGCGAATTCCGCGATTTGATGCACAGCCTGCGCGGCGGCGCGGCGAATGTCGGCGGCGTGAAGCTCTGCCAGACGCTCACCGCCCTGCGCGACGTCTCGACCAAGGATCTGCGCGAGAACGGCGCCGGCTATGTCGAGAAAATCGGCGCCGAGATGACGCGGCTCGACGCTGTCCTCGGCCAGCTCCGGGAAAGCCAGCGGCGGTAAAGCGGATTTCGCTTTACTTTTATCGTCGTCCCCGCGAAAGCGGCGACCCAGGATGGCGGCACAGCGCTTGCCCTGGATTCCCGCTTTCGCGGGAATGACGGTGTTTTTGATTGAGCGCGCTTCAGCCCCGCAATTCACCCACCGCGCGCTCGATGCCGGCACGCAGCAAGCCGGCGTCGCCGCCGAAGGTGATGAGACGGAAGCCTTTCGCGGCGAATTGCTTGGCGAAGCGCGGCGATCCGGTGTGGATGCCGGCGATGATGTTGTTCTTCTGGCAGGCTTTGAGGATCTTATCGACGGCCGCGACATGCTCGGGCTCGTCGCGATCGAGGCCGGGCCCAAGCCCCAGCGAGATCGCGAGATCGCTCGGCCCGATATAAAGGCCGTCGAGACCCGGCGTCGCCGCGATCGCCTCGACTTTCTCGAGGCCCTCGCGCGTCTCGATCATCGGCAGGCAGAGCACGCCATCGCCCAAAGCCTTCTGATCGCGCGTCCCCATCACGATCGCCGCCCGCGCCGGGCCGTTCGAGCGCTCGCCTTTCGGCGGATAGCGGCACGCGGCAACGGCTTTCCGCGCCTGCTCCGGATTGCTGACCATCGGGATGATCACGCCTTGCGCGCCGGCATCGAGATTCTTGCCGATGACCCAGTCTTCATTCGCCGGCACACGGGTCAGCGGCACCGAGCCGCGCGCGTCGATGGCCCGCGCCATTTCGATCATGTCGCGATAATCGGTGACGCCATGCTGCTGATCGACGCAGACATAATCGACACCCTTGATGGTCGCGACCTCGCAAGCGAAGGCGCAAGGCAGCGAGGCGAAGATGCCGAAGACCGGCTCGCCTTTCGCCCATTTGTCGCGTAACGCGAATACCGTCGCCATCGCTGCTCTCCCCTTTCAAGTTCTGGCGGGATTGTTGGCCGCGCCGCGGCTTCGGTCAACGGCACCCGCGGCGTCAGACGCGCGTGCGCACCGTGCGCCGTTCCTGCGCCGCGACGAGGCGCAGCATGCGCTTCAAGCCCGCTTCGTCGAGCTTTAGCGCCGCCTCGACCCAGAGATCGGCGATCCGGGTCATCTCCTCGAAGGTGA
>DATNGE010000216.1:0-15648 GCA_035606035.1 Allostellaceae bacterium
AAGCGGACATGCGCGGAGGCCTGGCGCTGAGTGTGGTGGCGTGTCTTGCTGCTGGGTCGGCCGGGGCCGCGACGCCGATCACGCTGCTCTACACGCCGGGCGACAGCTTCACCGAAAGCTATGTCGCCAAGGATCAGGGCATCTTCGCGAAGCACGGTCTCGACGTCACGCTGACCGTCGGGCAGAACGGCTCGGTCATCACCGCGGCGCTGATCGCGGATTCGGCGCAGATCGGCGCGCCGACGCCGACCGTGTTCCTCCAGGCGCATGAGCAGGGCGTCGATCTCGTCATCCTTGCCAGCGCCAATCGCAATCCGGTGCAGCCGCCGGTAAGCGAGACGGGCATCGTCGCGCGCGAGGGCAGCGGCATCAAAACCGCCGCCGACCTCGTCGGCCGGAAACATGCGGTGCAGGGCATCGGTGGCACGATCGACGTGCTGACCAAGAAATGGGTCGCGGCGCGCGGCGTCGATTACCACAAGGTCGACTGGATCGAGATGCAATTTCCGACCGTGCCGGACGGGCTGAAAGCCGACCTCGCCGATGCCGCCTCGGTGGTCGATCCGTTCCTCCACCGCATTCTCGGCGCGAAGACCGGCTATTTGATCGGCGATTTCGGCGAGGTGATGCCGGCGGGCACGATGGTCGTGGTCTATGCGGCGACGCGCGCATGGGCGAGCGCGCATCAAGAGGCGGTCGCGGCTTTCCGCGCCGCGCTCGATGAAGCGCGCGTGTTCATCGAGGATCCGGCCAACGCGGCGACGGTCAAAGCCAGCATCGCCTCGTATGTCCATTTGCCGCCGCAAGCCGCGGCGTTCATCCAGATCCCTGCCAACCTCGATTCGCACGCCGTGCCGCAGGGCCTGGCTTTCTGGATCGCGACGACACGCGAGCAGGGCCTCATCAAAGAAGTCCCGGACGCGGCGACCCTCATCGCGCCGTAGAAGAAAAGATCGCAAGGAGGCCGTGAGGCAGTGAGAAGGTTTTTTTCTCACCGCCTCACGAGCTCATTGTGATTTTTAAATTCGTCATGCCCGCGAAAGCGGGCATCCAGTCTGTGCTCCTGGACCTCCGCTTTCGCGGGGGTGACGGAGAGTAGGGTGGCGATGCAGGAATCAAGCGAGATCGAACAGCAGGATCTCGGCATCGGTCTCGGCTTCGATCTCGGCGCGTTTTTCGTCTTCCAGCGCGGCGCCGTCGCCTTCGCGCAACTCGGTGCCGCCCAAGGCCACGATGCCGCGAGCCACCTGGACCCAGACGCCGCGGCCGGGCGCGATGTCGTGGCTCACACGCTCGCCGGCGGCGAGGTTGGCAACATAGACGCGCGCGTCTTCGTGCAAGGTGACGGCGCCTTCCGGCGGCCCATTTTTTGGTTCGGCCGGTGAAGCAACAAGG
The DNA here is from genome assembly GCA_035606035.1 of Allostellaceae bacterium. GTDB lineage: Bacteria > Pseudomonadota > Alphaproteobacteria > ATCC43930 > CGMCC-115725 > CAIKMD01. The sequence goes on from DATNGE010000216.1 coordinate 1,396, forward strand.
CGGAGCTTGCCGCGCCGCTCTTCGAGCGGCACCGGCTTCTGCTCGTAGCTCGGGGCGATGCCGCGCTTCTCCGGGATGATCCAGATCTGCAGGAAATGCACCGGCTCGCTCGGCGACGGGTTGAATTCGCTGTGCTCGATGCCGGTGCCGGCGCTCATGCGCTGGATCTCGCCCGGCTTGATCACCGTGCCGCTGCCGATGCTGTCCTTGTGCTGGAGCGAGCCTTCGAGGACATAAGAGAGGATGTCCATGTCGCGATGGCTGTGGCGCGGAAAGCCGGCGCCGGGGACGACGCGGTCCTCGTTGATGACGCGCAAGGAGCGGAAGCCGAGCTGTGCCGGGTCGCGGTAATCGCCGAAGGAAAAGCTGTGTTTGCTGTCGAGCCAGCCGGTGCGCGTCCGGCCGCGCGCCTCTCGATCGCGAAAGGTGATCATGTGCGGTCTCCTTAAAGCGATTATAGTTGGGGAGCGCCCAACGACTTGTCGAGGGGAGGAGAAGATGGACCATCCCGCCGATCTCTGGCCCGCGCTCGATTATCGCGCATGGCGCGAGACCGCGCTGACGCTCCAGCTCTGGACGCAGATCGTCGGCAAGGTGCGGCTGGCACTGACGCCCTGGGTCAATCACAGCTGGCAGGTGCCGCTTTATGTCAGCGCGCGCGGCCTCACGACCGGGCCGATCCCCGCGAGCAAGGAAATCCTCGAGCTCGAATTCGATTTCCTTACCCATCGCCTCCTCGTGCGCACCAGCCGCAATGAGGAGACCTGGATCGATCTGCCAGGGCAAAGCGTCGCCGAATTCTTCCTGACCCTGCGCGACGTGCTGCGCAAAATGGGAATTCGGGTCGCCATCAACGAGCTGCCGAACGAGATGCCGAACCCGATCCGCTTCTCGGAAGATCGCGCTCACGCGACCTACGATGTGGGCGCGGCGCAGCGCTTCTGGCGCGCGCTGATCCAGGCCGACCGCATCTTCAAGCTCTTCCGCAGCGGCTTTCTTGGCAAGGTCAGTCCGGTCCATTTCTTCTGGGGCAGCTTCGATCTGGCGGTGACGCGCTTCTCGGGCCGCAAGGCGCCGCCGCATCCGGGCGGCGTGCCGCATTTGCCCGATGCGGTGGCGCGCGAGGCTTATTCGCATGAGGTGAGCAGCGCCGGCTTCTGGCCGGGGAGCGATGTGTTTCCGCGCGCGGCGTTCTATTCCTATGCCTATCCCGAGCCGCCGGGCTATCGCGCGCACGCCGTCACGCCGGGCGCGGCGTTCGATCAGAGCCTCGGCGAATACATTTTGCCTTACGACACGCTGCGCGTGGCCGGCGATCCCGATGCCAAGCTGCTCGATTTCCTCAGCACGAGCTATGCCGCGGCGGCGGATGGCGGCAACTGGGACCGCGCCGCGCTCGAATGCGCGCTGGGCGAGCCGGGCAAGGTGAGAGCGGTCTAGAACGACATCGCTTCACATTCGTCACCCCCGCGAAAGCGCGGGTCCAGGAAATGGCACGATGCTTTCCTGGGACGACCCGTTCACGCGCTCTTCGCGCGTGAACCCGAAGGGCACGGCCGCGAAGAGCGGCCGCGCGGGTCGTCCGCTTGCGCGGGAATGACGATAAGAGGGAGGGTTGGTGCGCGCGGCTTGCGAGACGGGCGTGGCGGATTTAGGCTCTTGCTCACGGGGATCGAGCAGGCTCCCCTTTAGATGGCCACGCCGTCCAAGTTCTGCGTCACTCGCAATGCGAGGATGCGTTGACATGGGCCCAGCCGCTCTTTTCCGTCGCTTGTCGTCGTCGCGCGCAGCCCCAGATCCGAGGATGGGATGAGACATGCTGCGTTTCTCTTGCTTGTCGCCATGGGTCTCGCCGTGAGCGCGCCAAGCCCGGCCGCCGAGCCGCTCGTGCTTGAGACAAAAATCCCGCTCGGCGCCGTCGCCGGGCGGATCGACCACTTCGCGATCGATCTGGCGCGCCAGCGGCTGTTCGTCGCCGAGCTCGGCAATAACAGTGTCGGCATCGTCGATCTCGCGTCGGGGAAGGTCGCGCATCGCATCACCGGGCTGAAAGAGCCGCAAGGCATCGGCTACTTCTCGCGCACCGATATGATCTACATCGCCAATGCCGGCGACGGCACGGTGCAGCTTTATCGCGGCGCCGATTTCGCGCCGCGCGGCCGCGTCGCGCTCGGCGATGACGCCGACAATGTCCGGATCGACGAAGCGCGCGACCGCATCTGGGTCGGCTACGGCAATGGCGCGCTCGCGGCGATCGATGCGGCGAGCAACCGCAAGGTCCTCGACATTCGCTTGAAGGCGCATCCCGAAAGCTTCCGCCTCGACACGGGCAGCAAACGGATTTTCGCCAATGTGCCGGAGGCGGGCCAGATCGCGATCGTCGATGGCGAAGCCGGCAAGCAGGTCGCGACGATCGAGACCCATGGCGCGCGCGCGAATTTTCCAATGGCGCTCGACACCGACAAAGAGCGCATCCTCTCGGTCTTCCGCAATTCGCCGCAGCTTATCGCCTATGCCATGAGCGATGGCCGCCGTATCGCCGAAATCGCCGTGTGCGGCGATGCCGACGATGTCTTCCTCGATGCCAAGCGGCGCCGGATCTATGTCAGCTGCGGCAGCGGCGCGATCGACGTGCTCGATGCGAGCGGCGATGCCTATCAGCGCATCGCGCATATCGCGACGGTATCGGGGGCGCGCACCGCGCTCTTCGTGCCGGAGCGCGACCGGCTTTATCTCGCGGTGCGCGCGACGGGCGGCGAGCCGGCGGCGATCTGGGTGTTCCGTCCCGAGCCGTGAAGGAGGCGGGCGCACGATTACGACGCCAAGCCGCGCGCCTGGGTGAACGCCAGTGCAAGTCCCGAGACGAGCAACAGGATCAACACGATCCGCCGGAACTGTTGCTCATCGAGCCGGCCATAGAGGCCCAAGCCGAGCCAGTGTCCCGCGAGCAGAAAGGGCAGACCGATCGCGAATAAGCCGAGCGTATCGGCATCGACAAGACCGGCCCCGCCCAACCACAGCGCGACCATCACGAATGTCGCCGCAATCACCGGCTGGAACACCATACGCTGTTCATCACGCGGCCAACCGCGGAGATTGCACCAGATGATCGTCAGGATGCCGGCAAAGCCGGTCGATCCGCCGAGCACGCCACCGAGGAATCCGACCGCGCCATCAGCGATGCGGCCGCCCCACGCGACGCGCGCGAGCTTCGGGCGCAGCAAGCCATGGAGGCTGAAGCCGATCAGCATGAAGCTCACCGCGACGCGCAGCGCGCCGGCCGAGATCACGCGCAAAATCTCGACGCCGAGAGGCACGCCGAGCGCGCCGCCGATTACGAATGGAGCGACGCGGTCGAGCTTGACCGCTTGCCGCAGGCGCCACATTGCGACGCCCTGGATCACGAGCGCGAAAAATACGATGAGCTCGGCGGTGCGCGCCGGCGTCAGGATATAGAGCCACACGCTCGCGGCGATGAGGCCGAAAGCGAATCCCGAGAGGCCCGCGATCAGCGCGCCGGCGAAGGTGGCGGCCGCGAATGCCGCGAGAGCGATGAGACCAAGGTCACTCATGGCTTGCCCTTTCTCGCCGTCCAAGCGACGGCGGCGGAAGGGCAACGCTTGGCCGATATGGCTGAGGGGTGGTTGCCGAGACCTGAACGGAGGATCGCCCCGCAGCACAACAACGTCAATGATCGGAGCGCGGAAGGAGCTCCGGTCGCGTCAACTGAGCCGCCATGCGGGCGGATCGATCAACCTTGGGTGATCCTCTTGCCAAGTCAGACCCGCCGTTCTAATTAAAGCGCACGGGGAACGGCAGACTCCCCGTCAGACGGCGTCCGTCGTCCAAGTTCTGCGCAATTCTCGCCAGGCGGGGAGTGCGTGAGCATGGACAGATCGGGCGTTTTTTTTATTTCAGACCGTGCCACTGATGCGTTGGCGGCTGCCGCCAGCGGGGTGACCGCAGCATGAGCACGATCGTTTCACCCGACCGCAAGCCGATCGGCGAGATCGTTCGCTATTTCCTGCGCCTCGGCACGCTCGGCTTCGGCGGGCCGGTCGCGCTCTGCGGCCTGATGGAAAAGGAGCTGGTGCAGGAAAAGCATTGGCTCAGTAAAGAAGAGATGCGCGATGCCATTGCCATCTCGCAATCCTTGCCGGGGCCGCTCGCGATTCAGGTCGGGATTTTGATCTCCTATATGAAAGGCGGCTTCTGGGCGGCGTGGGCCGGCGGCTGGGCTTTTATCCTGCCGAACTTCATCATGGTCGCGGCGCTCGGCGCGCTTTATGTCTATTTCGGCGGGTTGCCCTGGATGACGGCGATCTTTTACGGCGTCAGCCCGGCGGTCATCGCGCTCATCCTTCATTCCTGCTACCGGCTCGCGAAGCTCGGCATGGAAGACTGGCTGCAATGGGCGCTCGCGGCCGTGTGCTTCGTGGTCACGATCTGGCTGCAGGCGGAAGTCGCGGTGCTCTTCATCGGCAGCGGTATCGTCGGCATTCTTTATTATGGATCGCTGTTCCGGGGCGGCGCCGGCGCCGGCGGTGCGCTCGCCGTCGCACCCATCGCCCTCGGCACGGCCAAAGCCGCGACGCCCTCGACGCTCGGCCAGTTATTCATTTTCTTCCTGAAAGCCGGCTGCCTCACTTTTGGCAGCGGGCTCGTCATCGTGCCGTTCCTCGAGAAGGGCCTCGTCCAGGAGACCGGCTGGATGGGCGGACGCGAGTTCCTCGTTGCGGTCGCGGTCGGCATGATCAGCCCCGGCCCGGTGGTGATCACCGCCACCTTCGTCGGTTATATCGTCGCCGGTTTCTGGGGCTCGCTGGTCTCGACGATCGGCATCTTTCTGCCGTCCTTCATCCTTATTCTCGTCGTCGGCCCAATCCTCGCGCGCCACCGCGCCAATCCCAACGTGCAAGGCTTCGTCAAAGGCGCCTATGCCGCCGCGATTGGCACGATTCTGGGCGCGGCGGTGTTACTGGGCAAGATCGCCATCGGCGACTGGCTGACGGCGGCGATCGCGGTGGCGAGCCTGGCCACGCTCTTTTATTGGAAGCGGCTCAGCAACCCATTGCTCGTCGCGGCGACGGCTTTGATCGGCCTTGCCGCATTTCCGCTGCTGCAGCCGGATTGGGTGTTCGTGAAATAGACGGAGAGAGGTGGGGGCGGGGAAATTAGGAGACCGCATCATGTATTACTCACTTCGCATGGCGTTGCTGCTCGGGTTTTGCACGCTGGCAATGCCCGCTGTCGCGGCGAATGAGGATTATTGGCAGAAGGTCGGGCAGACGCTCGGCAAAGAGGGCAGCCAGCAGCCGGGGCAAGTCTACCGCGTCGCGCTGCCGCGCACCGACCTTCACGTGACGCTGGATGGTGTCGCGATCAAGCCCGGTCTTGCGCTCGGCGGTTGGCTCGCCTTTGCGGCGATGAATGATAACGCGATGGTGATGGGCGACCTGGTCCTGACGCAGGACGAAATCGCGCCGGTCATGAAAAAATTCGAGGACGGCGGCATCGAAATCACCGCTCTCCATAACCACCTGCTGCGCGCCGAGCCGATGACGCTTTACATGCATGTGCTCGGCCATGGCGATCCGGTGAAGCTGGCACAGGCGCTCCATGCCGGGTTGGCGCTGAGCAAGACGCCGCTGCAAGCCGGCGCGCAGCCCGCGGCCGCCCCGCCGGCGATCGATTTCGATACCGGCGCGGTCGATAAAGCGATGGGCTACCAGGGCAAGAACAACGGCGGCATCTATGCCTTCTCGGTGTCGCGCGCCAAGCCCGTGACCGAAGACGGGGCGGACGTGCCCGCTGCGATGGGTTCGGCGATCGGCATCAATTTCCAGCCGACCGGCGGCGGCAAGGCCGCGATCACCGGCGACTTCGTGCTGACGGAGAAAGAGGTCAATCCGGTCATCCAGGCGCTCGAGGCCGACGGTATCGAGGTTACGGCGCTGCACAGCCATATGCTCAGCGAGCAACCGCGCCTCTTCTTCATGCATTTCTGGGCGAATGACGATGCGGTGAAGCTGGCGCGTGGCTTGCACGCGGCGCTCGCCCGCATGGATGTCAAGAAAAGCGGCTGAGCGATGCGCGAGAGGACGCGGCTGTCTGCCACGAAGCCCGCTCTGCTTGGAGGCCTGACCGGCGTTGTGGTGATCGTTGCGGCGATCGTGATTTACGATCGCTCGCATCGCCGCGTCCTGATCGCCGGCGATCAGCCGGTGACCGAGATCGAGGTGCGCCAAAAGCTGCAAGCGGACGGCTATACGAATATTCAGGTGATGCGCAGCGCGGGCTATTTCGAGGTCACGGCATCGAAGGACGGCAAGCCGGCCGCGCTTGCCGTCGATGCCGCGACCGGAAGACTGGCGAACGAGCCTTTCCGCGACGCCGACGAAGACGACGAGGGTCACGCAACACAATAGGAGCAAGCTAAGCCGCGATTAGGGGTCGACGCAGACACCCCTCAAGGCATTCCGCCCAAGCACTGCACATTGCCGCATGTCGGCTCGGGGCTCTTGCACCCGTGCCAGTGCCATGGGAGTTGCCGATGTTGAACGACGTTATCGATCCATCGACGAGCCTAGAGATCGTCGATTTTCACAATCACTTCGTGGGCCCGGCTTTCGCGCTCACGACGCTTGAGGGCGCGCCGCCGGCACAGCGCGGCTTTTGGGAGGGCGTCAATCGCATGCTCGCCGAACCCGAAGCCCTGCTGTCCTCGCTCGCGGATGCCGGCGTGTCCGCGCGCGTGATCAGCGCCCCGCTCGAGTTCCTGCAAGATGTCGAAGGGAACGTGCCGGCCGCCACGATTGCGCGCGTCAACGACTCGATCGCCGAGCTGATGAGCCGGCATCCGGGCCGGCTTTACGGATTGGCGACCGTCAATGCCTATAGCGGCGAGGCCGGCGCGCGCGAGCTCACCCGCGCGGTCGCGGAGCTTGGCTTGCGCGGCGTCTTCGTCGAAAGCGCGAAGGGCGAGCTGTTGCCGGATGCGCCCGAAGCGCGGCCGACCTTCGCTGCGGCCGCGGCGCTCGGCGTGCCGGTGTTCATGCACCCGATCGAGGACCCGGCTCTCTTCCGGCGCTTCAAGAAATATGGGCGGCTCGGCGTTCGCCTCACGCGCGGCACGATCAACGCCGCGGGGCTGTTCGCGATGCTCGAAAGCGGCATGTTCGAGGAACTGCCCAATCTACGTGTCGTCGTCACCGCGCTGGCGCTTGGCGGAGTGCAGCTCGCGGGCACGGTCGGCGACGGCGCGCGGCTCCGCAAAGACACACCCGCCGCGCTGCGTCGCCATGTCTATGTCGACACGACCGGCCTCCATCCCGCGACGGTGCGCAGCGCCGTCGATCTGCTCGGGGCCGATCACGTGCTGTTGGGCACGGACTGGCCGGTGGTGATCGAGACGCCTGAGCGGATACGAGACGTGCTCGCGGCCTCGAGGCTCGGCGCGCAAGAGCAGCGGCTGGTCCTTCGCGGCACGGCGCTCAACCTGCTCCGACTGGAAACAGCTTCTGTCGCGGGAGGGCTCGTCCATGGCTGAAGCAAAGACGTTTAAGGTCGCAATCCTCTGGCGCGGCGATGCCGAAGCGCGGCGTCTCGCGACGCCGCGCAACAACCGCTTCTACCGCGTCTTCGAGGAGCTCGCCGCGCTCGGGATCGACGCTGAGCCCGCGGTCTACGACGAGGAATTCGCGGATGAGGTTCGGGCACAGCTCCTCGCGGCGGATGGCGTGCTGGTCTGGGTCGATCCCATCCATCAAGGCAAGACCCGCGAAGCGCTCGATCCACTGCTGCGCGAGGTCGCGGCGCGCGGGCCGTTTGTCAGCGCACATCCCGATGTGATCCTGAAGCTCGGCGTGAAGGAGGTGCTCTATCGCACGCGGCATCTCGGCTGGGGCAGCGACACGCGACTCTACCGTAGTGCCGCGGAGTTCCGCGCGGCGTTTCCCGCCGCGCTCAGCGAAGCGGGGCCGCGCGTCTTGAAGCAGAACCGCGGCAATGGCGGACAAGGGGTGTGGAAAGTCGAGCTCCTGGCGCCGCGCAGGTTGCGCGTCTTGCACGCGCTGCGCGGCAGCGTGCCCGAGGAGACAACGCTCGACGATTTCCTGCAGCGCTGCGAGCGCTATTTCGGCTGGGGCGGCGCGATCATCGACCAGGTGTTTCAGCCGCGGCTGCCCGAGGGCATGATCCGCTGCTACATGGCGGGCGATAAAGTCGCGGGCTACGGGCAGCAGCTCATCAAGGCGCTGATCCCGCCGCCGCCGGAAGGCCCGGACTCTCCCGCCGCGCAGCCCGGCCCCCGCAACATGCACGGGCCCGACGCGGCGCCGTTCCAAAGGCTTCGCGCCAAGATGGAGAGGGAATGGGTGCCGCAGATGATCGAGCTACTCGGTTTCGAGCGCGCGGCGCTGCCGATCATCTGGGACGCGGATTTCCTCTTCGGCCCGCGCGACGCGGAGGGCGAGGACAGCTACGTGCTCTGCGAGATCAATGCGAGCTCCTGCTTCGCCGTGCCGGATGAAGCACCGGCGGCGATCGCGCGTCTGACCTTGCAGCGGCTGCGCGCGCCGCAGCGATCTATTTAGGAAAACCTCCCCAAGAAATTTAGACGACAATGAGAAAGTGAGGCAGTGAGAAGGAGTTAAGGCGCGCTTCGCGCGATTCCTCACCGCCTCATTTCCTCATTGTGCATCTCCTTGGCGTCTTTGCGTTTCGCCTGCTTCTTATTTCAGCCGGTCGGCGATCTTGGCGAGGCCGGCTTTGGCGCAGGCTTCGTCCTTGTCGCCGCCCGGCGCGCCGGCCGCGCCAATGCCTCCGATGATTTCGTTGCCGAGCTTGATCGGCACGCCGCCGGCGTCCGACACCATCTGCGCGTCGTAAACCTTCGGGTTGAAGCCGCCGCCGGCGAGGCGCTTGCCGAATTCGTCGGTCGAGACACCGAGCAGCGCGCTGGTATAGGCCTTGCGGCGCGCCGATTCCCGGCCGACGCCGCCCGCACCATCGCCGGCGAGCAAGATCTTCATGGCGCCGCTGCGATCGATGATAGATGCCGTGATGTTCCAGCCCTGGGCTTTGCACGAGGCGATGGCAGCTTGCGCCGCCTCGACCGCGAGATCGGCGCTCAGCACGTGACGCGTCTCCGTGAGCACGCCCTCGGCGGCTTGCGCATGGGCCGCGATTATGGCCGCAAGGCCGAGCGTGGCGGTGAAAGTCCCTAAACGTATCATCCAACCCCTCCCTTTGATGATTGTCTGTCTATTGGACCATGCGCGAGGCGCGTGCGCCACCCTACTTCGGCAGCCGGCCCTTTATCGCATTGGCGCGGGAACTGTAAGTGATGCGGCCGGCCGCGTCGGTCGGCAGACGCGGACGCACACGCTCCTTCAATTCCGCCAGACGATCGGGCGGCAGCGCGGCGAGCGCGCTCGCGCCCGGGATGGTGCTCGTCCAAAAATCATCAAAGCTCGCGAAGCCGCGTTCGACCGTGATCTCGCGTGTCTCGATGGCGCCTATTCCCGCGCCGCTCCAGAGCGCGCGCATCGCGTCAATGCGGGAGGCGGGGGCGCTCGGCGGTGCCGGCGGATTGATGCCGAGGGCCGGCATTTCCGCCTGGATTGGCTGCATCGGAAAGCCGCCGCCGAACATGTCCCAGGCGTAAGTTGCAATGAGCCCGCCAGGGCGGACCACGCGCGCCAATTCGGCAATGCCTTTGGCCGGATCCGGAACAAAGAAGATTACCAGCGCCATGACGCCGGCGTCGAAGCTGTTGTCGCCATAGGGCAGCGCCATTGCGTTGCCCTGATCGAATTGAGCGACGCGTGCGGCGGGACGTTGGCGCGCAAAGGCGAGTTGCCCTTCGGACGGATCGATGCCTTTCACCGCGCTGGGCGCGCAGCGATCGACGATTGCCTGCGTAAACGCGCCGTTGCCGCAGCCGACATCGACCCAGCTCAGGCCCTTGGCCGGGGCAAGCCAGTCGAGGAACACGTCGCCGACAAGGCGGCTCCATGTTCCCATCATCTTCTCGTAAGCGGCGCCGTCGTTAAAACGGATTTGCGGCTCGGCCATCGGCGTTCCCCTGTGGGCCCCGCGCCAAGGCTATCGGAAGGGAAATTCGGTTCAAGAGCGCCGCAGACATCAACTTCCCGTGGCCGGCTGGCGCCGCCAGCGGCTCGGGAAGATCAGCCAGGTGGTGGCGAGCGCGACGCCGCAGCCGAGCGCGGTGTCGTAGATGCGCTCGGACAGCAGCGGCCGATCGCCGCCCTCGCTCAAGAGCGCCATGTCGAGCAGCACCAAGGCCATCGCCGTGATCGCGGCGAAGCCGCTCCAGCGCTGCCAGATCATGCCGGGCGAGATGCAGAAGGCGAGCGCGATCGCCGCGACGGTCAGCTGCCAGGCGTCGTGGCTGAGCGAGACGATCGCCAATGCGACGGCGACGCCGATCGCCGTGCCGAAGGCGCGCTGTAAAACCAGCTGCACGCTCTCCGAATCATTGGGCCGCATCACCGCGAGCGTCGTGATCGTGACCCACGCGACATGCGTCGCGCCGAAGTGGATCGCGAGGCCGAGGCCGAGCGCTGCCGCGATCGCATAGCGCAGGCCGAAGCGCCAATCCGCGGCATGCGGCCCCCAGAAATGCGCGAGGCCCTTGCGCACGCTGCCGCCGGTCTCCGTCGGATAGCGTCGGCGCAGCTGATGATCGGCCCAGACGATCAGCATCGCCCAGGCGCTGCCGGCGAGCGCGGGCACGATAAGGCGCGGGCTCGCGAGGTTGAGTGTCGCGACGATGACGAAGCTGAAGCCCATGCAGCGCGCCGCGTTCTCCAAGGCGCGGCTCGTGTTGTGTACCCAGCCGATGGCAATGGCGCAGAAGAACAGCACGACGAGCTGCGCCCAGTAACTCTCGCCGGCGATATAAGCGAGGATGCCGCCGAGGATAATGGCGTCGCCGCTCGTCGCCATGTTGATCAGGCGATCCCGGAGATCGCCGCCGAGATCGTTGATCCACGGCCAGAGCGCGCAGAGCGTCGCGATGAGGCCGAGCTCGGGATCGCCGAGCGCGACGCCGAGAAGGCTCGGCCCCGCCACCGAGAGCGCACCGCGCAGCGCACGGTCCCAGAGCAGCCTCTGGCCGTGATAACGAAAGAGGTCGAGCGGATCCAGCTTGAAGACGCGCATGTAACTGCGCGTTTTTTATTAACGCTCCGGCGCGCCTTCGTTTTGCGCGGCAGCGCTGGCCGCTGCCTGGCGCTGCTCTTCCGCTTCGCGCGCCGCGGCTTCCGCCGCGAGCTTCAGCGGATCGATGCCTTGCGCCTGCATCTCGGCCTCTTCGGCCGATTGCGCGATATTCGCCGTCACCTGCACCGAGACTTCGGGATGCAGCACGACCTTCAAGGGGAAGAGGCCGAGCGTCTTGATCGGCTTCTCCAAGACGATCTGGCCGCGGGTGATGGTGAAGCCGGCTTCCGTCACCGCGTCGGAGAGATCGCGCGCCGAGACCGAGCCGTAGAGCTGGCCGCTCTCGCCGGCCTGGCGGATGAGCACGACCTTGAGGCCGTTGAGCTTGTCCGCGACCTGCTCGGCTTCTTTGCGGCGCGTCAGATTCTGCGCTTCGAGCTGCGCCCGCTGCTTCTCGAAATAGGCGAGGTTCTCCTTGGTCGCGCGCATCGCCTTTTTCTGCGGCAGGAGGAAATTGCGCGCGAAGCCCGGGCGCACCCGCACCACCTGGCCCATCTGGCCGAGATTTTCGACCCGCTCCAACAGGATCACATCCAACATGGCGGCGTGCTCCTAGCGCAACGCGTAGGGCAGAAGCCCAAGATAGCGCGCGCGCTTGATCGCCTGCGCCAGCTCGCGCTGCTTCTTGGTCGAGACCGCGGTGATGCGGCTCGGCACGATCTTGCCGCGCTCGGACACGAAGCGCTGCATCAGCTTCACATCCTTGTAGTCGATCTTCGGCGCGTTCGGCCCCGAGAAGGGGCAGGATTTGCGCCGGCGGAAGAAAGGCCGCCGCGCGGCCGGGCGTCCTTCGCGGCCGCCTTGGCGTTCGTCGTTATCGGCCATCGCTCATCTCCCTGTCTTCTTCGCGCGGGTCGCGGTCGCCATAGCCGCGGCGCGGGCCGCGGTCGCGATCCCGGTCGCGCTCGTCGCGTTCGCTGCGCCGCATCATCGCCGACGGCCCGGCCTCGAGCTCCTCGACGCGGATGGTCAAGTAGCGCAGCACGTCCTCGTTGATGCGCATGTTGCGCTCGAGCTCGCTCACCGCGGCGGGCGGCGCATCGAGATTGAAGAGCACGTAATGGCCCTTCCGGTTCTTCTTCATGCGGTAGGAGAGGTTGCGCAGACCCCAGTATTCGCGCTTCTCGACCTTGCCGCCATTCTCGGCGACGAGGTTGGCGAATGTGTCGGTCAGGGCTTCTACCTGGGCGGTGGATATGTCCTGACGCGCAATAAAGATATTCTCGTAGAACGGCATCGATTCCCCTTATGGCTGTTTCGCGGCCCGCCGCTGGTCAGAGCGATGCTCTGACTGTCAGCTGCACGGGCCTAGCCGGCTGGGCCGGCAAGGAGGCGGCGGACTATAGCGGATGGCGCGCCCAAGACAAGCTGCGCGCGCGTCGCAGTGGCGACGGCTGGACAGGCGCTCCCCCAAATGTTATCGCAGCGTCTGCGGGGCGGGGAGCGCGCGATGGGACGGTTGCTTTATCTTTTTGTATTGCTTGGTCTTTTATCAGGCTGCGTGCCGATCGCCATCGATCCGGCGCGCGACCAGTTCGGCGTCTCGACGGCACGGCCCGAGGCGGGAGCGGAGGCGCCGGCCGCGCCACTTCTCGCCGAGCTCGACCGCAAGGGCCATGCGATCTGCACCACGGGCACGCAGCCCGCAGCGCCGACCGTGCAGCCGGCACAGTTTGAGCAGCAGCTCGTCGATCAGAAGCTGCGCTGCGGCCATTACGACCGGCTGAACCTCGACTACCTGCATATGGACTGGTCGAACGTTTTCTGATCTCTGGCGTTGCACGTGATAAGCGAATGGGAGGCGGCATGACGCGCGCCCTCGTATTTCCGGGCCAAGGCTCGCAGGCGGTCGGCATGGGGCGCGATCTCGCCGGCGCCTTCGCGACGGCGCGCGACGTCTTCGCCGAGATCGACGAGGCGCTGCATCAAAATCTCTCGCGCCTGATGTTCGAAGGGCCGGAGAGCGATCTGACGCTTACCGAGAATGCGCAGCCGGCGCTGATGGCGGCGAGCCTCGCGGTCGCGCGCATTTTGGAGAAGGACGGCAAGCTCGATCTCAAGACCCACGTCGCTTTCGTCGCCGGGCATTCGCTCGGCGAATATTCGGCGCTCGCCGCCGCGCATGCCCTCGAGCTCGCCGATGCGGCGCGGCTCTTGAAGCGGCGCGGGCTTGCGATGCAGCGCGCCGTGCCGGTCGGCATGGGTGCGATGGCGGCAATGCTCGGCGCCGAGCTCGATGTCGCGCGCGACGTCGCCAAGGAAGCGGGGCAGGGCGAAGTCTGCGATTTCGCCAATGACAATGGCGGAGGGCAGCTCGTCGTGAGCGGCCACAAGACCGCGGTCGAGCGCGCCGTCGCGATCGCGGCGGAACGCGGCGTCAGGCGCTCGATCATGCTGCCGGTGAGCGCGCCCTTCCATTGCGCGCTGATGCAGCCGGCCGCCGACGAGATGGAAGAGGCGCTCGCCGAGGTGAAGCTCTCCGAGCCCTGGGTCCCGCTCATCGCCAATGTCAGCGCCGCGCCGGTGCGCGATCCGGACGAGATCAAGCGGTTGTTGGTTGAACAAGTCACTGGCCTGGTGCGCTGGCGCGAATGTGTTCTTGCGATGAAAGAGCAGGGCGTGCACGAGCTCATCGAGCTCGGCGCCGGCAAGGTGCTGACCGGCCTCGCCAAGCGCATCGATCGCGAACTCGCGGCATCGGCGATCGGCACGCCGGCCGAGATCGAAGCTTTCGTGAAGACACTGTGAGCGAAATATTGAAAACCGTCATTGCGAGGAGCCCGAGGGGCGACGCGGCAATCCAGATTTCTGGATCGCCACGGCCACTGCGTGGCCTCGCGATGACGATCAACGGAATTTTCTAAGCGGGGGCGCATGTTCGATCTCACCGGCAAAACCGCGCTGGTCACCGGCGCCTCGGGCGGCATCGGCGGCGCGATCGCGCGCGCGCTCCACGGCGCCGGCGCCAAGGTGCTGCTCACCGGCACACGGCAGGCGGCGCTCGAT
>DATNGE010000217.1:0-2064 GCA_035606035.1 Allostellaceae bacterium
GGCGATGCTTATCACATCACCGCGCCGGTAGAGGACGGCAATGGCGGCTTCCGCGCCATGCGCAACGCGCTGAAGCGCGCCGGGCTCGGGACGGGAGATATCGACTACATCAACGCGCATGGCACCTCGACGCCCTTGGGCGACGAGATCGAGCTGGGCGCGGTGAAGCGGCTCTTCGGCGATGACGCCTATAAGCTCTCGATGTCGTCGACCAAATCGGCGATCGGACATCTTCTGGGCGCGGCCGGCGCCGTCGAGGCGATCTATTCGATTCTCTCGATGCGCGATCAGATCGTGCCGCCGACACTCAATCTCGAGAAGCCGAGCGCGTCCTGTGACATCGATCTCGTGCCCTTGAAGGCCAAGGAGCGCAAAGTCCGCCGCGCGCTCTCCAATTCCTTCGGCTTCGGCGGCACCAACGCTTCGCTGATCTTCGGCCCTGCTCCTTGAGCGTTGGGGCTCCCTGACATGCGCTGGGTGGTTCGCGCAGCAGGGGGGCTGATCGCCATCCTGCTGCTCGCCGGCATTGCCGTTTATATCGGCGGCCGTGCCTATAACGCGCCGGGGCCGCTCACCGAGGCGAAGATCGTCGTCATCCCGAAAGGCGCCGGTACGCGCGAGGTCGGCACGCTGCTGGCGGCGAATGGCGTGATCGAGAATGGCTATCTCTTCGCGATCGGCACCCATGTGACCGGCCGCGCGGCGGGCCTCAAAGCCGGCGAATACGAATTCGCGGCCGGCATCAGCGCCGCCGGTGCCGCTGATCTGCTCGACAGCGGCAAGGTCTATCGCCACAAGCTGACCATTCCCGAAGGCCTTAGTTCGGCGCAGATCGTCGCGCTCATCGATGCCGCGCCGGCGCTCGACGGCACGATCGAGGCCGAGCCGCCGGAAGGGACGCTGCTGCCCGACACCTATTTCTACGTCATGGGCAATACGCGGCGGGAGCTGCTGACACGCATGCATCGCGCGATGGAGAAGGCGCTCACCGAGGCCTGGGCCAAGCGCGCGCCGAATCTGCCGCTGGCGAGTCCCGCGGAAGCCGTGACCCTCGCCTCGATCGTCGAGAAGGAGACGGCGAAGCCCGCCGAGCGGCCGCGCGTCGCCGGCGTCTTCATCGAGCGCCTGAAGCTCGGCATGAAGCTGCAGGCCGATCCGACGGTGATCTATGTCATGACCAAGGGCGGCGCGGTGCCGATGCCGCATCCGCTGGGGCATGAGGATCTCTCGATCGAATCGCCCTACAACACCTATGTCGATAAGGGCCTGCCGCCGACGCCGATCGACAATCCGGGCCTCGCCTCGCTGAAGGCGGCGCTGCAGCCCGACGATCGCGGCGAGCTTTATTTCGTCGCCGACGGCACCGGGGGGCATGCCTTCGCCAAGACGCTCGAAGAGCACAATAAGAACGTCGCCAGGCTGCGCGCGACGCAGAGCCAAAGCGGCGGACCCAACGGCGGCTGAATCCAACCGCCGTCTCGAACACCCAGAAGCTACAAGCTGATCAGGTAGTAGGAAGGCGGATCGCTCGCCGGAAAGGATTCGTCGGACGCTTGATCGACCTTGTCCCAATGCTCAGGCGGAGCGCGCATAAACTCAGGTCCCGCCGGCCGGTGGGTGCCTCCGGCGTTCCAACGAGGTAGCACATCCTCAGGGCGCGGCTGTGATCCGCGACGGAGCAGAGCGATCGCGCCGCAACCGGCTGCGATAGTTAGCAGCGCAATACGTGGCCAGTTCATCGGCAGCCTCCCGAATCATCCTGTGCATGGCGCGGCGATGTCGAAGATGTGCTTTCCTCCGTAACCATCGCGCGAGGCCGAAGGTTCACCAAAGCGGCGGCGTCGCGCGGCTTCCATGGCGATCGCCGCTTCCCGTGCGCTGTCGTACAGGGTGCCTAGCCGCTGCTGGCGCGCGCCGTTATAACCCCGCCATGACAATCGCGAGCATGACGGGCTTCGCCCGTGCCGAAGGCCATGACGGGCCGTTAAGCTGGGCCTGGGAGCTCAAAAGCGTCAATTCGAAATCGCTGGATCTGCGCTTCCGCCTGCCGCCGGGCTTCGACGC
>DATNGE010000218.1:0-3551 GCA_035606035.1 Allostellaceae bacterium
ACGAGAAGATGAGCGCCCATCAGACGCTCAGACCGAGTCGGCTCCATTTGCTTGGCCATTCGCCTCCACGAGCGGCACCGTCAGCCGGCACACCAATCCTTCGGGAAGGAACTCGCGCTTCACTTGGGCATTCGGGATCGCGCCCTCGATCAGCCTGGTGCCGAGCCCCGCCTTGCCTGGAGCCCGCACCACAGGACCGTCCCGTTCCTCCCATATGAACTCCAAAGCCGGATGATCGCTCCCGGAATTGACGCTCCATTTCAGCTCGACCTTGCCCGAAGGCCGCGACAACGCGCCATATTTGGCCGCATTTGTGGCAAGCTCGTGGAGAACGAGGCCGAACGGCATCGCAAGATCGGGCGGCAAGGTCACGGTGTCGCCCTCGATGCGCAGCCGCTCCAGACCCTCGCCCATATAGGGCGCGAGCTGATCGCGCACGAGACCGGCGAGATCGGCGCCCTTCCAATCGAGCTGCATGAGCCAGCTATGGGTGCTGGCGAGCGCCGCCAGCCGGCCGTCGAAGCGCTCGACGAAATCTTGCGGCGAGGCGGTCGCCCGCATCGTCTGATGCGCGATCGCCTGAACCACCGTCAGCGTGTTCTTGACGCGGTGGCTCAACTCGCGCAGCAGCATGCGCTGGCGCTCTTCCCAGACCTTGCGCTCGGTAACGTCGAGCGCGCTTTCGAGGACGAGGCGGCGGCCCTCGAATGTCTCGAGCTGCAGCCGCGCCTCGACGATCAACTCTCGTCCGCTTTTCGTTTTATGCCGGCGCTCGCCGCTCCAACTGCCGTCGCGCAAAAGCTCGGCCTTCATCCGCTCGAACGCCGCCGGCTCCAGCTCGAGCAGCCGCTCCTTCAGCTTGCCAATGGCTTTGGCGCGGCTGAAGCCGTAAAGCTCCTCGCTGCCGCGATTCCAATCGACGATGGGGCCGTCGAAATCCCAAACGAAAATCGGCGCACGCGACAGATCGACGAGGCGCTTCTGCTGCGCCAATTGAGCTTGGTTGATTCGGTAGGCTTCATCGACTTCGCGGCGCTCGGTGATGTCGACGAAAGTGATCACCACGCCGTCGATCTTGTTGTCGGCCGTGCGGTAGGGCCGCATGCGCAGATCGATCCAGCGCCCGTCGCGACTCGCCACTTCGCGCCGCACCGGCACCAGATCCGCCAGGACGCTGCGCGCATCCTTGGTCAAATCGTCATAAGCAAGTTGATGGGTGAAATCGGTGATCGGCCGGCCTTCGTCCTCTGGCGTGATGGAGAAAAGCTCGGAGACGCGCTCGGTGAAGCGCTTGATGCGAAAGGACGCATCGAGGAACAGCGTGCCGAAATCGGTCGCCGCCATGAGATTTTGCAGATCGGTATGCGCGCGCGAGATCGCTTCGAGCTTCAGCTTCAGCTCGCTGTTGACGGTCTGCAGCTCTTCATTGATCGATTGCAGCTCCTCCTTGCTGGTCTCGAGCTCTTCGGAGGTCGAGCGGTACTCCTCGTTGATCGATTGCAGCTCCTCGTTCGCCGCGCGCAGCTCCTCGTTGGCGGCCTCGGATTCCTCGCGCATCGTGCGCAGACGCGACTGGCTGAGATCAAGCTCTTGCGTCAGGCGGCGCACGGTGTCGTTCGCGGCCTGCTGTTGCGGCGACAAAGAGAGATTGGCCTCCACCGCCTCGCCCTCGATGAACATCGCCACGACATGCGGCGCGGCGGCGTCCTCCCGCGGCTCGGGCTTGACCCAGAGATGGACCCGATGCGCCGACCCGTTGAAGGTCACGGGAATGGGAAGGCTGAGCGTCGGCTCGTTGCGCTCGAACGCCCGGTTCAAGGCCGAGCGCAGCTCGAAGCGCAGCTCCGGCCGCACCAGATCGACGACATCGCCGCTCAAGGGTCCGCCCGAGGGTGCGATGAAGCGCCCGGCGCTTTCCGACAAATGCACCACCCGGTGGGCCGAATCGATCAGCATGCTCGGCGGCGCGAACTTCTCGAGCGCGCCGCGATGGCGTGCTGCCTCGCTGAGCGCGGCGGACGGCGTGACGGGATGGCCGAAGGCCGGCGCCGGTTCACGTATGGTGATCGGGCCGAGCAGACGCGGAAGCAGGCGCGGCCGATCGCCTTTTTGCGCAGCCGTCTGATAGATGCGCAGATTGCGATCGAGCATGCGAAAGAGACCTGCCGGATTGTCGGCCGTTTCCGATGCGCCCAGCAGGAGGAAGCCGCCCGGATTGAGCGCATAATGGAACGTGCCGCAAACCTGCTCTTGCAAGTCGCGATCGAGATAGATGAGGAGATTGCGGCAGGAGATCAGGTCGACGCGCGAGAACGGCGGGTCCTTCAGCAAATCATGAACCGCGAACAGCACGATATCGCGCAGCTCCTGGCGCACGCGATACCCGTCTCCCTCGCGCGTGAAGAAGCGGCGCAGGCGCTCTTCCCCGACATCCGTCTCGATCGCCGCGCCGTAGCGCCCCTCGCGCGCGACGCCCAGCGCCCGCGAATCGAGATCGGAGCCAAAAACCTGGATCGCGGGACGGATCGGGTGCTTTGCTGCCTCCTCGAGCAGCAGCATCGCCACCGAATAGGGCTCTTCGCCGGTGGCGCAGCCGGCAACCCAGACGCGCAGCGTATCGCTCGCTTCCCGGTCGGTGAAAAGCTGCGGCAGAAAATGCGCTTTCAGCGCCGCGAACGCATCGTTGTCGCGAAAGAACGTCGTCACCGAGATCAGCAGATCGCCGAGCAGCGCCTGCGCCTCTTCGGCGCTGTCGCGCAGCACGTCGTAATAGTCCCTGAGACTCTCGCTGCGGGCGACCTGCATCCGCCGGGCGATCCGCCGCAGCACGGTCGAGCGCTTGTATTTCGAGAAATCGTGCCCGGTGCGCACGCGCAGATGCGCGAGGACGCGCCGCAGCAGCTCTTCGTCGAAAGCCTGCTCCTCCGGCAGCGGTCCCGATTTCTTCAGCTCGATCAGCTCGGTCAGGCGCCGCACCAAATCCTCGACCGGAAGCACGAAATCGGCGACGCCCGTCGCGATCGCCGCGCGCGGCATCGAGGAATATTCGGCCTCGTTCGGGTCCTGAACCAGGATGATTCCGCCCGCCTCCTTGACCGCCTTGACGCCGACCGCGCCATCCGAGCCGGCGCCGCTCAAAATGACGGCGAAGCCGTCGCCCACCCGCTCGGCCACGGAGCGGAAGAATTGATCGATCGGGCTGCGCTGGCCGCGCGGCTCGTCGAAAGGCGGCGCGGCGATCTCGTGATCGACCAATTGCAGACGCCGGTCGGGCGGGATCACATAGACATGATCGGCCCGCAAATCGACCCGGTCCTCGACCGCGACCACCGGCATGCGCGTCCGGGCGCCCAAGATTTGCGGCAATTCGCTGCGATGGCCGGGATCGAGATGGACGACGACGACAAAGGCGGCGCCCGATCGCTCTGGAATGACATCGAAAAAATTTTGCAGAGCGTGAATGCCGCCCGCCGAGGCACCGATCGCAACGATGATAGGAGTGCGATCATGGCCGGTTGATTCCGGTGGGACGCCCTGCCTGTCGTCCATGC
>DATNGE010000219.1:0-6820 GCA_035606035.1 Allostellaceae bacterium
AGCGCTGCCACGGCGGCGAGGCAGAGCGGGCTCGCCCATTCCGACGGCACGCTCGGCACCAGCGCCAGGATCAGCGCCGCCATTTGCGCGACACAGATCGCCTGGCGGCGCTTTTTCGGCGGCAGGGGCGCCGCCAAAGCCGGCCAAACCCGGCCTACCCCGACAAAGATATAGCGCATCAGCCCGATTGCCAGTACCCAGGGCCCCGCCTGACCGCAGAGCCAAACGAGAAGGCTCAAGGCCAGCACTGTCGCGGCGTCGGTTTCCATATCGAAACGCGCGCCGAAGGCACTCGCCTGGCCAAGCCGGCGGGCAAGCCGGCCATCGACGCCGTCGAGCGCCAACGCGCCGAGCGCCCCGACCACCCAAAACCAGCGCATGGTCAGACCCGGCAGATCAGCGACCAGCAGCGCCCAAGAGCCGTAGCCGAGCAAACAGGCGGCATAGACGGCGCGTGCGGCCGTCACCCAATTTGCAACCCCGAAGGGCTGGGGGATCGTTGCTCGCGAAAATTTGTTCCTACTCAAGGGTCAATCCCTGCCTCATTATGCGTTGTCGGAGCAAGCCTTAGCATGGCCGCAGAAGGAGACATAAGAGGGCGCAGCGAAGCGCAATGGCGAGCAGTGCTCGCCAATCGGCGCGGCGCACCTCTCGGTAGTATCGGCGCGGGCGAGCTCGAGGCGCTTTATGGGCCGCTTTGCGCCGTTGCGCCGGGGCAGAGCTTTGCCGTGGCGCATCTGGCGCAAAGCCTCGACGGTAAGATCGCGGCGATGAGCGGTGCCTCGCGCTGGATTTCGGGCGAAGAAGATCTCTGCCACACCCATCGCATGCGAGCGCTTGCGGATGCTGTGGTGGTCGGCGCCGATACGGTGCTGCATGACGATCCTATGCTGACGGTGCGGCGCTGCAGCGGCACGCACCCGGTACGGGTCGTTATTGATCCAGAACGGAAGCTCGGCGCACATCACAAGCTGTTTACCGACCGCGGCGCGCGCACGATCGTGATCGCCGCCGCCGACCACCGGAACGGTCATGCCGCGCCCGATGTCGAGACCATCTTTCTGCCGCGAACGGAGTCCGTCATCGCACCGCGGGCAATCCGCGACGCGCTCGCCGCGCGCGGTCTCCATTGGCTCTTCATCGAGGGCGGCGGCGTGACGATCTCGAATTTCCTGCGCGCCGGCTGCCTCGACCGGCTGCAGATCACCGTCGCGCCGCTGCTCATCGGCTCGGGCCGGCCGAGCATCACCTTGCCGCCGATCAGCGAGCCCGGTTCCGGCTTGCGCCCGCCGATCCGCCGCTTGTCACTCGGTGCCGACACGCTTTTCGAGTGCATCTTCGGCCTGTAGCGATGAGCGCGCCACGATGAGCGAGAGGGGGCGCGCTTTCTGGCTCGTCGCGCCCGGCCGCGGCGAGATTCGCGAAGCGGCTCTGGCTGCGCCCACCGCCGAGGAAGTGCTGATCCGCGCCGCCGCCAGCGCCATCAGCCGCGGCACCGAGAGCCTCGTGTTCTTGGGCCGCGTGCCGCCGAGCGAATACCAAACGATGCGCTGTCCGTTCCAGGAAGGTGATTTTCCGGCGCCGGTGAAATACGGCTACGCCTCCATCGGCACGGTCGAGGCAGGCTCGGCCGCGCTGCGCGGCCAGCGCGTCTTTTGCCTTTACCCGCATCAGGATTTTTACGTCGTGCCGGCCGACGCCGTCGTGCCGGTGCCGGAGACTGTGCCCGACGAGCGCGCAGCGCTCGCCGCCAATATGGAGACCGCGCTCAACGCGATGTGGGATGCGGCCCCGTGCCTCGGCGATCGCATCGCGGTCGTCGGCGCCGGGGTGGTCGGCTGTCTCATCGCGGCGCTCGCCGCGAAAATTCCCGGCACCCGCGTCGAGCTTATCGATATCGATCCGCGGCGCGCACCGAACGCGGCCGCGCTCGGCTGCGGCTTTGCCATGCCCGATGCGGCACGCGGCGATTGCGATATCGTCTTCCATACCAGCGCCAGCGAAGCCGGCCTCGCGACGACGCTGCGCCTCGCCGGCTTCGAAGCCAAGCTGATCGAGCTTAGCTGGTACGGCAACAAGCCGGTGAGCGTGCCGCTCGGCGATGCTTTTCATCAGCGCCGCTTGCAACTGATCTCATCGCAGGTGGGCGCGGTCGCGCCGGCGCGTCGTGCCCGGCGAACGCATCGCGAGCGCTTGGCTCTCGCCCTGACATTGCTCGCCGATCCGGTCTACGACCGGCTCATCACCGGCCATTGCACGCTCGATGAGCTGCCGCAGCGCCTGGCGCAACTCGCCGCCGCGCCCGATGGCGCCCTCGCCGAGATCGTCCGTTATCGCTAAGGTTCGCGCGATGTATTCGCTCACGGTCAGCGATCACGTGATGATCGCGCATAGCTTCGTCGGCGAGATTTTCGGCCCGGCGCAGCGCCTGCACGGCGCGACTTATGCGGTCGAGATGGAAGTGCGCCGCGCCGAGCTCGATGCCGACGGTCTTGTCTGCGATATCGGCAAAGCGCTCGAGACGCTTAAAGCCGTGCTCGGCGAGATCAATTACCGCAATCTCGACGAGCTGTCCGCCTTCAAGGGACGCAACACCACGACCGAATTCCTCGCCGGCGAGATTTTCCGCCGCCTCAAACCGCGTATCGCGGCGGGCGCGCTGGGCGAGGGCACCGCGGGCGCGCTCACGGCGATGCGCGTGACCCTGCG
Organism: Allostellaceae bacterium; assembly: GCA_035606035.1. Taxonomy (GTDB): domain Bacteria; phylum Pseudomonadota; class Alphaproteobacteria; order ATCC43930; family CGMCC-115725; genus CAIKMD01. The sequence continues at coordinate 2,710 of DATNGE010000219.1, forward strand.
TGAATCGCCGGTGGCCTGGGCCGCTTTCGAGGGATCATTGGTGTGAAGCTTGCGCTGATCGTCCCGGGGCCGATCGATCAGCTTACCGGCGGCTATATCTTCGCACGCCACATCGTTGCTGAGCTCCGCGCGCGTGGCGACGACGTTGCCGTCGTCGAACTCGCTGGGCAATTTCCCGATGCCGATCCAGCGGCGCATGAAGCGGCGGCGCAGGCACTCGCCGCCCTGCCCGACGGCGCGATCGCGGTGATCGACGGACTCGGGCTTTTGGGCTTCAGCGACTGCCTCGCCGCCGCGGCGCAACGCCTCAAGCTGATCGGCTTCATTCATCACGCGCTCGCCGACGAGACCGGGTTGCCGGCCGCCAAGATCGCGTCCTTCCAAGCCGCCGAGCGCCGTCTGCTGCCGCTGCTGCGCGGTTGCGTCTGTCCGAGCCCGAACACCGCCGCTGTGCTGATCGCTGACGGCGTCGAGGAGGCACGCATCGCCATCACGCCGCCCGGCACGGCGAAACCCGTCGTCGCCCGCGAGCGCGACAATTTCCGCCGCCCATTGCATCTGCTCTGCGTCGCCACGGTGACGCCGCGCAAGGGCCATCGCGTACTGATCGAAGCCCTCGCGGCGATCGATCGCGAAACGTGGCGGCTCGATTGCGTCGGCAGCTTGAGCCGCGATCCCGATTGCGCCACCGCGCTGCGCGCGCTGATCGCGCGGCATCGCCTCGAGGCGAATGTCCGCCTGCTCGGCGAGCGCCGCCCGGAGCAATTGCCGCTCGCCTATGACGATGCCGATCTCTTCGTGCTGCCCTCGTATCTCGAGGGCTACGGCATGGCGTTTGCCGAGGCGCTTGCTTATGGCCTGCCGATCGTCGCGACCTCGGGCGGCGCCATTGCCCATACCGTGCCGGAAAGCGCTGGGCTGCTCGTGCTGCCCGGCGATGTCGCGGCGTTGCGCGCAGCGCTCGCCCGCGCGATCGGCGATCGCCGGCTGCTCGCGCGGCTGAGCGAGGGCGCGCGCCGCGCCGGCGAGGCCCTGCCCGATTGGCGCGAAGCCGCCCGGCAGTGGCGCACGGCGGTGCTGCGGCTCGCGGCATGAGCGAGCGCTTCCCGCAGGATTGGCTGAAGCTGCGCGAAAGCGCCGATCTCGCCGCGCGCAGCCCCACACTCGCGCGCCGCTTCGCCGCCGCGCTGCCGGCGCGACGGCCGCTGCGGCTGATCGATCTCGGCTCCGGCACCGGCGCCAATACCCGCGCGTTGTTGCCGCGCATCACCGGCGATCAGGACTGGCGCCTGATCGATCGCGATCGCGAACTGCTCGTCGCGCAGGCCGAGGAATTCACGCTCTGGGCACGGCGCCAAGGCTATCCCATCACCGCCGGCGGCGGCCGCGCGCGGATCGAGGCGCAACCGGCGCATTGGGAGATCGAAGCGATGCCGCTCGACCTCGATCATGATTTGGCGACGCTCGGCGAAGCGGAATTCGACGGCATCACCGCCGCGTCCTTCTTCGATCTCGTATCGCGCGAATGGCTCGAGCGCTTCATCGCGCTGCTCGTCGAGCATCCGGCGCCCTTCCTCGCCGTGCTCAATGTCGATGGCCGGCGCGAATGGCAGCCGCAGCTCGCCGACGATGCGCTTGTCGCCGAAGCCTTCGCGGCGCATCAGCGACGCGTCAAGGATTTTGGCGCCGCACTCGGCAGCGCCGCGCCGGATGTGATGGACGCGCTGTTGCAGCAAGCTGGCTTCCACGTCGAGCGTGCGGCGACCGACTGGCGCTTGGCACCTCGCGATGCGGCGCTGCTGGCGGCGCTGATCGCGGGCGAGGCGGCGGCCGCGCGCGAGGCCGCGCCCGAAGCCGCTGTCCGAATCGATGCCTGGGAACAGAGACGCGGCGGCCTGCTCGGCGAGAACAAGCTCGCTCTTATCATCGGCCATTGCGACCTCTTGGCCTTGCCTGCTTAAATACCCGCCCGCAAGGTCGCGGGAGCAAGCGAAGGAGGCGCGCGATGGCAAAAGCGGTTTGGCACGGCAAAGTGCTTGCCGAGAGCCCGAACTTCGAGATCGTCGAAGGCAATGTTTATTTTCCGCCCGAGACGATCGACAAGCGCTATTTCAAGGGCAGCGCGACCACGACTCATTGTCATTGGAAAGGCGTAGCGCACTATTTCACGGTCGCGGTCGACGGCAGCGAGAACAAGGACGCGGCGTGGTATTATCCCGAACCGCTGCCCGAAGCGGCACAGATCAAGAACTACGTCGCCTTCTGGAAAGGCGTCGAGGTCGAGCGCTGAACGGGACACGAACCGGGGATAGGCGGCCGCACCGCCCCCTTATAAAGAGGCGGGCAGCAGAACAGGAAGAAGATGAGCTCAGGCCGCAGGATATTGATCATCGACGACGACGAGGCGCTGCGCCGTTCGCTCGCCGAGCAGCTGCAGCTGCACGAGGAATTTTCCGCCGCCGAAGCCAGCAACGGCGGCGAGGCGCTCGAATCGACGAGAACGCAGTATTTCGACGCGATCCTTTTGGATGTCGGCCTGCCCGATATGGATGGGCGCGAGCTCTGCCGGGTCATGCGGCGCAACGGCGTGCGCGCACCGATCCTGATGCTGACCGGTGCCGATGGCGAAGCCGATACGATCCTCGGCCTCGACAGCGGCGCCAACGATTACATCACCAAGCCCTTCCGGTTGAACGTGCTGCTCGCGCGGCTGCGCGCGCAGCTGCGCCAGCATGAGGCATCGGAAGACGCGGTTTTCGCGATCGGCCCCTACACCTTCCGGCCGAGCGCCAAGACGCTGACCGACGACGTCAAGCGCCGCAAGGTGAGGCTGACCGAGAAAGAGACCGCGATCCTCAAATATCTTTATCGCGCCGGCGAGAAGACGATCGGCCGCGCGATCTTGTTGAACGAGGTCTGGGGCTATAATTCGGGTGTGACGACGCACACGCTCGAGACTCATGTCTATCGCCTGCGCCAGAAGATCGAGCGCGATCCGGCGAAAGCTGAGATCCTCATCACCGAGCCGGGCGGCTATCGCCTGATCCCCTAAGCGAACCGGCTATTCGTAGAGGCGGACCAGCACCGGCACGTGATCGGAGCAGAGCTGCCAATCGCGCGTGTTCTTGTGGACGGCGGCACCGGCGAGGCGATCCTTCAGCACCGGCGTCACCCAGATATGATCGAGGCGGCGGCCGCGATCGGAGGCGGCCCAGTCGCGCGCGCGATAGCTCCACCAGGTGTAAAGCTTCTGCTCCGGCGGGATGAAATGTCTGACCGCGTCGACGAAGCTCGCCGATTCCTGCATGCGGCCAAATTTCTCGACCTCGACCGGCGTATGGCTGACGACTTTCAAGAGCTGTTTGTGCGACCAGACGTCGGTCTCGAGCGGCGCGACGTTGAGATCGCCGACGAGGATCATCGGCTTGTCGCTGGCGCGCTGGCCTTTGAACCAGGCGGCGACCTCGTCGATGAAACGCAGTTTATGCGCAAATTTCGGATTCTCTTCCGGATCGGGAATATCGCCGCCCGCCGGCACATAGACATTGTGCAGCTCGATGCCGCCGGGCAGCTCGGCAATGATGTGGCGGCAATCTTCCTTGCCGCACCAGCCCTCGTTCCGCGCCTTGTCGAGCGGCAGCTTCGAGAGGATCGCAACGCCGTTATAGCCCTTCATCCCATGGACGAGCATATGCGGAAAGCCCATCGCCTCGGCGGCTTCGCGCGGGAAGAATTCATCCGGCGTCTTCGTCTCCTGCAGACAGAAGACGTCGGGCTTCAGCTCGTCGACGACGCGTTTGACGAGATCGATGCGCAACCGCACCGAGTTGATGTTCCAGGTGACGATGTTCAATGCCATGGCACGGCGAAGAGATAGCAATTCCCGCCGGCGCTTGCGACGCGCCGGCGGTGAGACGGAATGTCAGGCGTTGAACCCCATCGCCTCGAACTCTTCCCGTCGCAGCGCCTGCGGATCCGGCGTACCGAATTCTTTCAGAGGCCGTCCCTCGCCGAGCGCTTCCAGCTGGCTGCGCCACATCCGGCGCAGCATGACGAGGGCCGCGTCGGACCGGCCCAATTGCTCGCGCGAGCGGTCTTCGATCTTGCCCTG
>DATNGE010000220.1:0-7880 GCA_035606035.1 Allostellaceae bacterium
GGCGGGACGGCCGTTGCAGATACAGCCGACGTCACCGATCCGGCACAGGTCGCGGCGATGGTCGCGGGCGCGCTTGAGCGCTGGGGCCGGATCGACATCCTCGTCAACAATGCCGGCATCCTGCGCGACAAGAGCTTCGGCGAGCTCGCGCTCGAGGATTTCCGCGCCATGCTCGAAGTCCACGTCCTCGGCGGATTCCACGCGGCGAAGGCGGTCTGGGAGCGGATGCGAGCGCAAAATTACGGCCGCATCGTCTTCACCACCTCGTCCACCGGCCTTTACGGCAATTTCGGCCAGGCGAATTACGCCACGGCGAAAGCGGCGTTGATCGGGCTGATGAAAGTGCTTGACCAGGAGGGCCGCAAGAACGACATCCGCGTCAACATCCTCTCGCCGACCGCCACGACGCGCATGACCGAGGCGCTGCTGCCGGAAGAAGACCGCGCACTGCTCGATCCCGCGGATGTCACGCCCGGGTTGCTCTTTCTTGTCAGCGCGGAGGCGCCGTCGGGCGTGATGCTTTGCGCCGGGGCCGGCTGCTTCGCGCGCGCCGAAGTCGTCGAGACGGCGGGTATCTACCTGCCGCCCGAGGATCGGAGCCCCGAGACCGTCGCGCAGCGCTTTAACGAGATTTCCGCGCCCGAGGGTGCGGCGACCTTGCCCAATGCATGGGCGCAAACGAAGAAGTATGTTGCGCTGGCGCGGGAAGCGCAAAAAAACCGTTCGGGAAAGTCATGAGTATCGATACGAAGGTTGCGATCATCGGCGGCGGCATTTGCGGCCTCGCCCTGGCGCTCAATCTGAAGCGCCGCAATATCGACTGCCGCGTCTACGAGACCGCGCCCGAGCTCAAGGAATTGGGCGTTGGCATCACCTTGCTGCCGCATGCGACGCGCGAGCTCGATGCGCTCGGCCTCCTCCCCGAGATCAAGTCGCTCGCCATCGAGAATGTCGAAAGCTGCTTCTTCAACCGCTTCGGCCAGCTTCTCTACAAGGAGCCGCGCGGCAAGTTCGGCGGCTATTCCTATCCCGAGCTCGGCATCCATCGCGGCCGGCTGCATATGGCGATCTATCGTGCGGCGCTCGCCGCGCTCGGCCCCGACCGCATCGTCACCAACCGGCACTGCGTCGCGATCGAGCAGAACGACAGCGGTGTCACCATCCGCTTCCGCGAGACCTCCAGCGGCAAGGACGCGCCATCGATCAACGCCGAGGTCGCGATCGGCTGCGACGGCATCAACTCCGCCGTGCGCAAGCAATTCTATCCCGATGAGCAGGTGGCTTTCTCCGGCATCAACACCTGGCGCGGCGTGACGCGGCGCAAGGCGATCCTCACCGGCCGCTCCTATATGCGCGTCGGCTCGATCCGCACCGGCAAGATCGTGATCTATCCGATCATCGACGATATCGACGGCGCGGGAAACCAGCTCGTCAATTGGATGGCCGAGATCCAGACGCAGAATGTCGAGAAGAACGATTGGAACAAATCCGGCAAGCTCGATGATTTCCTGCCGATCTATCAGGGCTGGAAATTCGATTGGCTCGATGTCGGCGAGCTGATCCGCAACGCCGACACGATCCTCGAATATCCGATGGTCGATAAGGACCCGATCGCGCGCTGGACCTTCGGCCGCATCACCTTTGCCGGCGATGCGGCGCATCCGATGTATCCGCGCGGCTCGAACGGCGCGGCGCAGGCGCTCATCGATGCGCGCAGCCTCGCCGATCTTTTCGGGCGCGTCGGCAACGCCGCGCAAGTGCTCGCCGAATACGAGACCAAGCGGCGCGAGACGACGGCGAAGATCGTGCGCACCAATCGCGAGCACCCGCCCGATTTCATCAATATCCGCGTCGAGGAGCTGACCGGCGATAAGCCTTACGACAACCTCGACAAATTCATCACCCAGGCCGAGCTGAAGGCGCTCAGCGACAATTACAAACGCGTCGCGGGCTTCGCGATCGAGGATGTGGGTTGACGGATTTCCAATCCCGTCATTGCGAGGAGGTAAGCGACGAAGCAATCCGGGGCGGCACCCAGCTGCATCCTGGATTACTTCGCTTCGCTCGCAATGACGAATTTGGGATAGCGTGCGGTTACTTCCACCGCGGCAGCAGCCGCGCGGCGTTGCCACGGTCGATGAGGGCGAGATCGCCTTCGCTAAAACCGAAATCTCGGATGCCTTGCGCGGTCTCGGTCGCGGTGCGATAGGGGAAATCCGTCCCGAACAGGATCTGCGTGCTGGCAACGAGCCGCGTCAGCCCCATCAGCGCCCAAGGATGCGCGGCTTGCGCCGTGTCGTAATGAAAGCGTTTCAGATGCGCGAGCGAGCCCCCTTCGACCGCGGGTGCCCAGCGGCCGGGCGCGCGCTCGAAACGCTCGACGAGGAACGGCATCGTCCCGCCGGCATGCGAGAAGATCCATTTGATATCGGGATAGCGCGTCGTCGCGCCGCCGAAGATCAGGCTGGCGATCGCGCGCGTCGTGTCGGAACCGAACTCGATCACCGAATCGTTCACCCCCGGCAGGCAATCATGCAGGCAGTTGGGCGCCAGCGGATGGGTATAGATCACCGCCTTGCGGCGATTGAGCTCTTCGAAGATCGGATTGTAATAAGGATCGCCGAGCCATTTATCGCCGATATTCGTGATGAGATTGATGCCGTCGGCCTTGAGCGCGCTATAGGCGTGCTCGATCTCTTTGAGGCTTCCTCCGATATCGAGGATCGGCAGCGAGGCGAAGAGGCCGAAGCGGCCGGGATGATCCTGCGCCATCGTCGTGACGAACTCGTTCCAGTCGCGCGCCAGCGCGCGCTGCTTGTCCTTGGGCTCGGGCCAGATCGTCACCGGATGCGGCAGCGAGATGATCGCGGTGGCCACGCCGCCTTTGTCCATGTCCTCGAGCGAGCGCTCCAAGGTCCAGGACATGCGCGGCGCGTTGCCATAGGTGATCTGCGCCGCGGCGGCGATGTAGCTCGGCGGCGTCACATGATGGTGCACGTCGATGCGGTGCGGCTCGGCCATCGCTCAACGCCCTTTGATGTCGCGCGCGACCGTCTCGCCGGCGATCTTCCCGAAGGTCAGCGCCTTGGCGAGACCGCCGCTGTAGCCGGTGACCGGCCCGCCCTCGAGCCCGCCGATCGTGCCGCCGGCGGCGTAGAGGCCGGCGATCGCGCCGCCATTTTTATGCCGCACGCGCGCATCGGCATCGATCGCGACGCCGCCCATCGTGTAGGTAATTCCGGCGCAAAGCGGCACGGCGAAGAACGGCGCTGTGCGGATCGGCTGCGCCTTCGAGCCCCAGATATGGCCGGTATCAGCGCTGCGCGTCGGCTGAAGTTGTGCCGTCGTGTGGTTCGCGACGGCGTTGTTGTAGGCCGCGATCGTCTCGCTCAGCGCCGCCGCCGGCAAGCCGGCTTTCGCGGCGAGCTCGTCGAGCGTCTTGGCGCGATGGAAAGTCGCCTCGGTCGTCTCGATGAACGGATTGGCGGACATGACGTAGGTCTTTCCGCTCGCTTCCCAGATCGGCTGATCGAAGATCGCGACACAGCCGAGCGGATCATCGAGCCGCGCCATCGCGTTGGCGACGGAGACGCCGGCGAGGCCTTCATCGGTGAAGCGGTGCCCACGCTTGTCGACCGCCATGCCGGCGGCAATCGGGAAATCGATCGTCGGATAAGGCCAGAGCTCGGGATCGTCCATCGCGTCGCGCGCCTGGACATGGCCGTAGAAGCGGTCCATCTCGCTGAGCGCCGCGCCCACCGCTTCCGCCATCAGCAACCCGTCGCCGCGGCCGGTTTTGGCATTGCGCTGCAAGAGCCGCTCGGGATGCGGCGAGATGAAGCGCTTCACCAATTCGAGATTCGCCTGAAAGCCGCCATCGGCGATAACCACGCCGCGCGCTTCGATGCGATGCGTGGCGCCCACGCCTTCGGCGACCACGCCGACGCAGCGGTTCTCGCGCATGATCAATTCGCGCACCCGCATGCCGCGATGCAGCTGGCCGCCGATCGCCTCGAGCTTGCCCGACAGCTGGCGCAGCATCACGTCACCCGCGCGACCCGTCCAATGCAGCCCGGGCTGGCGCGGCACCGGCGGCGCGAGCGTCGCGAGGCTGCGCGTCGCGGCTCCGGCATTGATCGTGCGCACACCATGGCCCAAGAGCCATTTCAGCGCCGGCCCGGCCTCGCTCGCATAACGGTCGCGCAGCTTGCCATCGACATAGCCGTGCGTCGCGTCATCGATCGCCTTCGCTAGTGACTCGACGCCGCCGAGCATGTCGTGCAGCGCCACCTGGAACACGCCCATGGTGATGCGCGAATTGCAGAGATAGGCGGCTTCGGCGCCGGCTTCGAGCACGACGGGCTTGAGGCCCAGCTCCGCCGCACGGATCGCGGCGGCATGGCCGGCAAGCCCGCCGCCGACCACAACAACATCAGCTTCGGTAATCACCGCCCCCCTCCCTAGCCCTCCCCCTCAAGGGGGGAGGGGACGTGTTTAAGTCCTCCTCCTCTGTCAACGGGGAGGAAGAAGTAGGAAATGAATCCCCTCCCGCCATGAGGGGGAGGGTAAGGGTGGGGGGTGAACACATCCGTTGGCCGCTAATCGAGCGCGGACCAGAGCACATCGACGCCGTGCGCTTTCGGCACGACCATCGCCGAAAGCAGCGCGTTGTCCGACGCGGATTTAGTCGCACCGGCGCGCAGCGAATAGACCCGGCCGGCTTCGAGCTTGGCGACACCATCCGGCTCCGCCTCGCTCTCCTCTAACATCAGCCCGACGCCGACCGCGAGCTGGCGCGCCGCTGGATGGATTGCGAGCCCGCCGAGCACCGATCGCGCTGCGTCGCGCAGCGCCGAGACCGTCGTGCCGGCTTTCGCCGCCGCCAGCATCGCCTTGAGCGCCGCTTGCGCGCGCGTCAGCGTGTCATGATTCATCGAGCTCACCGTCACGAAGCCCTCGGCCCAATAGCCGGCACGGCGTACGGCGAGATAGGCGAGCAGCGGATCGAGCTTGCCGCCCTCGGGATAATCGATCGCGGTCGGCGTCCCGCCTTTGCTGAGGCTGATCAGGATGCGCACATCTTGCGCGCCGGCATCGGCAGCGACTCTCTCGGCAGCGACCGCGGCTTCGCGACCGCTCTCGCCGTGGAAGCGATCCTTCATCGCCTCCACCACCTTGCCCAGAATGCCGCAAGCTTCGCGCGACAGCTTCAGCGCCACCGGCGATTTCTCGCGCAGCAGCGCGTTGAGCGCGGCGCTGACATCGACGAGCTTGCGGGCGCCGAGCCCCGCTTCGATGCGCGGCTGGAGATCGGCCGGCATCGCCTCCGTCGTCCAGAAGCCGATCGCGCCCTGCCCCGCCGCCTCTTCCGCCCAGTCGGCGATGTGCTTGGGCACGTCGCGCTGTGGCCGCACATCCTCGACCCAGGTGAGGCGCTTGGCATTGACCATCATCTGCGGGCTGCCGGCCGCGTGGATGCGGAGCTTGCCATCCTTCGTCAGGAGCGCGATGGCGGATTCAATCTTCGGCGCGAAATTGCTGACATAGGCGAGCGCGGCGTTGTCGATCTTGTTGCCGTAGATGACGAGACCGGCAAGGCCGGCATCGAGCTTGCCGAGCACCTGCTTGATGCGCGCCTCGTATTCGGCGCGCGGTAGAAGATCTTCGGACCAGTCGTAATTGCCGACGAGGACCGCGGGCTGGGTAACGCGCATGACTCTCTTCCTCGCTTGCTCAGGTCGGGATGGAAGCGAGCCAGGCGGTCTTCTTGCTCAGCTGCTCGACGCCGGTCGCAGTCACGCGCACCGGCTCGCCGCAGAGGAGATAGCCGGTCTCGGGCAGGTACTGATTGGGATGAACGACGAAGACCATGTCCTCTTGCAGGATCGTCTCGTTCGCCGGCGCGACATCGCCCGGCGCGTTCGAGCCATGCCCGAGACCGTGGCCGCGGCGGCGGATATGCGGCGGATTGCAGTATTCGGCATAGCCTTCGGCGCTCAGCACCTTGTCGATGGCCTTGGCCACATCGCCCATCGGGATGCCCGGCTTGATCGTCTTGATGCCGGCTTCCATCGCGCGCACGACGAGGGCGTATTTCTCCGAGAGGAGATTGCTTGGCGGCCCGACGACGATGGTGCGGCAGATCTGCGCGAGCTGGCCCTTATAGGTCGGCGTCATCTCGGCAAGGATGATGTCGCCGACCTCGAGCTTGCGGCCGCTCGAAGGTTGCACCGCGCGATTATGCGGCGAAGCAGTCATGAGCCAGAAATTATCGTCGGCGCCCAGCGCCTCCATATAGATCTTCATCTGCACGGCGAGATCGCATTCCGCCATGCCGACCTTCGCCACTTGCAGCATGCGCTCGAAGCCTTTCTCGGCAATGGCCGCCGCCTCGCGCGCATTCTCGATCTCTTCGGCGGTCTTCGGCATCAGCGCGATTTCGAGTTGCTTCTCGAGCTTCTTCGCCTCGCCGATCACGCTGCCAAGCTTCTTCGCGATGCCGGCGGGCAGGCGGCCGAGATTGACGGTCGCGGTTTTGCCCGCGGGCAAGCCATTCGGGAAGAGCGATGCGACTGCTTGCGCGAGATTGTCGGGGCCGCGCACCTCCCAACCCGCAGCGCGTACCTCGGCGCGTTCGGTCTCCCATTCGGGCGTGACGATGAGCAGCGGCTTCTCGCCCTTGCGCAAAATCGCAAGGCTTTCGCCGACGCCGCGATAACCGCTGAGGTGAAAGACCGTGTCGACGCGGTTGAGCTCGTTCGGCGCAATCAGCATCACATCGACGCCTTCGCGCTCCATCAGCTGCAGCGCCGCCGCCAATCTTCCGCCGTGATCCATGAGCCCGACTCCTCGATTTGATGCGGTTTTCCGCTTGCCGCCGCATCCTATTGGCCGCGTCTCGCATCGGCAAGGCTGGTTGACAATGAGCTGCACGCAGAACAGATTCGCCGCGCGCGAATAGGTCTCGTGCGCGGTATATCGTCTGGCAGGCAATCAAGGAAAAACGCGTATGGGAGCTCACGTCGCGCTCGATATCGGCGGCACTTTCACCGATCTCGTCTATTTCAACGACAGCACCGGCGAGCTGCGGCACAGCAAGAGCTCGACCACGCCCGATGATTTCACCCTCGGCATCGAGAACTGCCTCAACAAGGCGAAAGTCGCGCTCAACGATTGCGAAACCTTCGTTCACGGCGCGACGATCGCCATCAACACGCTGATCGAGCAGACCGGCGCGCGCACCGTGCTCGTCACCACCGCCGGCGCGCGGGATGCCTATCTCATCGGCCGCGGCAATCGCCCCGAAGCCTATAACGTGCTCTTCAATCGCACGACGCCGCTCGTGCGCCGCGGCATGATCATCGAGGCCAATGAGCGCATGACGGCGCGCGGCGAAGCGCTCCTGCCGCTGAGCGAGGCCGAGTGCACCGCGGTCTGCGAGAAGATTGCCGGCTTCGAGCCCGAAGCGATCGCCGTCTGCTTCCTCCATTCCTATGTCGATCCGCGCCATGAGCAGGCGATGGGGCGCGCGCTGCGCCGCAACTTCCCCAAGGCTTACATCTCGCTGAGCCACGAGATCCTGCGCCAGTATCGCGAATACGAACGCAGCTCGACGACGGTGGTGAACTCTTATATCGGGCCGCGCGTCAGCACTTATTTGCAGCGGCTTGAAGGCCGCCTTGAAGACCGGAAATTTCCCGGCACCTTGCTCGTCATGCAATCGAATGGCGGCGTGACCTCGGTCGCCGCGGCGAGCCGCGCCCCGGTCGGACTCATGGAATCGGGCCCGGTCGGCGGCATCAACGCCTCGGCCGAGATCGGCCGGCGCCTCGGCTTTCCGCAAGTCATCGCCTTCGACATGGGCGGCACGACGGCGAAGT
>DATNGE010000221.1:0-23067 GCA_035606035.1 Allostellaceae bacterium
TTATTACGCCGCGACGCGCGATCTTTTCGAGATTGAAGACGGCAAGCTAATCTTCTATCGACAATGGGAAGACGTGCGGGATCGCGCGGCGGCCGAAATCACCGATGCCGACGTTGCCATCGTCACTTCATATTGCCCTGACGGGATTGCCGCGACCGAATTCGTATTAGCGGCGCCGCATGCGCTGCGCGTCTTCTATGATCTCGATACGCCCGTGACGCTCGCGCGGCTGCAAACCGGCGAAACGCTCAGCTATATCGGGCCGGCCGGCTTGCGCGACTTCGACCTCGTTCTCAGCTTCACGGGGGGCGACGCGCTGACGCAACTCGAGCAGCGGCTCGGCGCGCGCCGCGCCGTACCGCTCTACGGCCACGTCGATCCACGAGTGCATCGTCGGATCGAGCGGGTGCCGCAATATTGTGCGGACCTCTCCTATCTCGGCACCTATTCACAGGATCGGCAAGCGGCGCTCGAAGCTCTCTTTATCGAACCTTCGGGCCGATCGCCGCACCGTCGCTTCGTCATCGGCGGCGCGCAATATCCGGAGGGCTTTCCTTGGGCGCAGAACATCTATTTCGTTCGGCATCTGCCGCCCGACGAGCATCCCGCTTTCTTTTCCTCGAGCCGCCTCACGCTCAATGTCACGCGCGAGCCGATGGCGGCGCTGGGATGGTGCCCTTCCGGGCGCCTCTTCGAAGCTGCCGCTTGCGGCACGGCGATGCTGAGCGATTGGTGGCCCGGGCTGGAAGAGTTCTTTATTCCGGGAGAGGAGATTTTGATCGCCCGCAATGCCAGTGACACGCTCGACGCGCTGATGCTTTCGGACGCCGAGCTCGCGCGCATTGGTGCGCGCGGGCGCGAGCGCATCCTCGAAGAGCACACGTCGGAACGCCGCGCCGCCGATCTACTTGCCGCAGTGTCGATTGGGCGTGGAAGCGATCGCGCAGATGCAAGACCGATGATGGAGATATGATATGTGGGGTATCGTGCCCGCTGCCGGACGCGGCAGCCGCATTCAGCCGCTCGCCTTCTCGAAGGAACTTCTTCCGGTCGGCAGCCGTATCGATGACGGCCGCGAGCGGCCGCGGGCGGTCAGCGAATATCTCGTGGACCGGCTCGTGCGCGGCGGCGCCGACAAGCTATGTTTCATCATCGGGCCGGGTAAATCCGACATACTCGAATATTACGGCGAGAGTTATCGTGCCGTTCCGACGGCTTATATGGTGCAAGCGCGCCCCGCCGGCCTCTGCGACGCGATCTTCCGCGCGATCCCGCTGATTCCCGATGACGAAACGGTCGCGATCGGCCTTCCGGACACGGTCTGGTTCCCGGAGGATGGGATCGGCGTTCTCCCTGACGATCAGCTGTCGTTCCTGCTCTTTCCCGTCGAGCGGCCCGAATTCTTCGATGCCGTTCTGCTCGATCAGGAAAATCATGTGCGCGAGATCCAAGTCAAGCGACCGAATGCCGGCTCGCATTGGATTTGGGGCGCGTTCAAGATGCCGGGCCATGTCTTCCGCGCGCTTCACAGACTTTGGCTTGCTCGCGAACGCAGCGACGAATATCTCGGCACGCTTGTCAACGCTTACCTTGCGGAAGGTGCCCGGGCGATCGGAGTGCCGGTCGGCACGGCCTATGTCGATGTTGGTACGCTGCACGGCTATCGCGCCGCGCTGCGGCTGTTGGCTGAGGATGGCGGGGCAGCGCTGCGCGAATTAGGTGCAACCGCACGCGGGACCGTTTACGAGCGGCAATCATGATCGCACGCTCGAAAGAGGAATTGTCGCGCGATATAGGCCGGCTTGGGCCGTGGTTCCATAACCTGGATCTCGCGGGCATCGCGACCGCGCCCGACCACTTTCTAGGCGATTTTCCTGCCGTCATGTGGCGGAGCTTTTGCGACGAGATTCCCTTTGATCTCACCGGCAAGAGCGTCCTCGATATTGGTTGCAACGGCGGATTTTACTCGATCGAGATGAAGCGCCGGGGGGCCGCCCGTGTGCTCGGCATCGACTGCGACGACCGTTATCTCGATCAAGCGCGTTTTGCCGCCGCCGTGTCCGGTTGCGACATCGAATTTCGTCCGCTCTCGGTCTATGACGTCGGTTCTCTCGGCGAGCATTTCGACATCGTCCTCTTCATGGGCGTGCTCTATCATCTTCGCTATCCGCTCTTGGCGCTCGATCGCGTTCGTCAGCACGTTGCGCGCGACCTGCTGATCTTTCAGTCGATGCAGCGCGGCAGCGATGCGGTCGGACCTGTCGCCGCGAATTACAGCTTCTGGGAGACTGCGCCGTTCGAGAGGGCCGATTTTCCGAAGCTGCATTTCATCGAGCGTCGCTACGCCGATGATCCGACCAATTGGTGGGTGCCCAACCGCGCCTGCACCGAGGCGATGCTGCGCAGCGCCGGTTTCGAAATCCTGAAGCGGCGCGGCAGCGAAATTTATGTCTGCCGCCGCGGGTCGGTGCCGGCCGATCTCGAACATATTTGAGTGCGAGACGCACATGATCGAAGCTGCGATGATCTGGAATGAGCCGAACAACAAATCCCATTGGGATCCGGAGATTGACCCCGATTGGTCGCGCTTCGCGCAAATGGCGACATTGGCGGCGCAAGCGATCGCGGCGGAAAATCCCTCTCTCCCGAGGGTTCTTGGCGGCATTTCGCCGATCGATGCCGCTTTCATCCACAGAATGGCCAGCCGGGGCGTGCTCAATCACGTCGAAGCCGTGGCGGTGCATGGCTTTCCGCTCGATTGGAATCTCTGGAAGATCGACGCATGGCCGGCCAAGATCGCGGAAATCCGCGCCGCCACCGATCTGCCGGTGTGGGTCAGTGAGGTTGGCATATCGAGCTTCGGCGCGGAAGAGGTGCAGGACTGGGGGCTCTCGCGCACCGCCGAATTGCTGCGGGGGCAGGCATCGCGCATTCATTGGTACAGCCTCTACGATCTGCCGCGCGAATGGACCGCCACGACGCGCCATCGCGAAGCCGAAGGTTCATCCTATTACCGCCATTTCTTCATGGGGCTGCTGCGGCAGGATGGGTCGCCAAAGCCTGCGGCCGAGCGTTTCGCCGAGCTCACGCCCGAGCTTGGACTCTGCCAGTGGTTTCATTTCGAAGATTATCGGCTCGATGGCGCGGTCGCGTGGATGAAGCGACTGGGCGTCACCTACCTACGCACCGGGCTCTCTTGGGCGGGTAGCTTCCGGCCCAACGCCCTCGCTTGGTTCGACCGACAGATGGAAGCGCTGGCTGATTTCGACGTGACTGTCACTTTCTGCTTCACGCCCGAGCATCGCGGGATCGCGCCGCATCACACGAGCGCGCCCCAGCATCCTGAGGAATTCGCCGAGTTCTGCGCGGCCATGATTCGTCGCTATGCGGGCGCGAAAATCGCCCCGCGACCCGCGCTGTTTCACGCGCGCTGACGAAGGAAAGGAGGTGGCCGATGACGGCCATCGAAGACGAGACGATCACGCGCGATCGACAAAGCTCCGCCCGCACCACTTCGCCGCATCATTTCGATCCGAGCATCCTGCGCGAATACGATATTCGCGGCATCGTCGGCACCACCCTCTACGAAGCCGATGCACGCGCGCTGGGCCGCGCCTTCGGTCAAATGGTGCTCGCGCATGGCAAACGCATCGCCGTGGGCCGGGACGGCCGTCATTCCTCGCCGATGCTCGAAGCAGCGCTGGTCAAAGGTCTCCACGAGGCCGGAGCCGAAGTCGAGCGTATCGGGCTTGGTCCGACGCCGATGCTTTATTTCGCGGTCCATTCTCTCGGCACGAGTGCCGGGATCATGGTCACCGGCTCGCACAATCCGCCCAATCAGAACGGGTTCAAGATGGTCCTGGGCGCTTACCCGGTCTTCGGCGATGCGATCCGCGCGCTCGGCCACGCTGCGGCGCAAGGGGTGCGCCTGGCCGGCACCGGTACGATCGGCGAGGCATCCGTCTTCGATGCCTATATCGATCGCCTTGTGCGCGATTGCGCGAGCGACGGGGTGCGCGCCATGAAAGTGGCGTGGGATCCGGGAAACGGTGCCGCCGGCGCGGCGGTCGAGGCCGTGGTGGAGCGCCTGCCGGGCAAGCACATCCTGCTCAACACGACGATCGACGGCTCCTTTCCGGCGCATCACCCCGATCCCACCATTCCCGCCAATCTGCGCCAGTTGCAACAGGCGATCGCGGACGAGCATTGCGATTTCGGCGTCGCTTTCGATGGCGATGGCGACCGGCTTGGCGTCGTCGACGGCGAGGGTGCGATCATTTGGGGTGATCAGATCCTCACACTCTTCGCGCGCGATATACTTGCGCGCCGATCCGGCAGCGTGATCATCGGCGATGTGAAGGCGAGCCAGACCCTCTATGACGAGATCGCGCGCGCTGGTGGCGAGCCGCTGATGTGGAAATCGGGGCACGCCCTTCTGCGCAGCAAGCTGGCGGAGACCGGCGGTCCCTTGGCCGGCGAGATGAGCGGGCATTTCTTCTTTGCCGATGGCTTTTACGGCCACGACGATGCGATCTATGCCGCGATCCGCTTTCTCGGCATTGTGTCGCGCAGCGAGCGGAGTGTCGCCGAGCTGCGCAAAAGCTTGACCCCGGTCTTCAACACGCCGGAGTTGCGCTTCCCGTGTCCGGAAACGCGCAAAGGTGAGGTCATCGCAGCGGTGAAAGATTTTCTGACCAGGCAGGGTGCGGTGCCGGTCACGATCGACGGGGTGCGGGTGACGACGCCGCAAGGCTGGTGGCTGCTGCGCGCCTCCAACACGGAAGCCGTGCTCACCGCGCGATGCGAGGCGACGAGCTCGCCCGCTCTGGAAGAGGTGAAGCAAGACCTCGTCGCCGCGCTCCTCAGCGCTCATATCGAGCCGCCCACGATGTAAGGCACGCCTACTCCTCCGCCGTGGTCGGCACGGCTAGCGGGGGCTCTTCCTCCATCAACTGCTCTTGCAGTGTTTGCGCTCGAAGCTGCCATGGCACGCCAAGAACCGCGAGCGGACGGTCACCATACCGAAGCAGACGCGCGCGCAGGCGCCGCTCGCGATGAACGTGGAATAGTCGCTCCCACCACGAGCCCTCGATCAGCTCAGGTAGAACCACAATGACCGGATGGTCGGGCCGGCCTTCTTCGATAACCCGCAAGGTCGGCGCGACGATGCTGCGATATTCCGAGCGCATGATGCGGAAATCCGGCATGGGTCGTCGCTCCGCCCGCATCGACCGGCCAACGAAGCGGTCCCAATCACGTCGCAATTTTTCATTGTCTTCGTGGTCGTCTGGCCCCCCGAGCCGGGTCACATGGATCACGGTCACGTCGTCCGACAACGCGATGGCATAGCGCAGCGCCTTGGCCGTAACGCGGTCCCAGCGTTGGATCGGCACCAGGATCCGCGGTGCGACCTGGGACGGAAGCGCGAATACGGGATCCCCACTGAGCAGCTGATTGTCGAGCGCGCGGTAATAGCGGCCGATCGCAAGCAGCGCGAGGATCGTCAAGGGAATGACGATAACCGTAATCCAGGCGCCTTCGGTGAATTTCGCCGTGACAATGATTATCAGTGCGGCACCCGTGATGCAGGCACCGGTCCCATTAATGAGAAGCTTGGCCAGTGTCGTGCCGCTTCGTTCCTTGGAACGCTTTCGCCACCAATGCGCGGCCATGCCGGCTTGCGACATCGTGAAGGCAAGGAACGCGCCGACGGCGAACAACGGAATGAGACGATCGGTGATGCCACCGAAAACTGTCAACAAAGCGCCGCAGCTGACAGCGAGAAAGAGAATGCCGACGGAATACACCAGCCGCCGGCCAGGGACTGCGAACGGCCGCGGCAGATTGCCGTCGCGGGCGACTAGATGGCACATGCGGGGAAAATCGACGAAGCTGGTGTTGGCCGAAAGGCACAGCACCGCGAGGATGCTGCCGATGGTCACGTAGTAAAGGCCGCCCCGGCCACACAGAGCGGCCACGAGCTGGGATAGGACGCTTTGGTAGCCCGGCTGGCTCTGGTCCATCGCCATGACGCCGAACGCATGGGCCGTGATGGCGATGCCGCCGAGCAGGAAGCCGAGCACCAGGACGATGACCGATAGAGTACCATGCGCGTAGCGCTGGCGTGGCTCCCGGAAAGCAGTGACGCCGTTGCTTACCGCTTCGACGCCGGTCATCGCGGTGCAGCCGCTCGCAAACGCGCGCAAGATCAGCCACCAGCTGAGCGCTTCGGTGGCTTTGGGGATAGCGGGCGGCGGTATCAACGGCTGGACGTCGCCGGACGCCAGGATTTTCGCCGTGCCCCAAAGCAGCAACCCGCCCAGGCAAACGATCATCGAGTAGGTTGGCACCGACCAAGCCAATCCGGATTCGCGCGTGCCGCGCAAATTGACCAGGGTGATGATGGCAAGGATGCTAAGGCAGAGCAGCAGGATGTGCGATTGCAAAACCGGAATGGCCGAGATCAAGGCGCCGACTCCGGCCGAAATTCCGACAGCGACGTTGAGAACGTAATCGACCATCAGCGCCGAAGCGGCGACCAGCCCCGCAACGGGGCCGAGATTCTCCCGCGCGACGATATAAGAGCTGCCATTGCCCGGATAGGCGCTAATCGTTTGCCAATAGGAAAACCACAGCGTCGCAAGCAGGGCGATGATGACGGCCATGATCGGACCAAGCGCGTGGAGACCGGCGCTTCCCGCTGCTACCAGGATCGAGAGCGCTGCTTCTGGTCCGTACGATGCCGAGCCGATGCCGTCCAACCCCATCGCCGGAACGCCCTCAAACACCGTAAGCGATCGGCTCTGTGCCTGCGCATTGGCAACGGGACGGCCAAGTAGAAGATTGACGAGGGAGAAACGCATCACACGCTAGCAAAACGACGCCAGCTCGCTTGTTGCATCGCGCGATGCCGCGATAATTAAAGATCGCGCGGAACTTTGCTGTATCAACACGCTTGCCTCGGCAGGGTCGACACGATGCCAGCCGGACAAAGTAGCGACGTCGCCGCGCAGTGGATCGCGGCGATGCGGAGCGGCGACCATGACGCCGCCTGGGCCGTCAGCGACAAGGTGCTCGCGGCGCGCGATCCGGCCACCCGCGACGATGAACGATTGCCCTATCATCGTCGCTGGGTGTGGGACGGCAGCCCTCTCGTCGGTCGCGAGGTTCTCGTGCGCTGCTATCACGGGCTCGGGGATACGATCCAATTCGTGCGCTTCGTGCCGTTACTGGCGCGCATCGCTGCGGTCGTTGTGGTCGAAGCGCAGCCGTGCCTGGTGCCGCTACTCGAAGCGAGCAACCTCGGTGCACGCTTCATGCCCTTTGCGCCGACGCGCCCGCGTCCGCCGCGCGCCCGCTGCATTGAGATGATGGAGTTGTCCCATGCGCTGCGGCTATCGCCGGGTGCGGCGAAGCCGCCCTATCTGTGCGTGGTGCAACAGGAGATCGATGCGCAACGCGCGCGCTTTGCGGGTGCGAGGCCGACCGCGGCCCTGTGCTGGCGCGCGGGAGGTTGGGATCGTGAGCGCTCGCTTGCGCTCGATGCACTCGCGGCATGCCTGCCGCGATCGTGGCAGCTGTTGCAGCTGCAGCTGGACGCCAGCGCTGAAGAGCGGTGTGCGGCGCCGTTTCTCAATCCGGAGGATCGCCTAGCGCGCATTCTCGACACCGGCGGACTAATCGCCTCCGCCGATCTCGTCGTGACGACCGACACAATGGTCGCTCATCTCGCCGGCGCCCTCGGCCGGCCCGGCATGGTTCTCCTCAAGCATGAGGCTGATTGGCGCTGGGAGACCGGCGCGCGCAGCAGCTGGTATCCGACTCTGCGGCTTTTCCGCCAGACCCGGCGGGGGGATTGGCATGGCGTGCTACGCGCGCTCACGGCGGCTCTCGAACGCTGGCCGGCAGATTGAGCGCGAGCAGCTTGGCGCTGTCCTCGTCGAGCGCCAGCACGCTTCGCGATCCGGGCGAGATTTCGATGCGGTGAACGAAATCGAGGGCGATGCCGAGGAAATGCATGATCATCGATTTAATGACATCGCCGTGGGAGAAGATGGCAACTTCGCCCGAGGGAAATTCGCGCCATAGCCGGAGCAGAGCGCGGACCGCGCGTGCCTGTACCGCCACCATGGTCTCGCCCCCAGGTATAGGCGTTCCGCTGCGAAAGCGGTTGAAGGCCTGCCAGCGCGGATCGCGGTCTAGCTGGTCGAAGGGAATCATCGTCCATTCGCCGAAATCGATATCGACCAAATCTTCCTCGACACGGATGGCCAAGCGGCAGCGGTCGGCCAAGGGCGCCGCCGTCTCCTGGGTGCGCTCGAGCGGCGTCGCGATGATCGCCGCGAGAGGGCGATGCTCGAGCGTTGCGGCGGTCGCCTCGGCCTGGGCGCGGCCGAGCGCATTGAGCGAGATGCCCGGCGTCCGGCCTGCCACTAGATGCCCGATGAGATCATGATCGCCGTGGCGGACGAGATGGAAGATCGTGTGAGCCATTGCCGCTTATAACGCGGCGGGACCCTGACCGGCTGCGCGCCCCGCCAGGGAACCCGGCGCCAGCGCAACCATTGGCTTAATCAGGCGCGCGCGTCTCCGCTTTGCCGGTATCGGCCACGCCTAGGATTGCCGCAGATCAAGGCCTGGCGAAGAGGGAGGCTCAGGATGCAACGCGCCAATCGCGGCTTAGCCATCCCAAGGTCTCTAACAAAGCTGGCTAGCGCCTTGGTTGGGATTCGGCGCTTTCATGAGGCGATCCGCTTCGCCTTCCCGCAACGACACGCGATCGCGGCGATCGTTGCTCTAACCATTGCGGTCGCCGCCATAAATGCAATCGAGCCGTTGATCCTCAAAGCGATTTTCGATCAACTCGGCGGCGTCCCTCAGGTTGGCGCGATCATCGGTAGCCTCGCGATCCTCGCCGGCTTCGCGGTGGCGCGCGAATCCTGCGACGGGCTGACAAATTGGCTCTCTTGGCGAACCCGCATCGGCCTGCAATATGCGCTTCTCGAAGCGACGGTCGGCAAGTTGCATCGCATGCCGCTTCGCATGCAACGCAGCGAAGGCGTGGGCGCAATCATGACCAAGCTCGACCGTAGCATCCAGGGCTTCGTCGGGGCCGTCAGTCAGATCCTGTTCGGTATCCTGCCGGCGGTGATTTTCCTCGGCATCGCCGTTTCGATCATGCTGCGTCTCGATTGGCGGCTGGCGCTGTTAGTGCTCGGCTTCGTGCCGATCCCGGCGCTCATTGCCGGAGTGGCCGCACCCGAGCAGACGCGGCGCGAGAAAACCTTGCTCGATAACTGGGCACAGATTTATTCCCGGTTCAACGAGGTGCTGTCGGGCATTCTCATCGTTCGCAGCTTCGCGATGGAGGATGCCGAGAAGGAGCGCTTTTTGGGCAATGTCGCTCGTGCCAATCACAATGTGTTGCGCGGAGTAGCGATCGATGCCGGCTATGGCGCCGCCAGCAACCTCGTCATCGGCCTGGCGCGGCTCGCCGCTATCGCGCTCGGCGCCTTCCTGGTTCTCCGCGGGCAAGTCACCGTCGGCACGATCGTAGCCTTCCTCGGCTATATCGGGGGTCTATTCGGCCCGATTCAGGGGTTGAGCGGCACCTACCAGAGCCTGCGCCGCGCCAGCGTTTCCCTCGACGAAATCTTTGGCATTCTCGATATTCAGGAGCATCTCGGTGATTCGCCCGACGCCACCGATATCGGCGACATCAAGGGCGAGGTGGCTTTCGAGAATGTGCATTTCCGCTACGATATCGCCGGCTATCCGCTGCTGAACGGCATCGACTTCGCCGTGAGGCCGGGCGAGATGACGGCGATCGTCGGTCCGAGCGGCTCCGGCAAGACCACGCTCATGGCGCTGCTGATGCGATTCTACGATCCACAGGAAGGCCGCATCGTGATCGATGGCCGCGACCTGCGCACGGTGAAGCAGAGCTCGCTGCGACGAGAGATCGGGGTGGTACTGCAGGACACGCTGCTGTTCAACGAATCGATCCGCGCCAATATCGCTTATGGGCGGCCGGAGGCCAGCGAGCCAGAAATCGAAGCCGCAGCCCGCGCGGCGAATGCAGACGCGTTCATCCGGCGGTTGCCCGAGGGCTACGACACGCCCGTTGGCGAGCGCGGTAGCTCGCTCTCCCTGGGCGAGCGACAGCGCATCACGATCGCGCGCGCCTTGCTCAAAGACCCGCCGATCCTCATCCTGGACGAAGCGACCTCTTCGCTCGACGCCGAATCCGAGGAGTTGGTGCAGGCGGCGATCGAGCGGCTTATGCGCGGTCGGACTATCTTTGTCATCGCGCATCGCCTGGCGACGGTGATCAACGCGACTCGCATCATCGTGTTGAAAGAAGGCCGGATCGCCGAAAGCGCCAACCACGCGGAACTGATGCAGCGCGACGGCTATTACGCCACGCTGGTACGGCGCCAGAGCCGCGGGATTTTCCCGAACGATTCCTTCGCAATTTCGGCACCTTTCGCCTGAACTCGCTGATATGTAGCAAGGAAAGCCGCGGTCCGACGAAGCTTCATGATCAGGCGTTCTTAGGGCGGTTCTTGTCGGACCTTATGTCCTTATCCGCCTCTTCCTCGACCGGCTTGTCCCGGGGCTTTTCGCCCGCGCCGCGCTTTTGCGGGCTGGCCGCATCGGCGGCACCGTCCCTGGTCCTTTCCGGCCGAGGCGGCGGCGTGTGCGAGTCTCGGTTTTCAGTCATGCAATCGGGGTGTCCTTTACCAGGCTAAGCAAGGTTCAGCGCACTTCCTTTGGCTGTGACTAAGCTGCTGTAGAGCTTATGCCTGTCTGAGAATGGTAACAGGCCGGCGGCGATCGTGATGCACGATCGCCGCCGCCCGCTCGACGCAGCACATGTGGGTCTTGCTTTGCAGGCGCGATATCTTGTACCTGCGACGACGCGATTCCCGCGCCGATTGGTTGGCCGAACCCGTTGACACAGTTTGTTGTTGGTTCGTCAGCTCACGCCTATGACGCGTGGCGCAGAAGAAAGTTCCAGCGCGACAAGAATGTTGTTCGCCTTTAGACCCGAGCAGGTCAAGGAAATCACCGCCACGCTCACGCGATAAGATGATGCCGTTGCCGGTATCGCACACGCGCCTTGAACGCGGGCATAACGTTAGATCGGCTGTTTACCGCCGGCGCGCACTGGCCCTGTTAAAAGAATCTCGCAGAAGACATTCCCTCAGCACGACCGAGCCGGGATTTCAAGCGTATCGGCCAGCCTCGTGTCACGAGGAGGGTCCGAATACCAGCACGCAGAGGATCAGGAGCGGCGCTCCAGGGGCTTTATTCCGCCGCTAGAGCCGGTCCTTTGATGCGCGCAGTGATCTCCTCGAGCGACACGACCGTCGCATACTTCGCCTGCAGATCGAAGAGATTGGCGCAATGCGCAAAATTCGACCGGTCGAAGCAGCAATCATCGACGACGATGGTCGTGTAGCCATGCGAATGAGCGTCGACCGAGGTGGCGCGCACGCAGCCCGAGGTCGAAACGCCGCAGACCACGACCGTGTCGATCGATTGGCGGGTCAGATAGGCGGCGAGCGCCGTCTGAAAGAAGCCGCTGGCCTTGGTCTTCGCCAACACCCAGTCGCCATCGCGGGGCTGGATTGCCGCCGGGAAATCATTGTAGCCGGGCGCGGGCCGGCCGTTGTTCTTCGACTTCGTGGCCTTGCCGGCGTACATCGTGCCTTCGATATCGCTTAGCGTATAGATGATCGGGCGCTTCTGCTTGCGGAACAGATCGATGAGCTGAGCGATGCGCGGCATCGTCTCCCACGACATCGGGCCGCAAGCGGTCGAGAATTGTTCGATCGCCTGGTCGAGGGTCAGGCCTTCGCTGCCGCAAAAGCCCATGGTCACATCAACCACCACGAGGGCGGTGCGCACGCCGATGCTCCGATCGCCGAGAAAGCCGGCCTTGCTCATGATGCGGCGTTCTTCTTCCGGGATAAGCTCCATCCATTTTTTCATCGCCCGATCCTCCTCGTCTGGGCCGCCGGCGCCGGCGGACGCCCTATGATAGCAAAAATCTCCGATGATGCCGACCCGGGTCTCGTGCCGTCTCGGCGCATGCTAGTTTAACCACAATGAAAACGCCCGTTCTCATCGCCGGCGCCGGGCCGGTCGGGCTCACCCTGGCCCTCGACCTCGCTTGGCGGGGGGTCCCGAGCTTGCTTGTCGAGCCGCTGACCGAGGTGCATCCGCATCCGCGCGCGATCTCGATCGGCGTGCGCACCATGGAGCATTTCCGCCGCCTTGGCCTCGATCAGAAGGTCATCGATGCCGGCGTGCCTCGCTCGCGAGCGCTTGATGTGATCTATGTGACGCGGATGCTGGGGCGCGAGATTTTCCGCTTCCCGATTCCGTCGATCGACGAGCTGGGGCATGATGCCGCGAGCCTCGCCGAGCAAACGCCGGAGATCGCCGCCTCGCCCTATTACAAGACGTGGACCGCGCAAGCGCCGCTCGAGCGCATGCTTCGCGCCGAAGTCGCGGGCACGCCGACGATCGAGGCGCGCTACGGCTGGCAGCTCGATTCATTTACTGAAGACGAACAAGGCGTCACGGCAACCTTGGTCGAACTCGCCTCAGGCCGACGTGAGGATATCTCTGCGCAATATCTCGTCGGCAGCGACGGCGCGAACAGTGCCGTGCGCGCGGGGCTCGGCATCCGCATGTCCGGGCGCGGCACACTTGGCGAGGCGGTGGGGCTTTATTTCAAGACGCCCGCGCTCCGCGAGCGTCTCGGCCCGCGACCCGGCGTCATGTACTGGGTTCTGGCGCCGGGTTGCGGTGGGGTGATCTATACGATCGATGGCGGCGAGGAATGGGTCTTCAACCGTTACTTCGCGCCGGGCGAGGCTGCGAGCGCGGAAGATCCGACCGCGTTGATCCAGCGCGCGCTCGGCGAGCCGCTCGATATCAATCTGCTCTCGGCGCAGAAATGGCTGCCACGGCAACTCGTCGCCGATCGCTACCAAAGCGCGCGATGTTTTTTGGCGGGCGACGCCTGCCATCTGTTCGTGCCGACCGGCGGCTTCGGCATGAATACCGGGATCAGCGATGCGGTCGATCTCGCCTGGAAGATTGCGGCCCGCCACGAAGGCTGGGGCGGCGACAGGCTGCTGGCGAGCTACGAGACCGAACGCTGGCCGCTCGGTATCGTCAATACGCGCGAAGCCGCCGACAATTACGACAAAAGCGGTGCGATCTTCGCGGTGCCCGACGCGCTCGAAGAAGCGGGTGCGCCGGGCGATACGGCGCGCGCCGCGGTCGCCGCGCTGTTGCCGCCGAAGATTAAGCATTTCGCGCCGATCGGCGTGCATCTCGGCTCGGCTTATGAGAACTCGCCCCTTATTGTCGATGACGGCTCGCCAGCCGTGCCGTTCGATCCGGTGCGCTACACGCCGAGCGCGCGGCCCGGACAACGGGCGCCGCATGCGTGGCTCGCGTCGAACAAATCGACGCTCGATCTCTTCGGTCGCGGTTTCACGCTGTTGCGTTTCGACGGCGAGCGCGCGGAGGCGCTGATTGCCGCCGCGCGTGAAGTGGAACTGCCGTTAAATGTTTCGGATATCCCCGATGGGGGGGTCGCACGGCTTTATGAGCGGCGCCTCGTGCTGGTGCGGCCCGATGGCCACGTCGCCTGGCGCGGCGATTCGGCGTCGACAGAGCCGCGCGCTATCATCGATCGCGTGCGCGGCGCCTGACGGCGTCGCTCTTGTTCCCGGCCTCTTGTGCCGGTCAAAGGGCACCGACATACTGGATCGTCGGACGAACTCGTCCGACGGGTTGCGGTGCGCGGGGAGGAGATCGCATGGCTTACCGCATATCGCGCCGCGCTGCGCTCGCCGGGATCGCGAGCACGCTTGCGGCGCTACGCGCCGCTCCGGTGCGCGCCGCGACCAAGCTGCGCGTGGGCAAGGCGGTCGCCGAAAATTGGGGCAATGTGCCGCTCGATATCGGTATGCAATTCGGGATTTTCGATAAGCATGGGGTCGAGGTCGAGGAGTTGATCTTCGCGGGAGGCGCGAAGTTGGCACAGGCCGTGACGGCGGGCGAGGTCGATATCGCGCTGAGCGGTGGCCCCGACATGGTCTATCTCGCCAAGGGCGCGCCCGAGATCGCGGTCGGCACGATCGCCGACACCGCCGCGTTCATGGGGATCAGTGTCGGCAGCAAATCGACGGCGCGTGGGATCGATGATCTCAAAGGCAAGAAGATCGGCGTCACCTCGCAGGGGTCGACGACCTATTGGCTGGTCTATCAGCTCAATCGCGCCAAAGGTTGGACCGGCGACGACGCGGCGAAGCCAATCGTGATCGGCGGCTCGCCGGCGGCGGGCTTTGCCGGCTTGAAGACCGGCGATATCGACGCCCATGTCGGCGGTACCTCGACCGGCTATCAGCTCGAGGAGCACGGCGATGGCCGTTTGCTGGTCGATTGCTCGGAATATGTGCCGCCGATCGCGCTCTATCTCATCTTCGCCAGCACGGCGCTGGTGAAGCAGACTCCGGAGGCGGTGCGCGGCTTCCTCAAAGGGTGGTATGATTCGATCGCCTTCATGAAGGGCCATAGAGCCGAAACCGTGCCGATCGCCGCCAAGGTGATGGGCTATACGCCCGGCGTCGCTGAACGTATGTATGATACGCTCATGACGAAATTCTCGATCGACGGCAAATTCAATCCGCAGGCCTTTGAGACGCTGCGCGAAACGTTCATCGACATGAAGACGCTCGATCCGACGACGGTGGATATGTCGAAATTCTATACAACCGAATTCCTGCCGCAGACGTGACCCTCGCGATGGAACGTCCGGTCATTCCTTACGCCAATATCGACACCAAGCCGTTCTGGGAAGGGTGTCTTGAAGGGCAAGTGCTTCTGCAACGCTGCAGCGCTTGCGGCGCGTGGCGCCATCCGCCGAGCCCGATCTGCCCCGCATGTCTTAGCGATGCTCACGAATGGATCCCGGCGCGCGGCCGTGGCACGGTTTACACCTTTACCGTGGTGCGCGAAGCACGCCGCGGCTGGGAAAAGCTCGTGCCGTATGTCATCGCCGTGGTCGCGCTCGAGGAAGGGCCCCACATCCTCAGCAACGTCGTCAACGTCGCGCCTGAGCAGCTCGCGATCGGCCTGCCGGTCGAGGTGACGTTCGCCGAGCTCGATGGCTCGACCAAGCTGCCGCTGTTTCAGGCGGTGCAGCGATGAGCACTATTAGCGGCCGCTACGCAATTGTCGGAATCGGCGAGTCCGATGTCGGCCGGCGTCTCGGCCGCTCGGGCATGGCGCTGCAGCTGGAAGCTGCAAAGCGCGCGCTTGCCGATGCCGGGCTCGACAAGAATGCGATCGACGGCGTGATCACGCGGCCGAGTCATGCCGAGCCGGCGTTCAATTATTCGGCTGTGCTCGCCGGTCTCCTCGGTATCGCGCCGAGCTATTTCACGGATATCGCGCTGAGCGGCGCGGCGAGTGCGGCGATGGTGCTCGATGCCGTCGCGGCGATCGAGGCCGGGCTCTGCACGGCGGTGCTGATCGTCAGCGGCGATGCGCAGACTGCGCGCGGCGGGCCTCGCCGCGGCGGCGCGGTGAATTGGACGGACGATTTCGAGAAGCCGTTCGGCCTCTTAAGCGCGCCCGAAAGCTATGCGTTGGCCGCGCGGCGTCATATGCATGAATTCGGCACGACGAGCGTGCAATTCGGTTCGGTGGCGGTCGCTTGCCGCAAGCATGCAGCGCTTAATCCCAATGCTGTGTTCCGTACGCCGATCACCCTTGCCGAGCATCAGGCATCGCGCTTTGTCGCCGAACCCTTTCGATTGCTCGATTGCTGTCCGGTGACAGATGGCGCGGCCGCGCTGATCATCACCTCGGCCGAGCGCGCGCGCGACCTTGCGCAAAAGCCGGTTTATCTCCTCGGCCTCGGCCAAGGCTTCACCCATTCCGATCTGCCCTGGGCCGCGACGATGACGACGACGGCGGCGAAACCCGCGGCCGAGCGGGCCTACGCGATGGCGGGGCTCGGGCCGAAGGACATCGATGTCGCCGAGCTCTATGATTGCTTCACCTATGTTGTGCTCGTGACCCTCGAGGATTATGGCTTCTGCGCCAAGGGCGATGGCGGGGCTTTCGTCGAAGGCGGCCGCATCGAGCTTGGCGGCGCGCTGCCGGTGAATACCGGCGGTGGTCTCCTATCGCATGGACATGCGAGCGGCGCGTTGCTCTTGAGCGAAGCGGCGATCCAGATGCGCGGCACCGGCGGCGCGCGTCAGGTTGCCGATGCCGAGACGGCGATCGTCAGCGGTCAGTGCGGCGTGACTGGCGTCAATGTGTGCCTCATTTTCGGCAATCATACCAATTGAGCTTGTTGCAATGACCGGCGACCGTCCGCTGCCTCTCTCCGGAATAAGGGTCCTCGATTTCGGCCATATCGTCGCAGGGCCGTTCTGCGTGCGGCTGCTCGCCGATCTCGGCGCCGATGTTGTCAAAGTAGAGACGGCCACACGGCAAGGCCGCACCGGCGCGCGCCGTGGCCAGCGTCCCGGCGGCACGAATGGGCGCACGCCGCATCTTTATCACATCAACCGCAATCGCCGTTCGATCGACCTCAATCTGAAGACCGAGCGCGGCCTCGCCATCGCGCGCCAGCTCATCGACAAGGCCGATGTGCTGGTCGAGAATTTCTCGAGCGGCGTCATGGAGCGGCTCGGCCTCGGCTATCCGACGCTGGCCAAGTCCAATCCGGGCCTCGTCTATTGCAGCATGGCGTCCTTCGGCCAAAGCGGCCCGCGCCACGGCTGGACCGGCATGAATGTCACGTTGCAGGCCTGCTCCGGGCTGATGCTGGCGACCGGCTCCGAGGGCGATCCGCCGATCGGCATCTCAAATTCCTGGAACGATTATATCGGCGGCCTGCACGCTGCGGTCGCGATCGTCGGTGCGCTATCGAAACGGCGTGCGACAGGCAAAGGCTGCCATCTCGACGTGTCGCAGTTCGAGGCGAGCGTCGCGATGATCGGCAGCCTGCTCTTCGCGAGCGCCGTCACGCATAAGCCGCCGGCGCGGCTCGGCAGTCGCTCGAATACCGCCGCGCCGCAAGGGGTCTACCGCTGTGCCGGCGAGGATCAGTGGTGCGCGATCAGCGTGCAGTCGGATGCGCAATGGCAGAAGCTGCGCGTTCTTTTCGGCGGCGATTTGCGCGGCGACACACTGGCCGCGCGCCTCGCGCATCATGATGCAATCGACACCGCGATCGAAGCCTGGACCGGCAGGCTCGGCCCGCAAGAGGTTGAACGACTTCTAATCGAGGCCGGCATTCCCGCCGCAGCGATGCGCCGCGCGAATGAGATCGCCGCGACCGAGGAATGGCGGTGGGTCTTGCGCCCGCTGAAAGAGCATGGCGAAGCGGGGCCGAAAGTCATCGGCCTGCCGTTCACTTTTCGCGGCTCGGCGCCACGCGAGGCAACCGAGGCGCCGCGCATGGGCGCGAGCGGCAGCGCGGCGCTGAGCGATTGGCTCGGCCTCGATGAGAGCGCGATCGCCGAGCTCATGCGCGAGGAAGCAGTCTGATG
The DNA here is from genome assembly GCA_035606035.1 of Allostellaceae bacterium. Lineage (GTDB taxonomy): Bacteria > Pseudomonadota > Alphaproteobacteria > ATCC43930 > CGMCC-115725 > CAIKMD01. The sequence goes on from DATNGE010000221.1 coordinate 17,598, forward strand.
GCGCGCATCCTCGATCTCACCAACCTGATGGGCGCTTACGGCACGCGGCTATTGGCTGAGCTTGGCCATGATGTGTTGCGTATCGAAACCCCGAAAGGCGACGGCGTTCGCCGCGAAGCGCCGGTGCTCGACAGCGCGCCTCGCACCGAAGCGAGCGCGTTCCATCAATTTCTCAATGCCGGCAAGCGCAGCGCCGCGATCGATCTCGCGACCGAGAACGGCCGGAAATTGCTGCTCGCGCTCATCGCCAAATCCGATGCTGCGGTTGTGAGCCTTCCGTTGCCGCTTGCCGAGGAGAAGCTGCTCGCGGCCAATCCCGATCTCGTGCTGGTGCGGCTCGATGACGGGCCGCCGGAGCTCTGCGCCTATGCCAGCGCGGGCCTGCTCGCGATCACCGGCGAGCCTGACGGCAAGCCGACGATGCTCGGCGGCCATGTGCCCTGCGCCGCGGTCGGCGTGCATGTCGCGCTCGCGGCGGTCGCGGCGCTCTTCGCTAAGGAAAGGAGCGGCGCTGGACAGGTCGTCGATGTCTCGGCGCCGCAATGCCTCGCCTCTTTGGCCGAGCAGGTCTGGGTCGAATACAGCGCCACGGGCGAGATGATGGAGCGTTTGGGCTCGCGTGGTGGCATCACCGCGGTCGCCGGGGCGCTACCCTGTGCCGACGGACATTGGATGATCAGCGTGCCTCCCGACCCGCGCGGCTGGGCAAATTTCGTGCAGCTCGTGCCGCATCCGGCCTTCAAGGATGACGCCTCGCTCGCCGATGAAGCGATGCGTCGCGAGCGCAAGCAGGAAATCCTCGATTCCATTGCGGAATGGTCGCGGCAGCAAAAGAAGAACGCCATCGTCGAGCAGGCGCAGAGCCTGCATATCCCGGCGGCCGTAGTCACGAACCCGTTGGAGCTGATCGAGGACCCGCAGCTCCTGGCGCGCGGTTTCCTTAAGGCCATCGATCATCCCGCTTTCGGCAAGATCAATTTCCCGGTCGGGGCGCTCGCCAGCATGTTCCAGCAAGCGATTAGCTTCGCGCCGAGGCTCGGCGAGAGCACCGCGCAGCTGCTTGCCGAGCTCGGCTATTCGGCGAGCGAGGTTGACCGCCTCCGAGATGAGGGCATTGTCGGATGAGCGAGCAGGCTAGTGTTTCGCTCGAGGAGCTGCAAGACTGGATAGGCCGCGAACATTCTTTCGCTGGCGTCGATGCGGTGACACACAGCGACATTCGCCGCAAGCTCGAAGTCTATTGCTTCGATTGCCCGCTGCACTACGACGACGCAGTAGCCCGCGCGCATGGGTATCGCGGGCTGGTCGCGCCGGTCGCGCTGACCCCGCTTTGGGCGATGCCGGCCTATTGGGGCCCGGGCGAGCCGGTGCTGTGGCAGCCGGGTCTCCGCGAGCAAGCGGGCGGCATCCGCACCGACGTGCCGGTGCCGGCCGAATTCCAAGGCGGCGTCAACACGGCGACCTGGTGGGAATATTTCGAGCCGGTCTATCCCGGCGACGAGCTGCACGGCCAATGGAAGCTTGTTAAGATCAATCCTCGCGAAACCAAGCTCGGCAACGGCGTCTTCATCACGGTCGAGGCGACGCTCTTCAAACGCTCGGGCGAGCTGGTTGCGAAGAACAGCAACACGCATTACCGTTTCGCGCCAAAATCGCCCGAGGCGCGCAAGGGAAAGCCGCTCGAGCCGCCGCCCGAAGAGAGTGCGGACGGTGGCAATGCTGCGCAAGCAACGCCCACAGCGTTCGATTGGAGTGGCCAGTTGCGCTTCGGCGAGGTCGCGTTCGGCGACGCGGTGCCGCCCTTTGCGATGTGGCTGAGCTATCAGCGCGTCGTGATGAGCGTCGCGGTCGATCGCATGTTCTCCGGCCTCCATCACAATCGCGAACGGGCCCGCTGGCGCGGCTTCCGCGATGTCATCTTCAACACGCGCGGCTATGAGATGACGTTCGAGGTGATGCTGCGCCGGTGGATCGGACTCGATGGGCGGATCACCAAACTCGGTCCGTTCCGCATGACCGACAGTTCTTACCCCAGCGACCTCGTCACTGTGAGCGGGCGTGTCACAGGCAAGAGCGACGAGTCGCGCCGCGTCCAAGTCGAGTTGTTGGCAACGAACGATCGCGGCGAAGCCGGTCGCGGCGAGGCCGAGATCGCGCTGCCGGCTTAAGTGAGTGGGAGAGGATCGGTATGACCGAGACCGCACTGTTGTCGCCGAATGGCCAGCAGGAGACGCAGGGCGAAGGCCCGGCGCGGCGGCTCTTTCTTGCAACCATAAACGGCGTGCTTCGCCTGGAGCACCGTGACGGCGCGTGGGCCGCAAGCGGCGCGGGCCTCGCAGGTAAGCATGCGAGCGCGCTGCTGATCGAGGAAGGGTCGGGCAAGCTCTTCGCCGGCGCGCATGGCGAAGAAGGTGTGTGGGTCAGCGATGACGACACGGGCGCGTCGTGGCGCTCGGCGGCAAAGAATATTGAGAACCAGAACATTTATTCGCTGGCTTCGCGCCGCGACGTCAACCGCGCGGTTTTATTTGCCGGCGCCGAGCCTGCTTCGATCTATCGCAGCGACGATCTCGGCGAGAGTTGGCGCGCTTTGCCGGCTCTTAGCGGCGTGCCGGGAACGGATAAATGGCATTTCCCGCCGCCGCCCCATATCGCGCATGTGAAATCGATCACTCTTCACCCGAAGCTTCCGGCGACCCTCTTCGCCTGCGTCGAGCAGGGCGCGTTGCTGATCTCGGACGACGACGGCGAGACGTGGCGCGAGCTCGACGATTACTCGAAGCCCGAGGACCCGACCTATCGCGACACCCATCACATCGTGCTGCATCTGAAACATCCCGAGATTGCTTATCTGGCGACCGGCGTCGGCATGTATCGCAGCGACAATGGCGGGCGTAACTGGCGCGCGCTGACCCAGCGCGGCAGCCGGCTCGGCTATCCTGATTTCATTTTCCTCGATCCGCATGATCCAGAGCGGCTTATCGTCTCGGGCGCCGAAACGAGTCCGAAAGAATGGCCGGGCAACGGCACGGCGAATTCCGCGGTGCTGAAAAGCATCGATGGCGGCAAGACGTGGCGCGAGCTGCGCACCGGCCTGCCGTCGCTCATCGACGGTAGCATCGAAGCGATGTCGCGGCATTCCTGGGCGGGCGGCGCGAACTTGTTCTTCGCGACGTCCAAGGGCGAAATCTTCGCAAGCGATGACGAAGGTGAGCATTGGACCCGGATCGCCCAGGGTCTCGCGCCGGTGTCGAAGAGCGTGCATTATCGGGCCTTCCTGCCGGGCGCGCGCGAGCGCGGGCGACGCGCCTATGGTTGAGGGTTCGTGTTGGTGATGGAGGCTAAGCATGGCTGAATTCGAGCGCACGCGTGTCCGGGAGCGGGAAGCGCCGTCGCAGAACAATTACGAAATTGCGATTCAGTTCCAGCGCGAACGGGCGGAGCGCAACGCGACCGGTCGGATCGTCTGCAAGCTCGAGGACTGTCCGCAGATGCTCACGCGGCAGGGCCGGTTGCGCTACTATCTCGCTCACTCGGTCAAAGACACGCCGCTCCAGGATTGGATCTGCTTCACGCATGAAATCCGCACCGTTTCGGGCAAGCACCGGCATCAGGGCGGGCTCATCATTTATGTGATCGAAGGCAAGGGCTATTCGGTCGTCGATGGCGAACGCTGCGATTGGGAGAAGGGCGATCTCGTACTGCTACCAATGCGCCCAGCCGGGGTCGAGCATCAACATTTCAATACCGATCCCGACAAGCCTTCGGTCTGGATGGCCTTCATCCATCAAGGCATTCAGGAATATGTCGCATCGGAGATGACTCAAACACAAGTGTCGCCGGAATATCAAAAGGCGCAGGAAAGCGGCGGCGCGTAAACGTGCCGTAAAAGGGGGCGGGATGTCAGGAGTGATTTCGCGGCGTGCGGCGTTGGGGCTGGTCGGCGGCACCTTGGCGGCGCTGCATGTGCCCCGAACCGCTGTCGCCGCCGAGAAGCTGCGCGTCGGCAAGGCGGTGGCGCAGGTCTTCGGCTACATCCCGCTCGATATCGGCATGAAATCCGGGATCTTCGCCAAGCATGGGCTCGAGATCGAGGAGACTGCTTTCGTCAGCGGCTCGCAGCTCGCCCAAGCAATCACCGCGGACGCAATCGACATCACGCTGAGCGGCGGGCCCGATATGGCTTTCACAGCCAAGGGAGCGCCTCAGATCGCCATCGCATCAATTGCGACGTCGCCGGCCTTCATGGGCATCGCGGTGGGCGCGCAATCGACCGCAAAGACCAGCGATGACTTGAAAGGCAAGAAGATCGCGGTGACGAGTGCGGGCTCGCTCACCTATTGGCTCGTCGACGAGCTCAACCGAGTCAAAGGCTGGCAGGGCGATGATCGCGCCCAGCCAATCGCGGTTGGCGGCGCGCCGCCAACGCAGCTGGCGGCGATCCGCACCGGCCAAGTCGATGGCGCTATTGGTGGGCTACAGGTCGGTTTCCAGCTCGAAGAGCAGAAAGAAGGCCGGCTACTGGTCGATATTTCCGACTATGTGAAAGAGATCGAGCTATTCGTCACCTTCGCCCACACCAATCTCATGAAGCAGAACCCGGATGCAGTGCGCCGTTTCCTCGCCGGCTGGTACGAGGCGGTGGCCTATATGAAAAGCCACAAGGCTGAATCCGTGAAGCTCGCTTCCGAGGTGTTGAACTGGTCGCCGGACGTGACCGAGCGTTGCTACGACCGCACCATCGCGCATTTCTCGGCGAACGGAAAATTCGAGAAGCCGGCGCTCGAAAAGCTGCGTGCCTCGTTTGTCGATTTGAAAGTATTCGATGCGTCAGCCGATATCTCGACGCTGTATACCGAGGAATTTCTGCCGAAGGCGTGAGGCGCGTTTACGAATAGAGAAAACGGCGTTTTCTCATCGTGTAATTGCAAAAAAAACGCGCGATTGCTTGGTCGGTGCTGGTGCGGGGGATAGAATTGCGTTTCGAGGAGAGATGCCCATGACGATCGCTTGCCTTGCGCCCAACGGGATGAATGTTTATCGCGGCTCGGGAGTGGCAACGCGGCTGCTTGTCGGAACTGCAAAGGGCGTTGCCGTGCTTGAGCGCGCTCCTGGCGAGGATTGGCGGCACGCCGGCACCCTTCTCGAAGGCCAGCATATCAGCTCGATGGTGATGGAGCCGGTGAACGGTGGTATCTTCGCGGGCGTTCATCGCGGCACCGTGTTCTTCAGCCCCGATCGCGGCAAGAGCTGGGAGCCGCGCAATGCGGGCATCAGCATCAGTCACGTCTATTCGCTGGTCTATGCGGTCGAGAACGGCAAGCCGATCATCTATGCGGGCACCGAGCCGCCGAATGTCTTCCGCAGCCGCGATGACGGCAAGACCTGGGACGAGTTGCCGGGCTGGCGCGACATGCCGGGCCAGGACAAATGGGTCTTCCCGATGCCGCCGCATATTCCGCATGCGAAG
>DATNGE010000222.1:0-18500 GCA_035606035.1 Allostellaceae bacterium
CTTTGCGCGGCCTTGGTCTCGGCGGGAAGGTAGCGCCAGCCGATAAGGCCGCCGAGCACGATCGCGCCGATCTGGCCATAGGCGTTGGGCAGAGCAAGCACGAGCAGCGCCGCCGCCACGGCCATCGTCGCGCGCAGGCGATCAGGGCAAAGATTGCGCGCCATCGACCACACGGCTTGGGCGACGACGGCGACCGCCACGATCTTGAGGCCATGCAGCCAGGCGGCTCGCGTGATGTTCCCGAGCTGCGCGACGCCGTAGCCGAAAGCGATCATCGCCAGCGCCGAGGGGCCGCTGAAGCCGAGCCAGGCGGCGAAAGCGCCCGGCAGCCCGGCGCGCAGGATGCCGATCGTGATGCCGGTCTGGCTCGACGCCGGACCCGGCAGGAATTGGCAAAGCGCGATAATGTCGGTGTAGGCGGCCTCGTCGAGCCATTTGCGATGCGCGACGAACTCGGCACGGAAATAGCCGAGATGCGCGACCGGTCCGCCGAAGCTCGTCAGCCCGAGGCGCAGAAACGCGAGGAACACAGCGAGCCACGAGTCGCGCTGCGTCGACTCGGCGGAGATCGAGGTGGTCATTGCTATGATGGTAGTGCACGACGCACGACGAAAACAACGCTGCGGCAAGATGGTCGCGTCATCTTGGTGTTTCGGCGGAAAGAAACTCGGTAAGCTCGGCGGGTGAGGGGGCTATGACTGCCGAGCATCGTGACGATACGTCTCTATCGCAATCGGCGCTCGCGGTGCTGCGCGAGACCTTCGGCTACCCCGAGTTTCGCGGCCAGCAAGCCGAGATCATCACGCATGTGATTGCGGGCGGCGATGCGCTGGTCCTGATGCCGACGGGCGGCGGTAAGTCGCTCTGCTATCAGATTCCGGCGCTGTTGCGCCCGGGTCTCGGCGTCGTCGTCTCACCGCTGATCGCGCTGATGAAGGATCAGGTCGACGCGCTGCGCCAACTGGGCGTGCGCGCCGCTTATCTCAATTCCAGCCTCGATTTCGCCGAAGCCGCCGATGTCGAGCGGGCGATGCGCGCGGGCGAGCTCGATCTCGTCTACGTCGCGCCGGAGCGTCTCGTCACGCCGCGCTGTCTCGATCTTCTGGCGAAATCGCGTCCCGCGCTCTTTGCGATCGATGAAGCCCATTGCGTATCGCAATGGGGGCACGATTTCCGGCCCGAATATCTCCAGCTCTCGGTGCTGCACGAGCGTTTCCCGGCCGTGCCGCGCATTGCACTCACCGCGACCGCGGACGGTCCGACGCGCGCCGACATCATCGAGCGGCTGGGCCTCGGGGAAGCGCGCATCTTTGCGGCCGGCTTCGACCGGCCGAACATCCGCTACCGGGTCGTTCCGAAGAACGATGCGCGCAAGCAGCTTTGGGAATTCCTCGATGCCGAGCATCGCGGCGATGCCGGGATCGTCTATTGCCTGTCGCGCAAGAAGGTCGAGGATGTCGCGGCCTTCTTGTGCAGCAAAGGCCGGGTCGCGTTGCCTTACCACGCCGGCCTCGATGCGGCGACGCGCGACCGCAATCAGAACCGCTTCCTCAGGGACGAGGCGGTGATCGTCGTCGCGACCATCGCTTTCGGTATGGGCATCGATAAGCCTAATGTGCGCTTCGTCGCGCATCTCGACGCGCCGAAGACGCTCGAGGCCTATTACCAGGAAACCGGTCGCGCCGGCCGCGACGGTCTGCCGGCCAATGCCTGGATGACCTACGGCATGAGCGATATCGTCATGCTGCTCTCGCTCATAGAGGATTCGGGCTTATCCGAGCGCCAGCGCCGCATCGAGCGCCAGAAGCTCGACGCGCTCCTCGGCTATTGCGAGACGCCGAAATGCCGGCGCCAGGTGCTGCTCGGCTATTTCGGCGAGCACGACCATCCGCCCTGCAGCAATTGCGACAATTGCCTGCGGCCGCAGCGCATCTGGGATGGTCTGGTCGCGGCGCAAAAAGCGATCTCGGCGGTGACCCGCACGGGGCAGCGCTTCGGCGCCGCCTATCTCATCGACGTTCTGCTCGGCAAGGCGACCGAGCGCATCAAGAGTTTCGGCCACGATAAGATCAAGACTTTCGGCGTCGGCATCGAGCTCGGCAAAAACCAATGGCATGCGGTTTTCCGCCAGCTTGTGGCGCTCGGTCATCTCGCGGTGGATGTCGAAGGCCATGGCGGGCTCTATCTGCGCGACAGCGCCGCGGCCGTGCTCCGCGGCGCGCTGCCCGTCACATTTCGCGTTGACGCCGACGAACTCAACCGCGGCGACAAGCGCGCGCGGTCACCCGTTTCGGAATCGATCGTGCTGCCGGCGGATGAAGGCTTGTGGCAGGCGCTCAGGACGTTGCGCTTGTCGCTCGCGCGCGATCAGGGTGTTCCGCCCTATGTCATCTTCCACGATGCGACGCTCATGGAGATGGTGCGGCGCAGGCCGCGCGATCGCGATGCGCTCGCGGCCATCCCGGGCGTCGGCGCCAGCAAGCTCAAGCGCTACGGCGAAATTTTCCTGGCCGCGATCGCCGCGCATCAGATCGAAACGAGCGCCCGTTAGCGGGCGGGACCTGGCTCTTCCTCCCAGAGCTGGCTGCGCCAGCGCAGCGCGATGAGCAGCGCCGAGCCAATACCGATCGCGCAATAAAGTGCGACCGTTGTGCCGTAGCCGACATGCTGGATGAGCACGCCGGCGCCGAGGAGGCCGATCGGCAGCGAATAGACCGCGAGCATGCGCACGCCCATGACGCGGCCGCGCAAACGATCCTCGGCGGTGCGCAAGAGGATCACCGACATCGGGACCATGGCCAGGCTTTGCGCGAAGCCCGCGATCATCAGCACGACCATGCCGGCTTTCGGGCTGGGCAGGAGCGGAAAGACGGCCAGCAGCGCATACCACCCGAGCATCGAAGCGATCATCAACCGCGCCATGGCCAACGATCGTCCGCCGAAGCTGAGCGCGAGGGAGCCGGCCAGGCTGCCGCAGGCAAAGCTCGCGACGAGGAAGCCGAGGCCCTGCTGGTCGATGCGATAGATCTCGCGCGCGACATAAGGGAGCAGCCCTTGCGACAAAGGAAAGGCTGTGAGGTTGACGAGCACTGCCAGCGCCATCGCAGAGACCGCGGCCGGCGTGTTCCAGACATATCGGAAGCCTTCGCCAAGATCGCGCCACGGCGTGAAAGCGCGCGGCGTCTCGTGCCGCGGACTGCGATAGACGCCGAAGGTCAGGCAGAAGCTCGTCGCATAGAGCGCCGCGATGACGATATAGGCGTGTCCCATGCCGAGCAGCGCGATGAGCCCGGCGCCGGTGAGCGAGCCCGCGATGCGCGCGCTGTCCATCGTCGTGCGCATGACGCTCGCGGCGCTGACGAGGACGGCGGGCGGCATTGAGGCGCCGACCAGCGCGTTGCGCATGACGAGGTCGGAGGAGCGCACCAGCCCCATACAGGCGGCGATGATGAGGATATAGCCCGGCCGGACGATGCCGGTGAGAGCCAGCGTCATGGTGGTTGTGGCAAAGACGCAATAGCCGGCGCGCATGATGCAGAGGAGGTTGCGGTGGCCGATGCGGTCGCCCAGCACGCCGAAGAGCGGCGAGAGCAGGGTGCCAAGATATTGCAGCGAGCCGTAGATCGTGAGCACCAGCACCGAGCCGGTCTCGACGATCATGTACCAGCTGAGGATGATGCCCTCCATCTCCCCCGCCCAGGAGGTGAGGAGATCGGCCGGCCACTGGAAGCGAAAGCTCTTGAGCGCGAACGGGCCCAGCGCGTGAGTCAAACCGCTTATCATTGTTGTTTGCTGCAGTAACTCCGCGCCGGGTCCGGGTCCGCGTTGCTCGCTTTAGAAATTCTGCGCCTTGTTGACGACGGGTCCGACCACGTCGGCGTAGTTCTTGCGAATCGCCGCCACGCGTTTGCCGTCGCCCAGGAAATCGCGATAGCTGTTGGCGAATTGCTTGCTCGTCAGCGGCGGCAAGCCCTGCGGCGCCGGCATGTCGCGGCGCGGCGTATAAAGCGCCGGGAACCGCGCCTGCTGTTCCTTGCTCAGCATCCAGGCGAGATAGAGCTTCGCCGCGTTGGGATGCGGCGCCTGCTTCAGGATGCCGCCGGCAGTGAAGAAGACCGGGATCTTGTCCTTTGCGGGCAGCGCGATCTTGAGTCCGCCGCCGGGGCCGGTGCCTTGCGAGCCGTTGGTGATGTCGAAGCTGACCGCGCCATCGCCGGCTTTGACGCGCGCCGCGACGTCGCGATGGCCCTGCGCGAAATAGGGCTGGTTCGCCATGTATTTCTTCAGGAAGTCGGCACCATGCTGCTGCGCGATCAGCGCGTATGCGTAGAGCGTCGCATCGTCGTCATTGGGATAGCAGGTGACGAGCTGGCCGCGGAATTGCGGCTTGAGGAAATCGAGCGCCGATTTCGGCACATCGGCTTCCTTCACCTTCTCGGGGTTGTAGCCGTAGAAGATCGGGATCGCGTTCACCGCGACCCAGGCGCCGTTCTTCGCCTTCATCGACGGAAAGACCTGATCGAAGCCTTCCGGCTTCCAACGTAGCAGCGCGCCGGCCTTGTCCCAGCGGTCATAGTCCTGGATCGTCTGGAATTGGACATAGTCGGCGGTGACTTTCTTGGCCTTGAGCTGCTGATCGATTTCGAGATCGAGCACGTTGCTGAAGCCGCCATGCGCCTCGACCTTGATGCCGGGGAAGCGCTTCTCGAACGCGTCCGCACCGGCTTTCGCGGCGGAAGGGCCGGCGCCGGTATAGATCGTCAGCGCGCCCTCGGCCTTCGCCTTCTCATAGAGCTGATCGAGCGTCTCGGCGCGTGCCGCGAGCGGCGCCAGCACGATCGACGTCAGCAATAAAGCCGAAAAACGGAAACCCTTTGCCCGATAGCCCATGCTTCCCCCCTTTTGGAGCCGGCGGCTCGCTTTTGCTTGAGGCGCTCAGCATAGCATGAAGGGCGGCAGCGGAGTCGAAATCGACTCCGCTGCGTTCGATCCCCTAACGGTGGAGTCCCGGCTGCCAGAGCACATCGCCTTCGCCCTGGCGATTGAGCCAGCGCGCGAGCACGAAGAGCAGATCGGAGAGGCGGTTGGCATAGCGCAGCGCCGCCGGATTGACCGGCTCCTGATAAGCGATCTCGGTCATGCCGCGCTCGGCGCGGCGCACGACGGTGCGGGCATGATGGAGATGCGCCGCTGCCGCGCTGCCGCCCGGCAAGACGAAGCTGTCGAGCGGCGGCAAGCCCGCATTGTAGCGGTCGATGGTCGCTTCGACCCACGCCACCTGCGTCTCGCTTAAGCGCAGCGGCGCGACTTTGAGATTCGCCCGCTCGGGCCGGCAAAGATCGGCGCCGAGATCGAAGAGATCGTTTTGCATGCGGGTCAGCGCAGCGCGAACGCCTTCATCGGTGACATGCAGCAAAGCGACGCCGATGACCGCGTTCGCCTCGTCGATGCTGCCATAAGCTTCGATGCGGGTGTGGAATTTCGGCAAGCGTGCGCCGTCGCCGAGCGACGTGCGTCCGTCGTCGCCGGAGCGCGTGTATATACGATCGAGTTTCATGAGTTTAGTCGTCCATGCGGCCGGGTGGATTGCCCGTATCCGCGCGTGCGACGCTATCAGCGGTCACGCAAGCGTGCAAGGAGTCCGGCGATTCTGCCATTGACGCTGCGCGCCGGCGCTGCCTAGGATCGCCGCGATGGTTCCCTTCGGGGATTGAATGGGAATGCGGTGAAGGGGTTTTTCCCGATGCCGCAGCTGCCCCCGCAACTGTGAGCGGCGAGCCGCGCGCCGAGATGCCACTGGGAAACCGGGAAGGCGGCGCAAGGCCAAGACCCGCGAGCCAGGAGACCTGCCATCGCCGTGGTCACGCGCGAACACATTGGGCGGGGTGCACCGATGGGGGCCAGAAGGCGGCCTTAGGGCAGCAACTGGACTTTGGTTCGCGGTGACGTGTCACGTTGCCGCGAGGCCTCAACATGTCCGCTCCTTCTCGTTCCCGTATCGTCCTTTCCTTTGTGCTCGCCGGTCTTCCTTTCGCGACGGGCGCGCGCGCCCAGGACGCGGCGCCGCCGCCCATTGTCATCAACACGCCGATCACCGTGATCGGCGCGACGCGCGTGCCGACGCCGGAAGATCAGCTCGGCACCAGCGTCACGGTGATCACCGGTCCCGAAATCGAGCAAAAGCAGCAGCGCACCTTGCCCGAAGTGTTGCGAGACGTGCCCGGCGTGAATGTCGTGCAGGCCGGCAGCCCGGGCGGATTCGCCTCGGTCTTCATGCGCGGCACCAATGCGAATCACACCAAGGTGCTGATCGACGGCATCGATGTCAGCGATCCGAGCGCCGCCAATGGCGAGGTCGATTTCTCGCAGTTCCTTGCTTCCGATATCGATCGCGTCGAGGTCTTGCGGGGCCCGCAAAGCGGCCTCTACGGATCGGACGCGATCGGCGGGGTGATCAATATCATCACCAAGCCTGGCAAGGGCCCGCCCAAAGCGACGGCCAGCATCGAAGGCGGCTCTTTCGGGACCTTCAACCAGACCGGCGGCATCAGCGGCTCGCTCGCGCGCTTCAATTACAATGCCAGTATCGCGCATTACCGCACGACGAACACGCAAGTGACGCCGAGTGATCTCGTGCCGCCGGGCCGGCCGATCAACGACGATTTCTACGACAACAAAACCTATGCGACGAAATTCGGCGCCAATCTCACCGACAATTTCGATGTCGGCCTGGTCGCGCGCTATGTCGATACCGATCTGCGCTCGACCTCGGACGATTTCATCGGACCGGAAGCGATCCGCAGCGACAACAGCAATCACGAGCTCTTCACGCGCGGCACGGCGCATCTCAGCTTATTCGACGGCCTCTTCGATCAGACGCTCGGCTATGGCTATACCAATTATCGCCGCCGCGTCTTCGATCCGAACGATGCCGCTTTGGCTTTCGGCAACGACCCCGATTTCTTCCGCGGCGACCGCAGCAAGGTCGATTATCAGGGCAATGTGCGGGTCATGGCCGGCCAGATCGTCACCTTCGGCGCCGAACATGAGCGCGACACGATCAATGACAGCTTGCCGGTGACCGGCGCCAATTCAAACAATGCCGGCTTCGCGCAGCTGCAATCAAGCTTCGGCGAGCGGTTCTTCAACACGGCGAGCGTGCGCTACGACAGCAACAGCCAGTTCGGCGGCAAGGCGACCTATCGCATCGCGCCCGCCATGGTCGTGCCCGAGACGGATACGACCTTCCGCGGCAGCGTCGGCACCGGCTTCAAGGCGCCTACCCTCGATCAATTGTTCGACAGCCTTCCGGCTTTCGGCTTCTTCGCCAATCCCAATCTTGCGCCGGAGACGAGCTTCGGTTGGGACGCCGGCGTCGAGCAAAAGCTGCTTGCTCGCCGCCTCGCGTTCGGCGCGACCTATTTCCACAACGAGATCAAAAACCTTATCGAGTTCACTGTCATCGATCCGTTTACGTCGACGCTCGTCAATGTCGGCCACGCGACGACCTACGGGGTCGAGAGCTTCGTCGCCTATAAGCCTTGGGACGTGCTGAGCCTGCGCGCCGACTACACCTTTACGGTGGCGCGGAACGATGACACGGGCTCGGAGCTGATACGCCGGCCGAAGCACAAGGCGAGCCTCAGCGCGACCTGGCAAGTGACCGAACGTGCCTCGCTCAGCGCCACCGTGCTCTATACCGGCACGTGGATCGATGATAACCGCTCCGGCTCGGTGACCGGCCTCAAATCGAGCCCCTACACGCTGGTGAACATCGCCGGCTCCTACGATCTTGGTCATGGGGTTACGGTGTTCGCGCGCATCGATAACCTCACCGACCGGCGCTATCAGAACCCGGTCGGTTTCCTGCATCAGGGGCTCGGCGTGTTCGGCGGCGTCAAGGTCGCGCTCGATACCGCAAGCTGGGGCGGATAATGGCGTCAGGGTCGAGTCACACGAGGTCGCAAAACCAAAAACCGTCCCTGCAGACCACCTCGCCAAGCTCAAAGCGTATCGGATAACGGAAAATGGGCCCATCGAAGACGAACGTATGAAACTCGCCATTTTCCCCGCAGGGATCCACGTTTGCCGGCAGATCAGCCACGAACTGCTCGTCGATGACCCGTCCGGCGAAAGAGGGATCGAGCTGCTTGGGATCGACGCAGACGACGACCGTCTTAAAGCCGGCGGCGATGAATCTCCGGATGAGCCCGCCGGTGTCCGTGCCCCAGACGGGGTAGAGCCCGGTCATAGCATGCTTGGCGAGGATCCGATCGCGGTAGGCGCGGATGTCCTGCAAGAATAGATCGCCGAAAACAACGGTGTTGGTTCCGCGGGCGCGATATGTCTCCCATACGCCGCCGGTCGCGGCCTCGTATTCGGCATTGCTCGCCGCCTTTGAAATCGAGATTTCCTGCAGCCGGATGCCGAGACTGTCAGCCTGCTGGCGGAGGAGATTAACACGAACGCCGTGCATGCTGATGCGATCGAAGTCGCGCGTGATCGTCGTCAGCAGCGCTTCGACCCGATACGCCGGTTGCTCGAGCATCGCCTGGAGCGCCATGCAGGAATCCTTGCCGCCGCTCCAGGAGACGAGAACCGGTTCGCGGTTCATAGAGTCGCTTGTCATTGGCGCCACTCGAGTGCTAGCCCCGGTGAGAAAGATTGCAGCGTATCATCATCATAGAGTTGCGTTCCACGTGCCTGGTGGGGGGTGACGGCGTTGGCGCGGATCGATAATCTCAACCACCGGCGCTACCGGGATCCGATCGGCTTTCTCCATCAGGGGCTGGGCGTAGTTCGGCGGCGTCGCGGTGGCGATCGATGCCGCGAGTTGTGGCGGCGAGGCAATGGAGCGCGCATGGGTACACCGGTCGTACCGGAGCGGATCGTCGACGAGGATGGCGCCACCGTCGAAATCTTCGCGCTGCCGACCGACGCCGACAGTCTAGAGGCGCTCATGCGCGACCTCTTCACCCATCACTGGCACGAGATCACTTTCGGCCCGATCATCCAGGGTGCGGCGTGGGAGATGCGCGCCGCCGCCGCGCCCGAGAAGATCGCTATGTTCGACGGCTATCTCACCGTGACTTTCGGCGTGCCGCATTTCCACCTCTGCATCGGCGAGCACAAGGGGCCGCATAACAATCCCGTCGCGCCGGCGCTGGCGCAGCACCGCCGCACCGCGCGCGCCGAACTCTATCGCCGGTTGACGAGCGAGATGACGCCGGTGTCATGGGGTTTGCGACTCTTCAACGGCAAGAACGAGCAGCAGATCACGGTGCTGCTGCCCAACCCGTTCCTCGATGCCGAGACCGACAAGATCCTGCGCCGGCCCGATTGGTCGCGGCTTGCGCTCTGGGACAAGCTGCGCGCGCGCTGGCTCGGGCAGAGCGAGCCCGACGCCTTCGACCGCTCGGGCACCGGCTTCCGCCATCACTGAAATACGATCATTCAAACAAAGGAGAGAACGATGTCGCAGAACCTCATCCCCGCGCCCGACCTGCCGCGCCACGTCTTGTGGCTGACCGTGCTGGTCGCGGCGAGTGTCGCTTTCACCTTCGGCTTTGCTTGTGCCGTGCCTTTCGCCGCTTTTGCCGCCGCGACCGCGCTGACGCTTGATACGCGCGACGCGTTGTTGCTGACCGTCGCGCTCTGGCTCGCCAACCAGATCATCGGCTTCGCGTTCCTCGGTTACCCGTGGGATGGGATGACCTTGCTCTGGGGCGGCGTGCTCGGCGTCGTCGCGCTCTTCGCGACCGCGGCGGCGCGGATCGCGAGCACGCGTCTCGCCGGCGCATCCTATCCCGTCGTCCTTGCGGGCAGCTTCGCGGCAGCCTTCATCGCCTATGAGGGCGGCCTCTTTGTCGTCGCGGCAGCATGGCTCGGCGGCGCGGAAGATTTCGCGCCGTCGATCGTCGCTTATATCGCCGCGCTGAACATCCTCGCTTTCATCGGGCTGCTCGGCCTCGAGCGTCTCGGCCAGATGCTCGGCCTCGCTGCGGCGCCGTCGCTGGGCATCGCAACGCCGCGCCATGCCTAACTCGGCCCGGCCCCTCGCGCTCTGTCGAGGTTCTGCTAGCATCGACAAGCGCGAGCCACCGCGAGAATAGTGGCCGGAGGGTGAATGGCCGGAAAAATTCTCACGACCCATGTCGGTAGTTTGCCGCGGCCCGAAGCGTTGGTCGCTCTCTTGCGCGCGCGCCATCAAGGGCAATCGATCGACGATGCTGCCTTCACGGCCGCGCGGCGCCAAGCCGTCCGCGAATGCGTGGCGCAACAGGTCGCTTGCGGCATCGACATCGTCTCCGACGGCGAGATGGGAAAGATTTCCTACGCGTATTACGTCCAGGACCGGCTCAACGGTCTCGAAAGCGCCGAGCTCGTGGCGCAGCGGAAATTGCCGCTCCGCCGGTTTCATCAGATATCCATCTTCTATCCGGAATTCCCCGATTACTCGGCCTTCCGCGCGAGCCGAGCGGAAGGACCCGCTTCCGCGAAGCCGCCGGTTTGCACCGGGCCCTTGTCGTATCGCGATCTCGGCCCTGTCAGTGACGATTTGGCGCTGCTCAAAGAGTCAGTCACCGCGGCGAAAGCGCCTGCCGCTTTCATGACGGCGGCGTCGCCGGGCGTGATCGCGATGTTCTCTTCCGAGACGAGCCATTACGCAACCGAAGATGATTATGTGTTCGGCTTGGCGGAGGCGATGAGGCCGGAATACGAGGCCATTGCCAAGGCCGGCGTCACCTTGCAGATCGATTGTCCCGACCTCGCTTTGGTGAAGCGAATGAGCTACGAGCGGCGGGAGGCCGATCCTCTCCGCATCGCCGCGCGCAATATCGAAGCGGTCAATCACGCGATCAGCGGCATTCCGGGCGAGCGCGTCCGGCTGCATCTCTGCTGGGGCAATTACGCCGGGCCGCACACCCACGATCTGCCCGTGGCCGAGCTCTTTCCGCTGCTGCGCCAAACCAAAGCGCGGGCGCTTTCCTTCGAGGCCGCCAATCCGCGTCACGAGCATGAATGGGAGGATTGGAAGCGCAGCGCCTTGCCCGACGACATGATCCTCATTCCGGGCGTGATCGACAGCGTGACGAATTTCGTCGAGCATCCCCGCCTCGTGGCCCAGCGCCTGCAGCACTTCGCCGATGCCGTCGGCGCCGAGCGCGTCATCGCCGGCGCGGATTGCGGCTTCGGCACTTTCGCGGCGGTGACGCCAACGGTGTTCCCGTCGATCGTGTGGGAAAAGCTGCGCGTCCTCGCCGAAGGAGCGGCGATGGTACAATAAGCGCGGCGCACGGGAACCGGCCGGCGCATCGATCGAGCCCGAATGCATAAAGCAAATTGCAGCAAAAATTAACGCGGGGTTAATGGGCTTCCGGCGATCTCGTCACCTACATCACGCGAACCCCGTGATGATGAGGTGGAGGTGCCAGATGAAGCGGCAGATGCTGATCTCATTGGCGATCTTGACCAACCCGATCGTGACCTTCTTTCTCGTGCTGGCCACGATCATCGGCTTGATGCAGCTGTCGCTCCGTTGATGGTCGAGCCGCCGGGCCGGGTCAGGTCGTCCGCCTCTATCCCGATCCGGGTTCGCAACTCACCGTCTCGGCCGATGTCCTGGCGAGCCCCGTCAGCTGCACCTTCTTTGTCAGCGGCCAGCAATCGCCTGCGCCGACCTGACGGCGTGTCGTCGCGACCAGCTTGCTGTTGAAAGGGGAACGGCAAACTGACCGCGCGCGCGCGTCATACCGAGAGTGTTCGAGAAACGCGCCGCTCACGCGACGCGGATATATCCCATCATGCCCGATTCTTGATGCTCGATGACATGGCAATGGAGCATCCAGTTGCCGGGATTGTCGGCGAGGAAAGCGAACTCGACGCGCTCTTGCGGCAACAGCAGGACCGTATCGGCGACGTGCACCGGCCGCGCGAACTTGCTCGCGCTCAGCACGGTGAAAGCAAAGCCATGCAGATGGACCGGATGGCTGAACGGCGTATTGTTCGTCCACTCGAAGATGTAGCTGCGATTGCGCTCGAGCGAGGCGAGGGGCGGGATGGTCACGCTGGCGCCCTTTTGCGCTTCGTGGCTCATCTCAGGCCAGGTCCTGCCATTGACGGTCCAAAACGATGCGCGGCTGAGACAGAGCGCGCCGACATCGACGCCGGCAAATCCCGCGGCCGTGGCCGGTAGCCTCTCGGCCGCCAGGGCTGCGATGGCCTTTCCGGCTTCCGTCATATCGAGCACAAAGGTCAGGCGCGTCGCGTTAGCCAGATCCGGCTCGGGAACGGTCCCTCTGCGCAGCGGCGCCGGATCGAATTCGGTCTTGCGTCGCGGTGCGCCGGCCGTGACGAAGCGCGCCAGCTCGACGCGCGGCTGATCCGAGCTGTCGATGAGCCTGACGGTGCCGCCGTCGCGCGGCGTGCGGATGACGACATCCGCGCGCATCGCCGGCCCCAACAGCCACTTCGTGAGCGCGAACGGCGTGACGGCATGCCCGTCGATTGCGACGATCGCCGCCTCGGCGCCTTCGATGCTGATTTGCATAATACGTGTCATGTCGACATTGACCAGGCGCAGCCGGCAATCGCCGGAGGCGGGAAGCGGGATCGTCGGATCGCTCGCGCCATTGGTGCTGCGCAACGGACCATACGTTCCGGCGCGCCCGGCGCTGACGACCGTGAAGAACGGATCGAACTCGTTCGCTCCCGGTTGGACAAGCCAGTCGCGCAGCACGACGAGCGTGTCGGAATCGTAAGGCTCGGTCTCATCGCCCTCGATGATGAGGATCCCGACCATGCC
Organism: Allostellaceae bacterium; assembly: GCA_035606035.1. Lineage (GTDB taxonomy): Bacteria > Pseudomonadota > Alphaproteobacteria > ATCC43930 > CGMCC-115725 > CAIKMD01. Next base: position 12,806 of record DATNGE010000222.1, read on the forward strand.
GCGCCCTAATTGCTCGACTGTATCGCAATGCGGATGAAAGAAATAAGTGCCGGTGTCGGGCGGCGTGAAAGCGTAGCGGCAGGTGCTGCCCGGCTCGACCGGCGGCTGCGTGAGGTAAGCGACGCCATCCTGATCGACCGGCAATCGGATGCCGTGCCAATGGATGCTTGTGGCCTCGTCCGACCGGGTCAAATGATTCTCGAGCGTCGCTTCGAGGCGGTCGCCGAGGTTAAGACGGACGATCGGCGGCCAGGCACCCTCGGCGAAGGTCCACATCGGCAGCGTGCGATCGCCGAAGCACGGCAGCGAGGTCGATCGCTCCGCCGCCGGAAAGCGGACGGAAACCGTCTTGCCTTCGCCCATGCTGGGCGGCGGGCCGAGCGCGCGGGTCGGAGCGAAGTGGCGCGGCGCCAAGGAATACCCAACCACGCCGACGCCGGCGGCGATACCGGCGCCGATCAGGACGGTGCGACGCGTCTGCATCGTTTAACCCTCGGCGCTACCCCGTGTTCTCCGCGGCTTCAAAATTTGGACAACAGGCCCGTCTTCGGAATGGTAAAGCCCAGCGATTTCGGCGTCGGGTTCGGCGGCACCTCGTTGTGGACCGGCGGAATCGTGTGCAGGTAGGCGATGACGCTATCGACATCCTCGCGCGTCATGTTGGTGAAATGACCATAGGGCATGATCGGAACGAGCTGCCTGCCGTTCTTGTCGATCCCCCGTGTGATGGCGCGCCGGATTTGCGCGTCGGTCCAGGTGCCGATGCCGGTTTCCTTGTCCGGCGTGATGTTCATCGAGCGCACGAACACGCCCGGCTTGACCGGGAAGGGGAAGCCGCCGGCGCCGAGATGATGCTCGGGATCGGGGCCGGGCGGCGTATGACACTCGAAGCAATGGGCGAGGCTGTTCACGATGTAGCTGCCGTACGCGACCTTGTCGGTTCGCGGCGGCGCGTGTTGCACTTTGGGCGGCGGCGCCGCCTGCAGCGGGATCTTGTATGTCGAGGGGATGTTCTCGTGGCGGATCGGCTTCAGCGTGCGCAGAAAGGCGACCAGCGCTTTGACGTCATCGTCCGACATCGTGTTGAAGTTCGGAACCGGCATTGGGGGCCCGAGGATGTCGCCTTCGCGCGTGATCCCTTGGCGGATGGCGCGCATGATCTGCTCGTCCGTCCAGGTCCCGATCCCGGTATTCACGTCCGGCGTCAGGTTGCGCGACCAGGCGTCGAAAATCGGCGCCTTGAATTCCTGGCCGCCGGCGAAAGCGAGATTTGCGCGCGGGACGTAATGCGCATCCTTGGGCGTGTGACAATCGTCGCAGGCGACGATCGCTTTGACGAGATAGGTGCCGCGCGCGACCAGCTCTTTCTGGGTCTGCGCCATCGCCGGCGTTGCGATGATGGCGGCGAGAACGAGAAGCGAGATAACGAGAATGGATTTATTTCGCACGGCGGCTCCCCCCGAACCCGAATGATGCGACGGTCGGTGTAGCCCGGATCGATGCCGGTTACAAGCGGCGCTAGAGAATTGTCAGCGCAGCACACGCGCGCGCCGCTGCTGCCCGCGATCCTCGTACGCTGCGCTAGAACCGCGCCGCCGCGAGATTTTTCATGAAGCGATAGCGCCGCGCGCCATCGAGCAGCAAATCGAAACCTTGATATTCGGGGTGGGAGCCAAGCCGCTCGAACGCCTCTTCAATCGCGGAGTCGAGACTGGAGCGATAGATCGTGACGCGCGGCCCGATGTATGAGCCGTTGTGGTTCAGGAAATTGCAGACGTAATCCATGGCAGACCGCCATCTCTTGACCAAAATGATCGACAGAACGATAGGGCGCTTTGGGCTAACAACTTCTCACCAGGGTCCGATCATCGCGGAGAACTCGGCTTTTCGTTTACGATCTTCTTAAGCGCTTTTTCGCGGTCCTCTTGCGACCCGGCCGGCCGGCGCCGCGCCGCGGCGATCCATCCTCTAAAACTCTAGCGATTGGCAATCGGCTCTTAGGAGAATCGATTAAATCTTCACCTCTCATCATGGCCGCTTTCTTTGCCGAGGGAATATGACCGAGCCAGCACTGACGCTCCCCCTACGCGAGCAAACCCTGTCCGCCGCCGAGCTCCGGGCGATGCGGGACCAGTGGAAAGAGTTTCGCCGCTTTCGCCGCAAGTCCGTGATCCTCGCCTCCACCCTCGAAACGCCGCGTGGCACGGTGCAATGCGTCGCTCTAGATCTGTCGCTGGGCGGCGCGCGCGTCCGGGTGCAGGAGAAGCTCGAGCCTCTGGAGCAGGTCACACTCGTTCTCGCGAAATTCGGGCGCTTCGGCGGTCAAGTCGTTTGGCGCAACGCCACGGAGGCAGGGCTGCAGTTTAGCGACGCTCCCGAGGAGGTCGCCCACCGCTTCGGCAGCGATATTCCTTTCGAATAGAGCGAGGGGCGGGGTCTAACGCCCGTCCTGCAGCTCGTCGGCTTCAGTCTCGAGTTCCGCCGCGTGCGCCAGCAGGCGCTGCTTGAGCGTCTGGTTCGCCAAAGCGTCGGAAAGCCTGCGCAGCTCGCGCGCGCGAATACGCAGGCTCCGTTTGACCCCGACGCTCCGATCGATCTCCATTGCACGCGCCCGAATCAAGCGTGCTTGGATGGGGGCGCCGCTACCGGTCGCGGGCGAAACGGATGGGCCAGCTTGCAACAAAGCGCGCGTGCAAGGCGCGCGGCGCGCTCACCGCCGATAAAGACAACCGCAAGCGCGATCCATAATCCCGATAACAAGGGTGAGAGCCTCCTTGGCGGGCCGGAAGCTAGCACGCGCGGCGCGCGGCGCCGAAACTATCGGACGGCATTTGGGCCAAAGGAGACTGCAATTCGCGCGAGTTCGAAGGAGCAGAAGTTTCTTGTGGGCGCGCCGCGTCACTCCGAGGCTTTGAAGACAATTTTAGCGTGAAAGCGGCTCGAAGCGTCCATTTTAGTCCATGCGCTTTGAAGCCAGCTGGCGTAACGTTACTCACGTTAATCGGGCACCTGTGATGACAATCGAGGAAGACTTACTCGATCGGTTCGCGCTTCTTCACGCGCCGCAGAACGTCGCTCTGCCTCTCGTCGCGCTGCGACGACATTGGTCGGCGAGCGACAGCGATCTGACGCTCGCCGTTGACGCGCTCGTCAAAAAAGGGCTCCTCGCGGTGAGCGGCGATCTCGCCGCTCTGACCCCGGCGGGGTATGCCCTCGTCTCCAAGCAACCTACCGTCGCGCCGCCTTTTGCGGTCCGCCCGCAGCCGAGAGCCGCGTAAGCGGCGGTCAAGGCGCGGCGCCGGGCGTGCCGGTCATAAAATCGCCAGATTTGCGCCTCACCATCGTTGCAAAGCTCAAGGCAAGCATATTGGGAGGGCAGCGATGGCCGCCATGCAGCTGGTGAAGCGTGAGCAGCTGCGCTTTCTGCGCGATACGGCGCGGCGGATGCGCGAACTTGCGGAGCCGGAGGTCGCCAACAACATGCGTGCCGAAATGCTGCGCTTGGCCGGCGAAATCGACCAAGAGGCCGATGATATGGAAGTGATTTCCTTGCGCGACCGGCATGGCTGGTGAGCGCCCGCGCAAACGCCGCCTTCGCATCGCGGGAATGTTGAAGCGATCGGTTCAACGAGAGCGGAGCGTGCAAGGACGGAGGCCGGGGAATAAGGGCCTGTCGTCATACCGCCGACCGAACCAGCGGGACGCGGTGCTTTTAGGGAGGACTGGTTGTCCCAAGAGGAAGAGCGCTACCGCAAGCTCGCTGCGGAAGCGCGGGCCAATGCCGCGAACGCGGCCGATGCCTACGAGAAGCGGACGCTGCTGCTCGTGGCGCAGCGCTACGAGGTGCTGGCCGAACGCGCGCGGATCCGCGCGCGCGACAAGGAAGGCGAGTGCGCCTAAACTTTCTTCGCTTCGGGTGAACGCGCCGGTTCGCGCGCCAGGCCGCGGCGCCGCCTTAGTTCTGGGCGGCGGGACGCGAGGTGCATTTCGGCAGCCACGCGGCGATTTTCGGCCACGGCGCGAGGTCGTATTTGACGCGCGGCATGTTCGTTAGCGTGCACGCGACGTTGAGGTCGGCGACCGTGAAAGTGCTGCCCAATAGGTAGTCGCTGTTGGCGAGCGCGCCCTCGAGCACGCCCAAGGGCGCTTTCAGAGCCTCGCGCGCATTGGCCGCCACCTGCGGGTTGCGCTTCTCCTCCGGCAGCACGACGCTGTGCTGATACAGCAGCCCGGCATGCGGCTCGACCTCGGTCATCGCCCACATGCTCCACATGTAGAAGCGGCCCCAATCCTCATTCGTCTTCGGCGCGAGCAGCCCGCCATGCTTGTGGATGAGGTATTCGTTGATCGCGAGCGATTCCCAGAGCACGAGGTCGCCGTCGCGGATGACGGGGATGTGTCCGTTGGGATTGATTTTCATGAAATCGGGCTTGCGCGTTTCGCCGGCGCGCTGATTGACCGACACGTGCTCGAATGGGAGCCCAAGCTCCTTGGCAAGCCACAATACGCGGCTCGCGCGTGACTGCGCCTGGCCATAAATCGTCAACGCCATGTGTTCCTCCCCTTGCCGTGTGCCGGTTGCCGGCGAGCGTCGCTCTCCGCGCGCTTTCCCTGCGCGTTTACGATCATACAAGGATCGCCACGCGCATCGCCACCGGCGATCAAGCCGAAACCGGCCGAAATGTCACGGGTTTACAGCCGCCCGCTTTTGAGCAGCATTTTAGGCGATTGTATTTTGGTTACCGGATGCTGCCGTTTTATAAAAATGCGTGTCCGAGAGCGCCGTATCAACGAGCCGAAGCACCGAGGCAATGGAAAGTTACATCATGACAACTTCGGGGATCGACTATTTCACGCGCCTCATTACTAATCTCAAGGCGTCGGCCGCGCGGCAAAAGGCGACGAAACAGCAATTGGCCGAAGGCCAAAGGCACGCCGCGTCATCGCCGGCATTGATGAAACTGGCCGAGGCGCTAACGCGGCTTCCGTCCGAGAGCAGAGAGCGCCTTGCCTATAATTCCGTGCGGGATCATGCGGCGGCTCTGAAGCTCGGCTCCGCGGTCGACGAGATCGAGCAAGACCATATCGAGGAGCATCGCCTCAACTATCGGAACGCCCGCGATCCGAACCTCTTCCTCGCGAAGCTGATCGGCGACATCGACGACACGATCGACGATGCCGAGCTCAACGCGAGCGAGGAGGCCTTCGAGGATTCCGAGCGCGAAACCGATCTCGTCGATGCGCGCGCCAACGAAATCGCGCGCGGCATCGCTTCTAAAAAGGCGGAAGACGGCGCGCGAGAAGCCGCCGAAGAGGCTTACCGACTGGCGTATCAGTGGGCTTACGAGGACATCTTCGAGGAAGCCTATCTGCAGGCTCTCAGCCAACTCAGTTGAGCGGTAAAGGCGCCGCCCCGCCCATGCTTGAGGAGCGACGAAGGTTTTCCTAGCTTTCAGCCTGTGTTGCAGCTGGTCGGTTTGCGGCTGAACGCACCTCTGGTGAGGCTCTTTGGCGCGCCGCTGACGGCGCTCTTGCGGAGAAAACCAATGCGCATCCTGATGATGCTTTCCCTGGCGGCGTTGCTCGCCGCGTGTCAACCGAACTCCCGCAGTGCTAACGCACCCACGAGCTGCGGTCCCGGCGGCATGGGCTGTCCCCAAGGCCCGATGCCCTATGGCGACATCGACGGCGCGGT
>DATNGE010000223.1:0-24803 GCA_035606035.1 Allostellaceae bacterium
CCACCGCGGCCGGTGCCGAACGACGAGAGCGTCCTTCATCTCAGCGAGACGGCGCAGCGCGACGTGCCGCGCGATCTGTTGCGCGCGACGCTCGCTGCCGAAGCGACCGATCCCGATGCCGGCAAGGTACAGAGCGAAATCAATCAGCGCATGAGCGCGGCGATGACGCGCATCAAACAGGTTACGGGTGTGACGGTGGAGACGGGCGGCTATAGCGTCTATCGTGAGACGCCGGACAAGCAGCCGCCGCGCTGGCATGGCAGTCAGACGGTCAATCTCACAAGCAAGGATTTCGCCGCGTTGCTGAGCCTGATTGGCACGTTGCAGCAGCATGGGCTGGTGATCCAATTGCTCGCGCCGGACATCTCGCGCGAGGCGCGGCAATCGGTCGAGGATGCCCTGACCGATGAAGCGCTGACGCGCTTGAAGCAACGCGCCGATCGCATCGCGGCGACCGCCGGCGTGAAGCTTCAGGGGATCCACATGCTCACCGTCGGCAATGTGAATGCGCCGCCGCCGATCATTCGGCCGATGATGCGGATGGCCGCAGCCGAAGCCGCACCCGCGCCGCCGCCCGTGGCCGAAGCCGGCAACGCCACGGTATCGATTACCGCGACGGCCGAATTCGGGCTCGCGCGGCCGTGAATGGCTGCGCGAGCCCGGCATATCACCCGCGCTGGACGGGAATGTCTCCCGGGCCTACATAAATTGGGCGTTTGAAGGAGGCCACCATGGCTGAGCTCGCCGAACTCGAAGCACCTGCGACCATTCAAGCCTCGGTCAATTACATGGTCGAGGACGGGCAAAAGCTCTTCACCTATACCGGCGGGCCGGGCTCGACCGACATCCGCACCGGCGGCACGGCGGACCCGCATACGGTCACGATGCATAACGGCCGGCTCGTGCCAGGCGGCTTCGCGCTCGAGCGCAACGGGTTCCATTTCGTCGATCATGACACGCAGATGCGCGATTTCTTCGACGAGGACGAAATCGCGCGGGTCTACTATCCCGAGATGGAAGCGCTGATCAAACGCGAGACCGGCGCATCACGCGTCGTTGTGTTCGATCACACGCTGCGCACCGCCGATGACGAAATGCGCGAGGCGAAGAAGATCCGCGAGGTCGTGCGCCGCGTGCATAACGACTACACCGAATGGTCAGGCCCGCAGCGTGTGCGCGATCTGATGGGTGATGAAGCGGAGGCGCTGCTCAAAAAGCGCTTCGCCATCGTACAATGCTGGCGGCCGATCCGTCATCCGGTCGAGACCTTCCCCCTCGCGCTCTGCGACGCGCGCAGCATGGTGTTCGAGGATTTCGTCATTTCCGAGCGCCGCTATCCCAATCGCGTCGGTCAGACCTACGCGGTGAAATACAATCCCAAGCACGAATGGTTCTGGTTTCCGCTGATGCGCCGCGACGAAGCGCTGGTCTTCAAGGTCTTCGACTCGGAACGGAACGGCGGCGCGCGCTGGACGGCGCATACCGCTTTCGATGATCCGAGCGCGCCGCCGAATGCCCGGCCGCGCGAGAGCATCGAAATCCGCACGCTCGCCTTCTTCGATTAGGTCCAGCTAGCGCCTCGCGCCGCGCTCGCCTAAGCTCGGCCCAATCGCATCGATTGGGAGGGCAAGCATGCGGATCTTTTCCTATCGCCACGGCAATACGCCCGGCGTCGGCGTCATGGCCGATAAAGAGAGCTTCGTCGCGCTCGGCGAGGCGGCGCCCGATCTGCCGAAGACACTGAAAGGAATTCTCGAGCAGCCCAACGGGCTCGAGCGCGCCAAGGCCGCGGCCGCGACCAAAAAAGGGCTGAAGGGCCTCGCCAGCATCACTTTCGATCCGGTGATTCCCGATCCGCAAGCGATCTGGTGTTTGGCGCTCAATTACAAGCTCCACATCAACGAGACCGGCCTCACCACCTCGGCGAAATATCCCCAGATCTTTCTGCGCATGCCGTGCACGCAGGTGGGACACAATCGCCCGATCCTCTGCCCCGATCCCAAAGTCGCGGTGAAATACGAATATGAAGGCGAGCTCGCGGTGATCATCGGGAAGGGTGGGCGCCACATCCCGGTCGAGAAGGCGCTCGATCACGTCGCCGGCTACTCGTGCTACAACGAAGGCTCGGTGCGCGAATATCAGGGCCACAATCGCCAATTCGGCCTGGGCAAGAATTTCGAACAATCCGGGAGCTTCGGCCCCTGGCTGATGACGCCGGATGAATTCGGCGATTGGCAAAAGCATCACATCATCACGCGCGTGAACGGCATCGAGCGCCAGAAGGCGACGCTCGATCTGATGGTCTTCGGCGTGCCGCAGCTCATCAATTATCTGAGCCAGGGTTATTACCTACGCCCGGGCGACGTGATCGTCAGCGGCTCGCCGGGCTCGCTGCCGCTGCATGCGGGCGAGAAGCCGACTTCGAAGAACGAAGGCGGCGTCTATGTCGAGGGCATGGTGCAGATGAAGCCGGGCGATGTGTGCGAGGTCGAGATCGACGGTCTCGGCACGCTCAGCAACCCGGTCGTCGCCGACGCCAAAGCGGAATATCAGACGACGCTGTTCACGCCGCGCTGATCCGCCGGCGCGGCGCGGCGCCGCTCAGAATTCGATCGCCAGCTTGCCGAAATGCTTGCCCTCGGCGATGGCGGCGATCGCGCCGCGCGTCTGCGCAAAGCCGAAGCGGTGCTCGTCGATCACCGGCTTGATGCGGTGCTTGTCGATGAAGCGCACCATGGCTTCGAAATCATCGCGCGAGCCCAGGGTGATCGCCTGCAGGCGCAGCCCGCGCGTCACGACCCTGCCGAGCTCGATCTCCGCCGTCGCGCCGGAGAGCACGCCGATCAGCGCCACGGTGCCGCCGGTCCGAACCGCGCGAATCGATTGCGCCAGGGATTGCGCCCCGCCGAGCTCGATCACGCAGTCGGCGCCCCGTCCGGCGAGGCGGCGCAACTCCGCCGCCCATTCCGGCTGGATGCGATAATTGATGCCATGCTGCGCGCCCAAAGCGCGGGCGCGCGTGAGCTTCTCTTCGCTCGATGAGGTGACCACCACCGTTGCGCCCAGCGCGTGCGCGAATTGGAGCGCAAACAGCGAGACGCCGCCGGTCCCCTGCGTCAGGACAAGATCGCCCGGCTTCACGCCCGCGAGCGCGTTCCAAGCGGTCAGCGCGGCGCAGGGCAGGGTGGCTGCCTCGACGGCGCTGTAGCCTAGCGGCGCTTTGACCACGGCCTCTTGGCGGAGTTTCATCTGCTCGGCCATCACGCCATCGACCGATCCGCCCAGCGTCGCGCGGCGATGCTCATCGCGCATCGGCCCGCTCAGCCAGTGCGGCATGACGATAGGGCAGACAAGGTCGCCCGGTTGGGCACGCGTTACGCCAGGCCCAACGGCCGCGACAATCCCGGCGCCGTCGCTCAGCGGAATGATGGGCAGTGCGCCGCTTTCGCGCCCATAGCCGCCGCGCGCGAATACGAAATCGCGAAAGTTCACCGTCGCCGCGCGCATGGCCACGAGCAGCTCGCTCGCCTCCGGGGGCGCGGGCGCGGCACGTTCGCCGAGGGCGATCTGCTCCAAACTCCAGCCAGTTAGCTCGATCACTTTCATCGCGGTATCACCTTAGCAATGGTGGCTTGCCTGCCACATCGCGATTTTCATTCAAGCGCCATCTGCCGAATCTCCGCATGCCATGCGAGGAAGTTGTTGATTCACGCGCCGAGCGGTGAGACTGTGAGGCGGGCTGAGCGCATGTCGGCGCTGCCAATCACCGAATAGAAGCGGCGATCTCACGCCAGCCGTCAAACTGAAAGGGGAGTCTTATGAGCAAGCAGGCACTCGTCGAAGCGCTGAAGAAGACCGGTCTCACCACTTCGGTGGCCAACAAGGCCGTCGACGCGGTTACGGGGTTGATCGCGAAGGAGCTCAAAAAGGCGCAAAAGTTCAGCATTCCGGGCTTCGGTTCCTTCCATGTCAGCAAGCGGGCGGCACGCATGGGCCGCAATCCGCGCACCGGCGAGCCGATCAAGATTCGGGCGAGCAAGGGCGTGCGCTTCAAGGCGGGTGCCAAGCTGAAGGGCTCGCTCTGATCCCGCACCCGCCAACGGTCTGACGACACACATATTTCGCTGGCCGCGGCAAGCATTTGCCGCGGCTGGTTTCATTACATACTATCCCGGCGCGATGAGTTTTACGCCCCGTGAATTCCGCGACGCGCTTGGCCTGTTTCCTACCGGCGTCGCCATCGTCACCACCGTCGACGCGCAGGACCAGCCGGCCGGTATTACCGTCAACTCCTTCACCTCGGTCTCGCTCGACCCGCCGCTGATCCTGGTGTCGATCGCCCGCACCAGCCGCAATTTCGATCTCTTCAACACGGTCGATCACTTCGCGGTCAACCTGCTGCGCGAGGAGCAGCGCCACGTGTCGAGCGCTTTCGCGAGCCCGACCGCCGATCGCTTCGGGGCGGTTAAACATCGGCGCGGCCACCGCAATACGCCGCTCATCGACTCCCATCTCGTGTCGTTCGAGTGCGAGACGTATGCCCGGCATGACGGCGGCGACCATGTCTTGCTGATCGGGAAGGTGCTGCGGATCAACCACGATCCGAGCCTGCCGCCCAAGCCGCTGCTCTATTTCCGCGGCCAGTATCGCGAGCTATCCGAGCAGCACGCCGAGCTCGCGCCGTTCCGCCTCGAAGGCTGGTAAAAGCGCTTCTACCGCTTGTCCCAGCCGGGCACGGGATAGCGCGGCTTGTTGATCATCCCCTCGCCGTAGATCGGTACAACCTTGCCGTCCTGGATCTGGACGGCGATCTGCGGCACGTCGATCTGCCCGTTTGCGGCGAATTTAACGTGCGCGAACAGGCTCTGGAAATCGCTCGCGGCGATTGCGTCGCGCACCGCCTTCTTGTCGAGCGAGCCGGCCTTGGCGAGCGCCTTGGCATAGACCTCGACATCGGCTGCGGCCGAGGCGGCGTGATAATCGGGCTCGTAACCGAACTTCGCGATATACGCCTCGTTGAAAGCCTTGTCGTCGCCGAAATAATCATCCTTGAGCGCGCCGGTCGGGACCCAAGGCGTCATGCCGAAGGCGAATTCGGCATCCTTATCGAGCGCCTTGCGGAAATCGGCGGTGGGCGGGCCAACCGTGTACGCGGTCAAATCCTTGGCACTGACATTGAGGCTCTTTGCCTGGCGCATCTCGTTGAGCACCTCGGCAAGCAGCCCGCCCCAGAGGATGACATCAGGCTGCTTCGATTTGACCAGCGTGAGCACGGAGGAGAAATCCGCGCTGTTGGCGGAGTATTGCTGATCGAGCACGGTGTCGAGCCCGGCTTTTTTCAGCAATTCGCGCGTTCCCTGCGCGACCGAGACGTCGAACGCGTCATCCGCGGTGATCAGCGCGACCGTCTTCGGCTTGGGATCAAGCTGCCCCATCATCGCGATGGTGCTGCTGAAATAATCCTCGGCGCGCGGCAGCGTGCCAAACACCCACTTATAGCCGCGGCTGAAGATCTGACTGGCGGCGCCGCCGCCTTGCACCATCGGCATCTGGAACTTCTCGGCGACCGAGGTATCAACCAGAACCACTGCGCTCGAATAGGAGCCGAGCAGAAAGTCCACTTTGTCCTGCGTGATCAGCTTGGTGTAGAGCTGCACGTCGAGATTCGTGTCGGACTGATTGTCGAGAATATCGAGCTTCAGATTGTATTTCTTGTCGCCGACGGTGATGCCGCCCTTCTCATTGATCTTGTCGATCGCGAATTGATAGCCGTCGCGGTAATAGCGGCCGGTATTGGCATCCTTGCCGGTCAGCTGGACGGCCGTGCCGAGCGTGATGGTGTTGGTCTGCGCCAACGCCGGCCCGGCGCCGAGCGCGGCCATCACCGGTACGATGGCCCAAAGATGCTTCATGAGATGTCTCCCTGCGAACAACCCTTTGCCGCGATGATGGCTGTGTTATCCGGGCTTCGCAAGCGCTGCGGCCTCGGCTAGCCTGCCGCAATGATCCGTGTCACCTCGCACATTGCGCTCGATGAAAGCGAGATCGTCGAGCAGTTCATCCGGGCGAGCGGTCCGGGCGGTCAGAATGTGAACAAGGTCGCGAGCGCGGTGCAGCTGCGCTTCGATGTCGATGCCTCGCCGGCGCTCGATGGCGAGACGCGCCAGCGCCTCCGCACGCTGGCCGGCCGCCGGCTGAACCGCGAGGGCGTGATCGTGATCACGGCCGAGCGCTTCCGGACTCGCGAGCGCAACCGCACCGATGCGCTCGAGCGCTTGGTTGAGCTGATCCGCCGGGCGGCGGAGCGCCCCAAGACCCGCCGGCCGACAAGAGCGACTGCCGCAGCGCGAGCGAAACGGCGCGAGGGCAAGACCCGGCGCGGGCAACTCAAGCGGCTGCGGCGGCCTTATGCTGGTGAGGAGAGCTAGCCGGCCGTTTTTCCCTCGGCATGCGCTGGTATATAATCATGTGCTGCCAATCAGGGAGTCCGGCATGTCATCGGCGAGCGATTGGGAAATTCCGCAACACGCGCAGCCCCGGCAGGAGGATTGGAACTTCGATCTCGACCAGGCGCTCGCTTCCTGCCTGACCGTTCGCGCGACAATTCCGACTGACGGTTACACCGCACAAACCCTCGGCACGGAGCGCGCCGGCAACGGCGTCATCATCCGCGAGGACGGCGTCGTCCTCACCATCGGCTATCTCATTACCGAGGCCGAGACGATCTGGCTCAACACGGCCGACGGCCGGGCGCTGCCGGGTCATGTTCTCGCCTATGACCAGGAAACCGGCTTCGGCCTGATCCAGGCGCTCGGCCGGCTGAAGCTGCCGGCAATGAAGCTTGGCCATTCAGCCACGGCACGGCCCGGCGATCGGGTCGTGGTCGCCGGCGGCGGCGGGCGCAAACATGCGATCTCGGCAAAGATCGCGGCGAAGCAGGAATTCACCGGCTATTGGGAATATCTCGTCGACGACGCGCTCTTCACCGCGCCGGCGCACCCTAATTGGGGCGGCACGGCGCTGATCGGCGGCAATGGCGAATTGTTGGGGATCGGCTCATTGCATCTGCAGCAGGGGGGCGAGAAGGGCACGCCCGAGCATCTCAACATGCATGTGCCGATCGATCTCTTGAAGCCGATCTATGACGATCTGCTGATGCTCGGCAAACCCAATCATCCGCCGCGGCCGTGGCTTGGTCTCTATGCGACCGAAGTCGACAGCAAGGTCGTGGTCGCGGGCCTCGCCAATGCCGGACCGGCGCGCCGCGCCAATCTCAAGACCGGCGACATCATCCTCGCGGTCGGCGGCGAAGAGATCGGCGATCTCGCCGGCCTCTATCGCAATATCTGGCGGCAAGGGAAAGCGGGCGTCGATGTCCCGCTGCTCGTCTATCGCGACGGCAAGACCATCGATCTGCATGTTCATTCGGCAGATCGTGCGCGCTTCCTGAAAGCGCCAAGCATTCACTAGCGACTAGAGATCACCGGCGGCGGAGATTGCGGACCTCGCGCAACTCGGCGCCTTCGAACTTGGCGCGGGTTGCGGTCGCATCCTTGAAATTCGCATTGTGCAGATCGGCATCGCGCAGATCGGCATGCTCGAGCATCGCGCCCGAGAGATCGGCGCTCGCCAGCTTTGCCTGGCGCAATTGCGCTGCGGTGAGATCGGCGCCGGCAAGCTTCGCGCCCTCGAGATTGGCAGGGAAATCGTATTTGCGATCGCCGACATTCTCGAGGGGCATGAGATTGGCCTGGGTGAGCGTCGCACCCGCAAGATGGGCGCGCACCAGTTTGGCGCCGCGCAGATCGGCACCGTCGAGCCGCGCATCGCGCAGATCGGCGAGCGAGAGATCGCACATCGCGAGCGAGGCTCGAGTGAGGTCGGCGCCGCGCAGCACGGCGCGCGCGAGGACGCCGAGCGCTAGTTTCGCGTTGCTGAGAGAGCAACCCGAGAGATCATAATCGCTGAGCACCGCGCGCTTGCCTTCCTTGCCATGGCTGTCGAGCCAAAGCTGATGATCGCGCAGGACATCCTGGAGCTGCTTGGCATCGAGCTTGTTGAGGCTGACGCCCTGCAGATCTTCGATTGCCGCAGCAGAGGCGAGCAGTTCGCGGTCGAGGATCGCGCCGCTGACATCGACGCCGCGCAGCTCCGCGCCGACGAGCTTGGCGTTGGAGAGGATCGCACCGCGCAAGGTCGCGCCGCAAAGATTGGCGCCGCTGAGATTGGCACGCTCCAGCACGGCGCCGGTGATGTTGGCGTGGCGCAGATCGGCGCCCGAAAGGTCGGCGTTGGACAGATTCGCGTCGGTCAGATTCGCGCGGATGAAGGCGGCGCCGGAAAGATTGGCGCCGGAGAAATCGCAATCATGCGCCTCGACCGAGGAAAGATCGGTGCGCGGCGTGTCGTCGACGGTTGCACCCGCCTCGAGCCCCGCGAGCTGGATCGGCGCCAGTTTGCTCATATCCGCATCGGGCAGCTTGGCGTTGTTGAGCTGCGCGCCGCGCAAACAGCTCGAGCGCAGATCGGCGCCGGTCAGATCGGCGCCGTTGAGATTGGCGGCGCGCAGATCGGCGGTCGAGAGCTTCGCCTCGCGCAGCACGGTGTTCTTGAGGATCGCGCGATGAAGTCGCGCGCCAGTCAGATCGGCGCCGGTGAGATCGTGATCGCTGAGATCGGCGGAAGAGAGATCGTAATACGCCAGCACGGCGCGCCGGCCGGCCGCCTCGCGCGCGAGATAGAGTTCATGAAGCTGGAGTATCTGCCGCAATTCTTGCGGCGTCAGCTGGCGCAGTTCGCCCAGCCCAAGGTTACGATTTCCGTCCATTTCGGCATTAAAGCCGGAGACCTCTTACCAAGCCCTGAAGGCTTGGATTTACGGTAACTTGGTCGCGTCCCCTAAGCACTGTGGGAGACGACGAGCGCCCGCCACGATGCTAGATCGTCCAGCCGTTCGCTCAGCTCCTCCGAGATCTGAGGCGGCAAGGGCAAGAGCGGCGGCAGCACCTCGCGCCAGCACGCCAAATTGGTAACCTGAGCAAGCATCTCTTTCGGCGCCTGCGGCGTCGGATAGTGATCGAAGACCTGGCGCAACGTGGTTAATGCCATCTGAAGCCCGTCGGCTTCGCGGCTTTCCCATTCTTCATGGACCGCGCCGGCCAGGGGCGCCGTGAGATTAAGCGTCGCCGAGATAGAGCCCTGGCCGCCGGCGCGCAGCGTCTCGAGCAGAAGGCGCTCGGTTCCGGAAAAGATTGCGAGCTCGGGAAAACTCGCGATCAGCGCTTTGGTGGTTGGCCAGTCGCCGGCGCCGTTCTGCACGCCCGCGATAATCGCGCCGAACTCGCGGCGCAGCCGCATGATCAGCGCGTCGGTAATCGGAGCGCCCGAGGCTTGCGGCCGGTGATGCAGCACGGCGCGTATCTGCGGCGCGCCGACGCGCTCGAGCAGCGTCGCGTAGAAGCGGAAGAGTCCTTCCTCGCCGGTATCGCGATAGTAAAACGGCGGCAGCAGCAGCGCGGCCGCCGCACCCGCGGCCGCGATCGCTTTGGTCATCGTCACCGCTTCATCGAGCGCACATGAGCCACCGCCGACGATCATCTGCGCCAGCGGCAGACCGGCGGCGCCGGCGGCGTCGATCATGCCAAGGCGCTGGCGCAGCGAGAGCGAATTCGCCTCGCCGGCCGTCGCGAGCATGACGAGGCCGGTGCAACCATTGCCGAGCAGCCAGCGGCAATGCGCGAAGAGAGTTTTGGTGTCGGGCTCCAGCGCCTCGGTGAAGGGCGTCACCAAAGCGGCTAAGACGCCGCGCGGCAGGTCGGTCATGGCATACCTCGCGCCGCTATCTTGTGACACAATGCGCGCGCCAGGAAGGGCGGAAAGCCAAGAGGTGAGCATTTCCGAAAGCGGCGCGATCGAAATCGACCTGACGGCTGTGTTGGTCGCCGTCACGGGCGAGGAGCCGCGCGTGCTCACCATTCAGGATGGCCGCGCGCTGCCATCCGGGCCCTTTGAATCGGGGCACCGCTCGCTACAGACCGGGCTGCGCTCCTGGGTCGAGCGGCAAACCCATCATCCGCTTGATTACCTCGAGCAGCTCTACACTTTTGCCGATCGTGACCGCACCCTCGATGGCGCGCGGGTCGTCGCGATTTCCTATCTTGGCCTGACCCGCGAGGCCAAAGCCACCGGCGAACAGGATCCCGGCTGGCGTAACTGGTATCGCTATTTGCCCTGGGAGGATTGGCGCGAGGGACCGCCGGCTTTCATGCCGGCGGTCGAAAAGCGCTTGGATGCCTGGGCGGCAGCGGCGGGCGATTCGGTGCAGCGCCGCGCGCGGCAGCAGCGGGTCGACGCGGCCTTCGCCTTTTCCGACAAGCACTGGAACGAGGAGCTTGTGCTGCAGCGCTACGAGCTGCTTTACGAGGCTCAGCTCGTCCCCGAAGCCGGCCGCGCCAAATCGATTCCCGACCCGCTGCCGGGCGAGCCGATGATGCATGACCACCGCCGCATCCTCGCCACCGGCATCGCGCGCCTCCGCGCCAAGATCAAATACCGCCCGGTGGTGTTCGAGCTGATGCCCGAAAGCTTTACGCTGCTCGATCTCCAGCGCGCGGTCGAGGCGCTCGCCGGGCTGCGCCTGCACAAGCAGAATTTCCGCCGCTTGATCGAGCAGCAGGGCCTCGTCGAAGAGACCGGCAAGGTATCGACCGAGACCGGCGGCCGGCCGGCGAAGCTGATGCGCTTCCGCCGCGAGGTGCTGCTCGAGCGCGCGATTTCCGGTGCGCGGCTGCCGGTCGTGCGCTCGGCCTAAGTGTCTATTCAGCGGGAATCGTTTCGGCCTCGCTCGTCCGCGCCGCCCTGAGCTTGGCGCGCTGCGCCGCCGTCGCCGCCTCGTCGACCGAGAGATCGTCTTTGACGATCACGCCGTAGAATTTCGCCGCCGCCTCGCGGCTGACGAATTCGTTGAGCACATCCTCGCGCACGCGCGCGACCTGACGCTCCAAGGGATCTCCCCAGCCGCCGCCGCCGCCGGTCAAGGTCGACATCACACTGTCCGCCGGCAGCGGCGTACGGAACCCATAGTTCGGCTTGAAATCATTATCGCCCGGCTTCTTCACGAAGCATTCCGAATAGCTGCCGTTCATGCCGCCCCAAAGTCCCCAGGGCGGGCAGCCGCGGCGATCCGACCGGCCAAGGTTCCAACGTCCATCGACCAAGCTGCGGGCGCGCACGTTGAGGCCGACGCCGCCGCGGAACTTGCCGGGCCCACCGCTATCCGGGCGGAAGCCGCGATTCTCGACGAGGATCGGCACTTTCAACTCCATGGCCTCGATCGAGCCGTTGCGGACATCACCCTGGCAGATCGAGACGCTGCCATTCTCGCCGTCTTCGGTCGGGCGCCCGCCCCAGCCGGCGCCTTCGATCGATTGCGTCACGAAGCGGCGGTTGGTCTTGGGATCGATACCGGAGAAAATGATCGAGCCGCCGCCCATCGTACCGTGATGCGCCGCCGGCGTCCGATCCGGCATCGCCGGCGCGAGCGAGCGTACGATGACATCGACCACGGTCGGGAGAATGCGGCTCCAGCCGGTCATCGGCGCGGGATAACGTGCCATCATGATCGAGCCCTCCGGCAGCACGATATCGAGGGCGCGAAACGAGCCTTCATTCACCGGCGCCAGCGGCTGGGTGATGGCTTTGTAGGCGATGCGCGCGCCCGCGAGCGTCCGCGAGTTGAGCCCGCGATTGCGCTCTTTCTCGCAGCCCGACAGATCGATGATCATGCTGCCGCGCTCGACGGTGACCTTGGCATGGATGTTGATGCGCTCGACACCGTTCGGGGTGTTGTCGTCGAGGAAGGCCGAGGCTTCGTAGACGCCGTCCTTGATCTCAGCGACGACGGCACGGCATTTCGCTTCGGTCTCGTCGAAGATGCGCGCCACGGCGGCCTGCATCGTGTCCTTGCCGTAGCGCTGATAAAGCTCGTCGACGCGGCGCAAGGCGAGGCGGCAGGCGGCGATCTGCGATCGCAGATCGCCCATCGAGCTTTCCGGGAAGCGGATGTTGTCGCGGATCACCTGCTGCAAGGTCTCGTCGAGCACGTCGTGGCGATAAAGCTTCAGCTGATTGAGCTGTAGGCCTTCGGCCCACGGATCGGGGCAATCGGCGCCGGCCCCGAACCCAGTGCTGGTGCCGCCGACATCGATCCAATGCGCGCGCACCATCGAGAACATCAACAGCTCGCCCTGGAAGAAATAGGGCATGTAGATGACGATGTTGTTGAGGTGCTGCCCGGCCACGGCCTGGTGATTCATGATCATCACGTCGCCGGGGGCGAACCCCTCGCGGCCGTATTTCTTCACCCCGTCGGTGATGATGATGCCGAGATCGGCGACGAAATGCGAAACGCCGCCGACGTTCTGACAGAGCAGCTCGCCATCGGCGTTGACGAGGGCCGTACAGAAATCGCGCACCTCGTAGATCATCATGTTGTAGGAAGTGCGCTGCAGATCGGCGGCCATCTCGTTCGAGATCGCCGGTAACGCGTTGCGGATGACCTCGAGCGTCACCGGATCCAGACTCACCGCCATCGACCGACCTCCCTCAACATCACGGTCTCCACTCAACCGGAGGATCGGCGCGCCCGCAAGGGTTTCGGCCCGCGCCGGACCCCTTTGCGCCCGACGCTGGGCTCGGATACCAACCCCCTTGACCTTATGCTCAGCGATAGTATATGTTAAGGGAAATTGCTCAGATTGAGCATAAGGGAGACGGCCGGTGCCAGATACTGCGTTGCTCTATGACCGGGTGAAGACCTTCATTCCGCCGATGGAATGGGGTGTTTTCGCCGATGACATCGCGGCGATCCAGGAGTTGAAGCGCCAGCGCAATGCCGTCCTTCTGGCGCATAACTACCAGACGCCTGAGATCTTCCACTGCGTCGCCGACATCACCGGCGATAGCCTTGCCCTGGCGCGCGAAGCGCAGAGGACCGAAGCTGCGGTTATCGTTCTCGCCGGCGTCCATTTCATGGCCGAGACGGCGAAGCTGCTCAATCCCGAGAAGACGGTGCTGATTCCCGATCTGCGCGCCGGTTGCTCGCTCGCCGAATCGATCACGGCCGGGGATGTGCGGCTGATGCGTCAGCGCTATCCCGGCCGGCCGGTGATCACCTATGTCAACACCTCGGCGGCGGTGAAGGCCGAGAGCGATATCTGTTGCACCTCCGGCAATGCCAAGAAGGTCGTCGAGTCTCTGGGTGTGCCCGAAGTGATCATGCTGCCGGACGAATACCTGGCGCAGAACGTCGCCAAAGAGACAAACGTCAAGATCATCGCCTGGAAAGGCCATTGCGAGGTGCATGAGCGCTTCACCGCAGCGGAAATCCGCGAGCTGCGCGCGAGCCATCCGGGCGTCGTCGTGCTGGCCCATCCCGAATGCCCGCCCGATGTCGTGGCCGAAGCCGATTTCGCCGGCTCGACCGCGGCGATGAGCGATTACGTGGCCGCGCGCCGGCCGCGCCGCGTCGTCCTGATGACGGAATGCTCGATGAGCGACAATGTCGCGCTCCAGCATCCGACCACCGAATTCGTGCGGCCGTGCAATCTCTGCCCGCATATGAAGCGCATCACCTTGCCGAAAATCCGTGAGGCGCTCGAGACGATGCAACACGAAGTGACGATCGATCCGGCGCTCGCCGCCCGCGCGCGGCGCGCGGTCGAGCGCATGCTCGCGGTCCGCTGAGGCTGCGATGACCGTACCGCCGCTGCCCCGCTTGCTGATCGAGGAACAGGTGCGAGCGGCGCTTCTCGAGGATCTCGGCCGCGCCGGCGACATCACCACCGATGCAATCATCCCGCCGAGCGAGACGGCAAAGACCGCTTTGGTCGCGCGCAAGTCCGGCATCGTGGCGGGTCTCGATGTCGCGCTGCTCGCCTTCGAATTGATCGATCCCGCGATCAAGGCGCAGATCGCGAGGCCTGATGGCAGCCGCCTCGCGAAGGGCGACACGATCGCGACGATCGTCGGCCCGGTGCACGGCATTCTTACCGCCGAGCGCGTGGCGCTGAATTTCCTCGGCCATCTCTCCGGCATCGCCTCGGCGACGCGCGGCGTAGTCGATGCGGTGGCGGGCACCAAGGCGCGCGTGATCTGCACGCGTAAAACGATCCCCGGCTTGCGCAATCTCCAGAAATATGCGGTCCGCGTCGGCGGCGGCTTCAATCACCGCTTCGGCCTCGATGACGCGGCGCTCATCAAGGACAATCACATCGCCGCGGCCGGCGGCATCAAGCCCGCGGTCGAGCGCGCCCGCGCCGCGATCGGCCATCTTGTGAAGATCGAGATCGAAGTCGACACGCTGGCGCAGCTCGAAGAAGCGCTCGCAATCGGCGTCGATGCGATCCTCCTTGACAATATGAGCGTCGATCAGATGCGCGAAGCGGTCGCCGTCGTGAAAGGCCGTGCCGTCACCGAAGCGTCGGGCGGGATCACGCCGCAAACCGCGCCGGCGATTGCGAAAGCCGGCGTCGATCTCCTTTCGCTCGGCTGGCTGACCCACAGCGTCCAGCAACTCGATATCGGGCTGGACTATCTCTGACCCGCATTACCGCGGCGGCCTTCAGCGCGCTATGATGCGCGCATGAAATCGCGCTGGAGCGACGAGGACGCGGAAGGGACGGTGCGGCGATATGCCCAGCAGGGCATCGGCCGCGATCTTGCGCTGCGCGTCTATACATCGCGGCTCCTCGGCCAGGACCCGCTGCTGGTGCTACATGGCGGCGGCAACACCTCGGTGAAGACGAAGGCGGCGGATCTTACCGGCGACGAAGTCGAGGTGCTGTGCGTCAAAGGCTCGGGCTGGGACATGGCCGAGATCGAGCCCGCCGGTCTGCCGGCGGTACGCCTCGCGCCGCTCTTGAAGCTGCGGACGCGTGACAAGCTCTCGGATGAAGACATGGTGCGCTACCAGCGTGCCAATTTGCTCGATCCCGGCGCGCCCAATCCGTCGGTCGAGACGCTGCTGCACGCCTTCCTGCCGCTGAAGTATGTCGACCACACGCATTCGACAGCGGTTCTGAGCCTCGCCGATCAACCGAACGCCGCCGAGCTTTGCGCCGAACTCTACGGCAAGCGCATGGGCTATGTGCCCTACATCATGCCGGGTTTCGCGCTCGCTAAGAAAGCCGCCGAGGTGTTCGAGACCGATCCCGCCGTCGAAGGTTTGGTGCTGGCCAAGCACGGTATCTTCTCGTTCGGCACAGATGCGCGCGAAGCCTATGAACGCATGATCGAGAATGTAACGCGCGCGGAAGAACGGCTCGCCAACAATCGCAAGAGCGTGTTCGCGGCCGCGCCGCTGCCGAAGATGCTGGCGAGTGTCGCTACGGTGGCACCGATCCTGCGCGGCGCCTGCGCCGAGAAGGATGCCAAGAACGAAGGCGCGTGGCGCCGCCTCGTCCTCGAATTCCGCAGCAATGCACAGATCATGCCCTATGTGAACGGCGCCGAGGTGAAGCGCTATTCACAGCAAGGCGTCGTCACGCCCGACCACACGATCCGCACGAAGAACATACCGCTCGTCGTGCCGGCGCCCGATGCGAGCGACCTTGCCGGGTTCCGCGCCGCCGTGCGCGAGGCGGCGGCGGATTTCGTCACTGCCTATCATGCCTATTTCAAACGCAACAACGCGGGCCGCGAGCCTTCCAAGCGCGAACTCGATCCGCTGCCGCGTGTTGCGCTCGTGCCTGGCGTCGGGCTCTTCGGCATGGGGCGCAGCAAGAAGGACGCGGCGATCGCCGCCGATATCGCCGAGAACACCGTGCTGACGATCACCGATGCCGAAGCGATCGGAACGTTTGAAGCGCTCCCCGAAGGGGAGCTATTCGAAATGGAATATTGGTCGCTCGAGCAGGCGAAGCTTGGCAGCGTCGCGGAGAAGCCGCTCGCCGGCCAGATCGCGGCGATCACCGGCGGCGCCGGGGCGATCGGCGCCGCCTGCGCGAAGCTCTTCAAGGACAATGGCGCCGAAATCGCGGTGCTCGATCGCGACGGCGCCGGCGCGCAAGCGGTCGCAAAGAAACTCGGCGGCGCTACGCTCGGCCTGCAATGCGACGTGACCGAGGAGGCCTCGGTGCGCGACGCGTTCGAGAAAGTTGCGGCCCATTTCGGCGGGCTCGACATCCTCATCTCGAATGCCGGCGCGGCCTGGCAGGGCAAGATCGGGGCGGTCGACGAAGCCGTGCTGCGGCAAAGCTTCGAGCTCAATTTCTGGGCGCATCAGCGCGTCGCGCAGGCCGCGGTGAAGATCATGCTGGCGCAAAGGACGGGCGGCTGCCTGCTCTTCAACGTCTCGAAACAGGCGATCAACCCCGGACCCGATTTCGGGCCTTACGGCCTGCCAAAAGCGGCGACGCTCTTCCTGTCGCGGCAATACGCACTCGACTACGGCAAGGACGGCATCCGCGCCAATGCGGTGAATGCCGACCGGATTCGCTCTGGGCTTCTGACGCCCGAGATGATTGCCGAGCGCTCGAAGGCGCGCGGGACCAGCGAGAAGGACTATCTTGCCGGTAACCTCCTCGGCCGCGAAGTCACTGCCGAGGATGTCGCCCAGGCCTTCCTGCACCAAGCGCTGTCGCTCAAGACCACAGCCGATGTGACGACGGTCGATGGCGGCAATATCGCTGCCGCGCTGCGCTAGCTCTCGTTAGCGGATATCGAGCGCGGCGAGGGTCGCGGAATCGAGCTGTCCGCTCGCGTTCAGCCCCTTCGAGCGCTGAAAATTCCGCACGGCCGCCGATGTGTTCGGTCCCCATTGGCCGTCAATATTGTCGCGGACATAGAAGCCGAGATCGCGCAGCCGCTGTTGCACCTTGAAGACCATATCGCTTGAGATCGCGCCGGGAGCGGCGGCCGGTCCGGGCTGCGGCTGCGGCTGGGCTTGCGGCGAGGCGGACACGGCGCGCACCTGCTTGCGCGCCGTCGGTACCCAGGTGCCGTCGGATCGTTGGCAGGCGAGATGCCGGACTTGCTGCTGCTGTCCATTGATGACCGCGTCCGTCACATATTCGCGGCACGGTTCGCCGCGCGGCCCGCGTAGATCTTGTGTCGGCGTCACCCAATAGCTCGAGCCGGTGTTCGGATTCTGCCACGCGACCGGCTGATTGGTCGGCGCGTGCTCGAGCGACTGCGTGACGCAACCTTGATCCACCGGATCCATTGAGCGGCCGACATAGCCGCCGGCGAGCGCACCGCCGAGCACACCGATGATCGTCGCCGCGGTCTTGCCGCTGCTCTTGCCGATCTGATTGCCGAGGAGACCGCCAGCCGCGGCGCCGCCGAGACTGCCGACAACATTGCCGGTGGTCGGGCTCAGAATCTGATTGATCGCGCTGCGATCGCAATAACGCTGATCCGTGCCGTAATAGTTCTGAGCGCGAGCAGCGAGGGGGAACGTTGCCGCGGCCAGCACCAGGATTGCTGCCGCGCCTTGCATAAGCCGTTTCATCGTGCCCCCTTTGTGGCCTAGGACAGTTTCAGCATCCGCTTGGCATTGCCCTCGTAGATCTTCTCGAGATCCTTATCGGGCAGCCCGAGATGATCGAGCATCTTGATGATGTCGCGAATGAAGAGCGGCCCGCCTTCGGGATCGAAGGGACAATCGGTGCCGAAGAGCACGTGCTCGCTCCCGAAGAAATCGAGGCCGCAACGCGTGCCCGAGGCCGAGCCGTTGATCGCGGTGTCGGCATAGAACATCCGGAAGTAATCGACCGGGCGGCGGCCCTTCTTCTTCATCGCCTCCATGATCTTGGCATAGCTCTCCTCGGCGCCTTCGCGTGTGCCGAGCTGGTCGAGGCCGAGGCCGACGCGCGCTTCGAGGAACGGCACCATCGCGCCCAAGTGATGGGTGATGATCTTGAGCTTCGGCCATTTGTCGAAATAGCCGGCGAACACCATGCGGGCCATCGCCGCGCTCGTCTCATAGGGCCAGCCGAAGACCCACCAGATATCGTATTTCGAGCCGCTCTCGCCGGGATAGTCGGCGAATTTCTGCGGCCGCGTCGGATGCATCCAGATCGGCAGATCGTAGGAGTGCATCTTCTCGAAGAGCGGCGCGAATTCCGCCTCGTCGAGCGGTCGGCCGTTGACGTTGGTGAAGATCTGGATGCCTCTGGCGCCGAGCTTCTCGACCACGCGGGTGATCTCATCGAGCGCCGCTTTCACGTTGTTCATCGGCATCGAGGCGACAAAAGCGGGGAAGCGGTTCGGATGCTTGGCGACGATCTCGGCCATGCCGTCATTTGCGGTCTTTGCGAGATCGGGCGTTATCTGCGGCCCCGCGATGAATTCGACCGCCGGCATCGAGAGGGTCAGGATCTGCTGATAATCGGGCCCGAACTCATCCATCATCGCCAGGCGCCGGTTGAGATCGTGGAGCACCGGAATGGTCGTCCAGCGGCGGATCATCGCCGGGTTGGGAATGACTTCGACCATCTTGTCGAAATAGGTCTTGGGGATGATGTGCGGGAAGATGTCGATCTTCTTCATCGGGCGCCTCGGTGGTTTCTTGTGCGGGGCGCATCATAAGAGCCATCGCCGCTTAGGCAATCTCGATCTCGCCCACTTTTGCCCCGTTCCATCAGCGTCATTCCCGCGAAAGCGGGAATCCAGAGTATAAACTGGATGCCCGCTTTCGCGGGCATGACGGGCCTTCTAAAAGGCCAAGCAATGCCTCTGACCAAGCTCGACGCGCTCTATGCGGAGATCCGCGCCTGCAAGCTGTGCGCGGCGGATTTGCCTTTGGGACCGCGGCCGGTGCTGCGCGGCAAGCGCTCGGCGCGGCTGATGATCATCACCCAGGCGCCGGGCACCAAGGTCCATGAAACCGGCCTCAGCTTCAATGATCGCAGCGGCGATCGGCTGCGCGCCTGGCTTGGCGTCGATCGCGCGACCTTCTATGACGAGCGGCGCATCGCCATCCTGCCGCAAGGGCTCTGCTATCCCGGCCGCTACGAGCGCGGCGGCGATCTGCCGCCGCGGCCGGAATGCGCGCCGCTCTGGCACGAGCGCGTGCTTGGCCTCTTGCCCAATCTCGAGCTCATCCTGCTCGTCGGTTCCTATGCGATAGATTACTACCTGCCCGAGCGCAAGAAGCCGCGCATGGCCGATACGGTGGCGGCCTGGCGCGACTACCTGCCGCGCTATTTCCCGTTGCCCCATCCCTCGTGGCGCACGGTGCTGTTCGAGCGCAAGAACCCGTGGTTCGAGGCGGACGTGCTGCCGGCCCTGAAGAAGCAGGTGAAGAAGCTGGTCGCGCCCTAAGTCTGGCTTTCGATCCGCTCCATGTCCTCGTCGGAAAAGCCGAAATGATGGCCGATCTCGTGGATGAGGACATGGCGCACCACGGCGACGAGGTCTTCGCCGGTCTCGCACCAATAGTCGAGCAGCGGCCGGCGATAGAGGAAGATCATATCGACGTCGTTGCGCGTGGCGAGGACGCTTTGCTGCGGTATCGCCACGCCGCGGTAAAGGCCCAGGAGATCAAACGGGGTTTCGAGGTCCATCTCCTCCTCGGTCTCCTCATCGGGGAATTCCTCGACGCGGATCACGACGGCACCCACATGCCGCCGCAATTCCTCTGGTATAGTGGCGAGCGCCTGCTGCGCCAGGCTCTCGATATCGGCGGCGGAAGGCGGCAGCTGGCTCATGATACGGATGGAGGCGGCAAATGGTCGAACGGCTGGTCGGTGCAAAGCGCAAGGAGGCGGTCGCGGAGCTCAGAGGCTGGGCCGAAGTCGAGGACCGCGACGCGATCCGGAAAACCTATCATTTCGGTACCTTCAGCGAAGCCTGGGCCTTCATGTCGCGCGTCGCGCTGCTGGCCGAGAAGATGGATCATCACCCGGAATGGTTCAATGTCTATAACCGGGTGGAGATCGTGCTCGCGACGCATGACGTCGAGGGGCTCTCCGAGCGCGACATCAAGCTCGCCCACGCGATCGACGAGATCGCGTCGCAACGCGACAAGAGCTAAGGCGACGGCGGGCGGAGCTCCGCGACAAGTGGCCGGGTAGCGTCGTCGCGCCGTGCGTGTTATTTCTTCCGCGCATAAGAACTGGGGAGGCGAGAAGAGCCCCGATGGCAAATAAAGTCTATCCCACACCCGAGGCTGCGCTCGAGGGTTTGCTGCGCGACGGCATGATGATTCTCTCCGGCGGGTTCGGTCTTTGCGGCACGCCCGACGCGCTGATCGATGCGATCAAGAAAGCCGGCACCAAGAATCTGACCGTCGTCTCGAACAACGCCGGAATCGACGGCGCGGCGCTTGGGCTGCTCTTGGAGACGCGGCAGATCAAGAAGATGATCTCTTCCTATGTCGGCGAGAACAAGCTGTTCGCCGAGCAATTCTTGAAAGGCGAGCTCGAGCTCGAATTCAATCCGCAGGGCACGCTCGCCGAGCGCATCCGAGCCGGTGGCGCGGGCATCCCCGCTTTCTTCACGAAGACCGGCTACGGCACGGTGATCGCCGAAGGCAAGGAGACGCGCGATTTCAACGGCGAGCATTACGTGATGGAGCGCGGCATCGTCGGCGATCTCGCGATCGTTCATGCCTGGAAAGGCGATACCGAAGGCAATCTCGTCTATCGCAAGACGGCGCGGAACTTCAATCCAGTGATGGCGACGGCGGGCAAGATCACGATCGCCGAGGTCGAGCACCTCGTGCAGCCGGGCGAGATCGAGCCCGATCAGATCATGACGCCGGGCATCTACGTCCAGCGTATCGTGCACATCAAGAATCCGGTGAAGCGCATCGAAGTGCGCACGGTCAGAAAGCGGGCATAAGGAGATCGCGCATGCCTTGGACACGCGAGCAGATGGCGGAACGGGCGGCGAAAGAGCTGCGCGACGGCTTCTACGTCAATCTCGGCATCGGCATCCCGACGCTGGTCTCGAATTACATCCCCCCGGGCGTCTCGGTCCAGCTCCAAAGCGAGAACGGCATGCTCGGCTTCGGGCCGTTCCCCTATGAGGGCGAGGAAGATCCCGATCTCATCAATGCCGGCAAGCAGACCGTCACCGAGTTGCCGACGACAAGCTTTTTCTCGAGCGCCGACAGTTTCGCGATGATCCGCGGCGGCCATATCAACATCGCGATACTCGGCGCCATGCAGGTGGCGGAGAATGGCGATCTCGCCAATTGGATGATTCCCGGGAAGGTCGTCAAAGGCATGGGCGGCGCGATGGATCTCGTCGCCGGCGTCAAGAAAGTCGTCGTCGTGATGGAGCATTCGGCGAAGGATGGGCCGAAGCTCTTGAAGCGCTGCACCTTGCCGCTCACCGGCTCGCGCGTCGTTGACATGCTGATCACTGATCTCGGCGTGTTCGAGATCGATCGCCAAGGCAACAAGGGCGTGATGCTGAAAGAGCTCGCGCCCGGCGTGACCCTCGAGGAAGTCCGCGCCAAGAGCGAAGCGACGATCAACTCCGGTAACTAGTCTCGCCATCTTTTTTACGTCGTGCCCGGACTTGTTCCGGGCATCCACGTCTTTGGGACAACCTCGTGGATGGCCGTGCCAAGCCCGGCCATGACGCTGAAGGGCAGAGTCGGCTCTAACGATCCTTGATCGCGTCGAGCGCGGTGCCGACGGTGCGCGCTTCCTCGCTGTCCGGCGGCATCTTGTCTTTTACCTTCTCCCAATCGGCGCGCGCGGTCTTGAAGTCGCCTTGCTGCGCGGCGTGAAGGCCGAGATACCACAGCACCGCCGGCTCGTCGGGATCAATCGCCTGAATGCGATCGAGCAGCGCGACGGCCTGCGGCGCCATTGGCTCCGACAGCGGCCGTCCGGCCATCAGCGCTTGCGCCTCCGCCATCAATACCCCGGGATCATTAGGCTTCAGCTTCTCGGCCGCAGCGAAAGCCGCGGCGGCATCGTCGGCCTGGCCGAGCACCGCGTAAGAGCGCCCCAGCCGCAACCAGCCTTCGAGATCGTCCGGGTGCTGCTTCATCTCGTCGGCGAGCTTTGCGACCATGGCCCGGATCTGAGTGATTTGCGCCTGTTGCTGCGCCACTTGATCGCGCTCGGTCTGGCGGTCGGCATAGGGATCGTCGGGCAGACCAGGCGAGCCGAGCCGCAGATAAAGCCCGCCGGCGAGCAGCGCGATCGCGAACGCGAGAGCAGCAGCGAGCAACGGCTTGCGCGCGCCGCCCGTCGGCGCTTTGTCCTCAGTGTCGGCGGCGAGCAACCGGCGCTGCAATTCGAGCCGCGCCGTCGCCGCTTCGCTTTCGGCCACCGCGCCGCGCGCGACCTCGCGCTCGAGCTCCTTCAGCTGATCGCGATAAACGGCGCGATCGAAGGCCTCGCGCGTCGCCGGCGCCCGAGCCGGCTTTAAGAGCGGGCCGAGCACCAGCGCCAGCACGATCAGCATTGTGCCGAGGATCGCGACGAGCAGCGCCAGCATCAGCTTTCTTCCTCGAGCAGCCGCTCGATGCGCTGCTGTTCCGCGGCGCTGAGCGGCGCGACGGGCGCTGCGGCTTTGCGCTGGCGCAGGTAGAGCAAGGCGCCGCTGCCCGCCAGCAGCAGCACGATGATCGGCCCGAACCAGAGAAGATAGGTCGCGGGCTCGACCGGCGGCCTCAGCAGCACGAAATCGCCATAGCGATCGGTGAGGAATTTGACCGCCTGCACATCGGTATCGCCGGCGGCGATGCGCTCGCGCAGCAGCACGCGCAGATCATGCGCCAGCGGCGCGCCCGATTCATCGATCGTCTCGTTCTGGCAGACGAGGCAGCGCAGCTCAGTGCTCAGCGCCCGCGCTCGCGCTTCGAGCGCGGGATCGCTCAGGCGCTCGCTCGGCTCGACCGCCAGCGCCGTCGGCACCAGCAGCAAGAACGCGAGCAGGGCGAGGAGCGCTTTCACGAATGCTGTAGCTGCTGCACGAGCGGCAGCAGCTCCCGCGTGACTTGGCGCTCGTTTAAGGGGCCGACGAAGCGCTTGCGGATGCGGCCATCCTTGTCGATGACATAGGTCTCGGGCACGCCGTAGACGCCGAAATCGATTGCGGTACGGCCGTTCTCATCGACGCCGATCGCGTGATAGGGATCGCCGAGCTGCTTTAAAAAGCGCTCGGTGTCGGGCTGCTTGTCCTTATAAGCGATGCCGTAGACCGGCACGCCGGCCTGCTTCTCCAATCCCATCAGCAGCGCATGCTCATCGCGGCAGGGCTCGCACCAGGAAGCAAAGAAATTGACGATGGCGACTTGGCCTTTGAGCCCGGTCGAGGCGAGCCCCGCTCCGCCCTCGAGCCCGCCCAACTGGAATTGCGGCGCCGGCTTGTCGATCAAGGCGGACGGCACCAGCGTCGGATCGCGATTGGGGTTGAGCGCCAAAAGAAAATAAACCGCGATCGCGACGAAAAGCGCGACCGGCAGCAGAAAGAGCGCACGCCGCAACGCTTACTCTCCCGGCGCGGGATGCGCAGCCGGCAAGCGCGGCCGCGCGGCGACACCGACGCGCCAGCGCCGGTCGCTGAGGCTGAGCAAGCCGCCGAACGCCATGATCACGGCGCCGATCCAGATCCATGGCGTCAGCGGCTTCCAATAGGCGCGCACCGTCGAGCCGTTGTTGTCGTCGGGATCGCCGAGGGCGACATAAAGATCGGCGAGCAGGTTGCTGCGGATGGCGGTGACGCTCGTCGTCATCTGCTGCAGCGGGAAGAAGCGCCGCTGCGGATGCAGCACCTCGACCGTCGCGCCGCCGCGCTGGACCTCGATCGTCGCGCGATCGGCGCTGAAATTCGCGCCCTGGACTTTCTCGGTGCCGTCGAATTTCAGCACGTAGCCCGCGATCGGCAGCGTGTCGCCGGGATGCAGCATCTGGATCTGCTCGACCTCGAAGGCCGAAGCGGCGATGCCGGCGACGCTGACCGCGACCCCGAAATGCGCGATCGTCATCGCGTAAGAGGCGCGCGGCAGATGGCGCGCCCGGCGCCAGGTCTCCGCCGCGCCGGCGCGGAAGAGCTTGACGCGCTCGGCCCATTCGACGATCGCGCCGATGCCGACCCAGGTGGCGAGCGCCAGGCCCAAGAGCGCGAGGATCGGCTTGAAGCCGGCGAGGTAGAGTCCGATCAGCGCGACCAGCAGCGCCGCCGCGAAGGCGAACCACAGACGCTGCAGCGCACCTTTGAGATCGCCGCGCTTCCAGGCGAGCAGCGGCCCGACGGCAACGGCGAGCAACGCGGGCACCATTAGCGGCACGAAAGTGCGGTTAAAGAACGGGAAGCCGACCGAGAGCTTCGGCCCGCCGATCGTGTCGAGGAAGAGCGGATAGAGCGTGCCGAGGAAGACGGTCGCGGCGGCCGTCGTGAGCAGCACATTGTTGAGGACGAGCGCGCCTTCGCGCGAGAGCGGTGCGAAGAGGCCGCCGCCCTGCAGCGCCGGCGCGCGCACCGCGTAGAGCGTCAGCGATCCGCCGATGGCGAGGACGAGCAGCACGAGGATGTACGTGCCGCGCGTCGGATCGACCGCAAAAGCATGCACCGAGGTCAGCACGCCCGAGCGCACCAGGAAGGTGCCGACCAGCGATAGCGAAAAGGTCACGATGGCGAGCAGGATGGTCCAGCTTTTGAGCGCGTCGCGCTTCTCGACGACGATGGCCGAATGGATAAGGGCGGTTCCGACCAGCCACGGCATGAAGGACGCGTTCTCGACCGGGTCCCAGAACCACCAACCACCCCAGCCGAGCTCGTAGTAGGCCCATGCGCTGCCGAGCGCGATACCCAGCGTCAGAAACATCCACGCAACG
>DATNGE010000224.1:0-3951 GCA_035606035.1 Allostellaceae bacterium
TCATGGACATCAAGCATGTGCTGTCGCTGAACCCGCTCGATCCGGTCTATGTGCCGGCGCTGGTGGCGGCAAAGCGCAATGCGATCGCGCCGCTCGATTACGTCGAATTCGATGGTGGGCTGCGTCAGATCGGTCATGAAGGAGCAAGCTTCGCTTTCGACAATGAGGGGCCGCGGCACAAGATCTGGATCGAGCCGTTTCGTCTCGCCTTACGCCTTGTCACTTGCGGCGAGTATCGGGCTTTCATCGCCGATGGCGGCTATCGCCGCGCCGAACTCTGGCTCTCGGATGGCTGGGCAACGGTGAGGAGCGAGGGCTGGGAAGCACCGCTCTATTGGCGCTGTGAGGACGACGATGACTGGTCGATCTTCACCCTCGGCGGCCGCCGCGCGGTGGATGACGACGAGCCGGTCGTTCATGTGAGCTATTACGAGGCCGATGCCTTCGCACGCTGGTCGGGCAAGCGCCTGCCGACCGAGGCGGAATGGGAGATTGCCGCGGCCGAGAGCGATGTGTCGCCCAGCGGCAATCTCATGGATCGAGGCGCCTATCATCCGCAAGCCGCAGCGGCGAGCGAGACCAAGCTGCAGCAAATGATCGGCGATGTTTGGGAATGGACCGCCAGTCCCTATATGCCCTATCCCGGCTATCGGCCGCCTGAAGGAACCATCGGCGAGTACAACGGCAAATTCATGGCCAATCAGATGGTGCTGCGTGGCGGCGCGGCGGTGACGCCGCCGGGTCATGTTCGTTTCACCTATCGTAATTTCTTTTATCCCGCCTCGCGCTGGGCGTACGGCGGCATACGTCTGGCGGAGGATCAATGAGCAGCGCTCAACCGGTACGCGCGACCTTTCACGATTTCGCTCCCGAGCCCGAGAGCTTCCGCGATTGCGTGATCGCCGGGTTGAGCCAGCGGCAAAAAGAGATCCCCTGCCGCTTCCTTTATGACGAGCACGGCTCCGAGCTTTTCGAGGCGATCTGCGAGACGCCAGAATACTATCCGACACGGACCGAGACCGCGATCCTCGCCGACTGCGCGCGCGAGATCGGCTCGCTGATCGGGTCGCATTGTCAGCTCGTCGAATTCGGCAGCGGCTCGTCGCGCAAAGTGCGTCTGCTGCTCTCGGCTTTCGATCGGCCGTCGTCTTATGTTGCGATCGATATTTCGCGCGAGGCGCTGCAGCAGGCCGCGGACGATGTCGCCGCGCTTTTTCCCAAGATCGACGTGCGTGCGGTGTGCGCCGATTATATGGCGCCACTCGATCTCGCCGACATCCCCGAGCCGAAGAACGGCCGGCGGTTGGGCTTTTTCCCGGGCTCGACGATCGGCAATCTCGACCGGCCCGGCGCCATCGAGTTCCTAAAATCCTGCCGCCGCGTCGTCGGGCCGGAGGGTGCGATGCTGGTCGGTGTCGACGTGAAGAAGGACCCGCGGCTATTGCATTCCGCCTACAACGATGCAGACGGTGTTACCGCGTCCTTCACGATGAATTTGCTCACCCGGATGAATCGCGAACTCGGCGCCGATTTCGATTTTACGAAATTCATGCATGACGCGTCCTACAATCCGGTTGAGGGCAAGGTCGAGATCTTCATCCGTAGCCTTGCCGAGCAGGTCGTCACCGTTGCCGGCAAGCGCTTTCACTTCCGTCGCGGCGAAGGCATCCATACCGAGGACTCTTGCAAATACAGCGTCGCCGAGTTCCAAGCGCTCGCGAACCGGGCCGGCTTCGCGCCGAGCCGCGTGTGGACCGATTCCCAGCAACTCTTCAGCGTTCATCTGCTGACGCCGGCATAAACGACAATGCCCGGCACAGGACCGGGCATCGCCACGAAACGAACGAATGGTCTAGCGCCGTCGCGGCTGCGGCGGCCGGGGGCGGCTTGGCGGCGGCGCGGCGGCGGCGCGCTCGTCCTTGTGACGGAAGTTGATCCTTCCCTTGGTGAGATCATAGGGCGTCATCTCGACGGTGACGCGATCGCCGGCGAGGATGCGGATGCGATTCTTCTTCATCTTGCCGGAGGTATAGGCGAGGGTCTCATGGCCATTGTCGAGACGAACGCGGAACCGCGCGTCAGGCAAGAGCTCGGTCACCACGCCGTCGAATTCGATCAGGTCTTCCTTGGCCAAAGCGGCTCCTCGTCCTTGTGGCGGTAGCCCGGACTCATTAGCCCAGCCGGCCGTTCGGATGCAAGTCAGTTGCTTTTGACGAGCTGGACCGGGTCGCCGTCCCCGATCTCGTTCGGCAGGTTGATCGTGACACGATCGCCTTCTTTGACCCCATTTGCGGCGGTGAAATCGCTGCCGTCGGTGGCCGCGACGGTGATGCTGCGCAGCTTCACCTTGCCCTCATCCGTGACCACGGCGACATAGGATTTGCCTCCGCGCATGATCAGCGCCGAGACCGGGAGCTGCGGATAACTCTGCATCGGCAGGTGCAAAGTCACGTAAGCGAAGGCACCAGGCACGAGGAAGTTATTGCCGTTGTCGACATCGATCTCGATGTAAAGCGTGCGCGTCTTGGGATCGAGCGCGCCGGCGGTGCGGCTGATCTTTGCCGTGACGCGGCGCGCGGCGTCGCTTGCGTCGCTAACGTCGGCTATGTCGCCGACATGCACATAAGGGACGTCGCGCTGCTCGACGTAGACGCCGATGCGCAGCTTGCTGTTATCGGAGATCGTCAGCACCGGCAAGGCCGCCGATTGGCTCGTCGTCGCCGATTGCAACAGCGCGCCGGGATCGGCGAAGCGGGCGGTGATCGTGCCGTCGAACGGCGCGCGGATGGTCTCATAGCCTTTCATCGTCGCCAGGTTGCGTACGGCCTGATCCGCCATACGCACCGCGGTCTCGGAGGTCTGTGCCTGCTGCAGCGAGACATTGCCGCGTTTGAGCAGGTCGGCATCGCGATCGGCGAGCTTCTTCTTGTTCTCGAGATCGGCGAGTGCGGCCTGATACTGCGCGTCGGTTTCGGCTGAATCGATCTCGGCGAGCACCTGGCCGGTTTTCACCTGATCGCCCTTATCGACACTGACGCTCTTCACGTAGCCGCTGACCTTGGCGAAGAGTGTGACGCTCGAATACGCCCGGGCATCGCCGAGCAGGCGGATATTGCGCGCAGCCGGGCTCATTGTCGCGACAGCGGTCTCGACCCGTGGCCCGCGCGCGGTTTCGCTTTGCAGCTCACTGCGCTCGGTCGCGACGGCGGAGGCACGTCCATGCGTGACATAGATGACGACGGCGGCGGCAATCACAAGCGCGATCCCGCTCCAGAGATAGAGCTTCGTGCTGCCTTTCGGCTCAGCCATGCGGACCCGGTCCTTCCCCCGTCGATCCCACGGCCCCTGCCGCTTCGGCCGCGAATCGCTGATCGAGTTCATAGAGCGAGGGCGGCTTCTTGCGCAACAACGTGTAAATGACCGGCACGAGGAAAAGCGTCGCAATCGTCGCGGCGGCGAGACCGCCGATGACGGCGCGGCCCAGCGGCGCATTCTGCTCGCCCGCCTCGCCGAGGCCGAGCGCCATCGGGATCATGCCGATGATCATCGCGAGCGCGGTCATGAGGATGGGGCGAAGACGCGTTTTCGCCGCCTCGATTACGGCGGTGAACGGATCGAGGTTGTCGCGCGCCCGAATATCGTTGGCGAAGCTCACGACCAGGATGGAGTTCGATACCGAGATGCCGACCGACATGATCGTGCCCATCAGCGATTCGACGTTGATGGTCGTATGGGTCAGCACCAGCATCCACAGGATGCCGATCAGCGCGCCCGGCAGCGCCATCATGATGATGAACGGATCGACCCAGGACTGGAATAACACCACCAGCAGCGCATAGACCAGTATCACTGCCAGTACCATTCCAAGTCCCAGACTCTTGAAGGAGCTCTGCATCACATCATTCTGGCCGAGGATCAGG
Organism: Allostellaceae bacterium; assembly: GCA_035606035.1. GTDB lineage: Bacteria > Pseudomonadota > Alphaproteobacteria > ATCC43930 > CGMCC-115725 > CAIKMD01. Next base: position 3,921 of record DATNGE010000224.1, read on the forward strand.
ATCTTGGTGGTGATCGGCAGGCCCTTGCTGA
>DATNGE010000225.1:0-2130 GCA_035606035.1 Allostellaceae bacterium
GAATCCGCCATTCCGCCGGAATCTGGATCGGGCGGTCGCCGCCCGGGTGATGGTGAATTTTTCCGGCAAGATCGAAAATGAAGATTTCGTCCGCGCGGACCGCGGTCTTCTCCGATCCTGCGCCCGGCGTCATCAAGACGATGTCGGTGCCGGGAATGGGCAGCGAAATATGACCGAAGAGGCCGATCGAGCCCTGAAGCCCGACGATCCGGCACATCACCGCGAGCTTGCGGCGATAGGTCCAGTCTTCCTCGGCGCCGAGCCCGGCCTTTTCCATCAATTCGAGCATGAACCACCCCTCCCGCGCGCCGCGTTCGCGGCCCTAGCATGCATGCCGGCAAGCATGACGCAAGCCGGTTACGTGCCGCGCGTGCCCTTTGGCTTATGGCTTCGGCCGGCGGATGCTGGGCCAGCGGCCGCGCCCGCCCGAATCGACCCAACTCACGAAATCCTCGACGTTTCCCGACAGATCCGCCGCGACTTTTTCGAGCTCGGCCTTGGCCTCCTGCCGGAAACCCGGCCTCTCGTCCTGAAGCGCACGCAACCGCGCGACGATCTCGTCGTAGCGGTGCCGCAGGTCCTCGATCTCGCCCCGATCCTCGATCCGCTCGACGCCGCCCGCCGCGCTCATCTTTTGCCGAAGCGCGGCAATGCGCGCAGCCAAGGACTCGAGCTGCAGCTCCAATCCGCGATTTGCGTCGTTCTCGGCCATGGTTCGCCTCCTTGACTGCGCTTTGATGGGTCCCGGGCCTCCGCTCGCGCCCTAATCACGCTCACCGCTCGATGATGACCTTCAGCGCCTGGCTCGATGCCGCATGCCCGAAGGTCTCATAGGCGTCGAGAATCTGCCCGAGCTTGAAGCGATGGGTGATCAATTTCTTCAAGTCGATCTTTCTTGCCACAACGGTTTTCAGCAGCATGGGCGTGGTTGCCGTATCGACGAGCCGTGTCGTGATGGTGATGTTCCGAGACCAGAGCCTTTCGAGATGAAGATCGACTTTCGTGCCATGCACGCCGATATTGGCAATCGTCCCGCCCGGGGCGACGATGTCTTCGCAGGTGGTGAACGAGGCCGGCACGCCGACCGCCTCGATCGCCGTATCGACGCCGCGGCCGCCGGTCATCTTCATCACCGCCTCGGTCGCACGGCCTCCCGCTCCGTTCACGGTTGCCGTCGCGCCAAAGCGTGCAGCAACCTGAAGCCGGTTGTCGTCGAGATCGATCATGATCAGCGCGGCCGGCGAATAAAACTGGGCGGTCAGCAGCGCCGCCAGACCGATAGGACCGGCGCCGACGATCGCGACCGTGCTTCCTGGCGCGACTTTTCCGTTGAGGACGCCGCACTCGAACCCGGTCGGGAGAATATCGCTCAGCATCACCAGCGCTTCCTCGTCGCTCCCCCCCGGCACGTGGTAAAGACTCGTATCGGCATGCGGAATCCGGACATACTCGGCCTGGGTGCCGTCGATCTCGTTGCCGAGAATCCATCCGCCGGTCAGGCAATGGGAATACATCCCGCGCCGGCAATACTCGCAGCGGCCGCAGGCCGAGATGCACGAGATCAGCACTCGGTCGCCGGGCGCGAAGCTCGCCACGCCTGCGCCGATTTTCTCGACGACGCCGACGCCCTCGTGCCCGAGAATGCGCCCCGGGCTGCACGTCGCAACATCGCCTTTCAGGATGTGGAGATCGGTGCCGCATATCGTGGTTTTCTCGATCCTGACGACGGCATCGCCGGCGTCTTTGATCTCCGGCATCGGACGATCTTCCAGCGCTTTCCGGCTGGGACCTTGATAGACGAGTGCTTTCATCCCTCGCTCCTCGCTGAATCTACGACGATTCCGGCCTGCGCTGGACGCGAAATCGCTTTTCGATCTTGGATGAAAACAGTCTGAGGCTGTCGAACGTTGCAAGATTGATGCAGGTCAATCCTGCCGCCTTCTCTTGCCGTCGATTGACTCGATTCCGCCGCGCCTTTAGCCTTTCGCGAAACCGGCCGGAAAACGCGGCCGGCACGGGAGGAGAGGGTGATGAGGCCGCGGGCCGCCCAAAGCTATATCGATGATCGGCCCGAGGACGGCGTGTTTCGCGTTCATCGCGACGTCTATGCCGATCCGGAGCTGTTCGAGC
>DATNGE010000226.1:0-9680 GCA_035606035.1 Allostellaceae bacterium
GAATATGATTTCGAGGGCGAGCTGATGGCGGTGATCGGCAAGGAGGCGCGCCATGTCAGCGAGGCCGACGCGATGAATTACGTCGCCGGCTACACGCTCTTCAATGACGGCTCGCTCCGCGATTTCCAGCGCCGCACGACCGACCAAGGCAAGAATTTCTATCGCTCGAGCTCGCTCGGGCCCGAGCTTGTGACGCTCGACGAGCTGCCGCCCGCCCGCGAGATGAAGTTGATCTCGCGCCTCAACGGCAAGGTCGAGCAGGAGACCTGCATCGCCGACATGATCTTCCCGGTGCCGGTGCTGCTCTCCTATTTCTCGGGCATCAGCCGGCTGCGCCCTGGCGACATGATCGCGACCGGCACTTGCGGGCGCGTCTCCTACAGCGACAAGCAGTTCATGAAGGCCGGCGACACGATCGAGATCGAGATCACCGGATTGGGCAAGCTCGTCAACCCGATCGTCGACGAGAGGTGAGGAGCAACCGCGCGCGCTCCGGGTAAGCGCGGCGCCAGCGGCGAGGAAGACATGCGATCCGTGTCCGGCTACCGCTTCGCAATCGGTTTGCTGCAAGGCGGCGCGCTCTCGCTGCTCTACCTCGCCTATGATGAGCGAAGCTGGCCGGCGACCAACGGCGAGCTGTTCGCGCCGCTGTTGCTGGTGGCGCTGCTCGTGCCGCTTTTGGTGATCCAGTCGATGCGCGGCTTGCGCTTGCGCACCCTGATCGGTTGGACGATCGTCGCGACGGCATTGATCGCGGCGCTCGCCTATTACGACATCTGGCGCGCCTGGCCGCAGGATTGGGTCAGTGCCAGCGCTCCGCCTTACGGCGCCTGGCAGCCGCACATCCTGCCGTCGGCGCGCTTCATGGTCGCGCTGCTCGCGATCCTCTTCATCGCCCATGCGCTGATCGTCAGCGCCGATGCCGACAGCCGGCTGATCGCCGATTACACGATCTATTTCGATGTCGCCTGGGAGCAAGGCATCCAGCTCGCTCTGACGGCGATCTTCGTCGGCGTGTTCTGGGCGCTGATGTGGCTCGGCGCCGCGATGTTCGAGCTGCTGAAGCTCGATTTCCTGGCGCAGCTCTTCCGCCATCACTGGTTCTGGATTCCGGCGACGACGCTCGCCACGGCGATCGGAATCCACGTGACCGATGCGCGCGTCGGCCTCGTGCGCGGCACGCGCGTGCTGGCGCTCACTTTGCTTGCGCTGTTATTGCCGCTGATGACCGTGCTGCTCATCGGCTTCCTCGGCGCGCCCGTGCTGACCGGGCTGGAGCGGCTCTGGAACACACGCCACGGCTCGGCGCTGCTGATCTTCGCGGCGGTGGTCATATTGGTGTTGATCAATGCCGCCTATCAGGACGGGCCGCGCGATCGCCACGTGCCGTCTCTCCTGCGCTTTTCCGCCCGCATCGCGGCGATCCTGCCGCTGCCGCTCGTCGCCCTCGCGGCTTACGCGCTGGCGCTGCGCATCGCGCAATATGGCTGGACCGCGGACCGCATCCTCGGCACGGCGGCGGTGATCGTCGTGGCCTGCCATGCGATCGGCTACGCCTGGGCGGCTTTCGCGCATCCCTGGCTGCGGCCGATCGAGCGCTGGAACGTCTATTGCGCGCTCGTCACACTCGCGGCGTTGCTGGCGCTGTTCTCGCCGCTCGCCGATCCGGCGCGGATCTCGGTCGACGACCAGATGGCGCGCGTTGAGAATGGGAAGACGCCGGCCGATAAGCTCGATCTCGACTATTTGCGCTGGGACGCCGGGCGCTACGGCAAAGCGGCGCTCGAGACCGTCGCGGCGCGGCCAGGCGACAGCGCTTCACCGCTGAAAACGCGCGCCGGCCTCTTGCTCGCGGCCAAGAGCCGTTACGACCAGCAGGAATCGCCACATCCGTTGGCGGAGAATCTCGTCATCCACGCTGCGGACGGCAAGCTGCCCGATTCTTTCCTCGCGCAGGATTGGCGCGTCGCGAACGATTACAACATCCCGGCGTGCTTGCACGCGGCGACGACGGTCAAATGCGAGGTCTTCGTCAAAGATCTGAAAGGCGACGGCTCGCCGCAGATCATCATCGTCCTCGGCGCGACGGTCAGCGGCTTCGATCGCAACGCGGCCGGGACGTGGCGTCTTTCGGCACAATGGCAGTCGTTCTGCAGCGACATGACCGAAGCCTTGCGCAAGGGCGAATTCGCGGCGGCTGCCGCCGCGCCGTCGCCGTGGCCGGATCTCGACGTCGCCGGTCAACGGCTCGGCGTCGCGCCCCCGAACCGGTTCACCTACAGCTGCCCGAAAACGTGAATTCAAAATCCTGAAACAGTTGACGCGCCGTCACCCACGGCACTAGTGCTAGTTGCACGCGGCGAGGCGACATGGGCCGTGTGGGGGAAGCGTCGTGAGAAAGCCGGCCAACATCGTCTACGGCGCCGAGGAGCAGCCGCCGCGGGTTGTGACTTTGGTCAGCGGCGTGCAGCATCTCGCCGTCATCGCGATTTTCATGGTCTATCCGCTGGTCATCGGCCACGCGGCCAGATCCACCGCCGCCGAGATCGCCGACATGCTGCGGCTTTGCATGCTGGCACTCGCCTTCGCCGTGCTGTTGCAGGCTTTGCCGCGCGGGCCCGTGGGCAGCCGCCGGCTCGCGCCGTCGATCTTCACCGGCATTTACCTCGCGCCCTCGATCCTCGCCGTGAAGCTCGGCGGATTGCCGCTGGTCTGGGGCATGACGATCTTCGCCGGACTCTGTGAAACGGTGCTGGCGCAGTTCTGGGTCCGGCTGCGCACGCTGATCCCGCCCGAATCCGCCGGCATGGTCGTCTTCCTGGTCGGCGTGCTCATCGGCCTCGCGGGGCTGCATCTCCTCGTCGGCGACGGGCCGGGCGGCTCGGTGGCGGGACAGGACGCGCTCGTCACTGGCATCACCCTCGCCGTCATGATCGGCCTCAACATCTGGAGCAAGGGTCCGCCGCGGCTGTTCTGCATCCTCATCGGCATGGCTTGCGGTTATGTCGCCGCCGCGGCCGTCGGCTTGCTCGGCGCGCACGAGGTCTACGTCGCGGTGATCGATCAGCCGCTGCTCGCCGTGCCGGCGCTCACGCATCTCTCCTGGTCCTTCAACGCCGAGCTCATCATTCCCTTCGCGGTGAGCGGCCTCGCCTCGGCGATGAGCTCGACCGCGGTCATCACCACCTATCAGCGGCTCGACGATGCGGATTGGGTGCGGCCCGACATGCCGGCGATCAGCCGCGGCGTTTTCGCCGACGGCCTCTCCACCGCGGCCGCGGGCGTGCTCGGGACCTTCGGCCTGACGGTCTCGACCGCGAATGTCGGTCTCGCCGCCGCGACCGGCGTGCTCAGCCGGCCGATCGGCTTCGTTGTCGCCGCGCTGCTCTTCCTCCTTGCCTTCCAGCCCAATCTCATCGGCGTGCTGGTCATCATGCCGCCGCCGGTGATGGCCGCAGCGCTCCTTTTCACCGCCGTCTTCATCATGATCGGCGGCGTGCAGATCGTCTCGTCGCGCGTGCTCGATCCGCGCCGCATTCTTGTCGTCGGCGGTGGGATGATGAGCTTCTTCTATGTCTCGGTTTTTCCGAACGCCTTCACCCGCGTGCCCGAATGGGCGCAGCCGCTCGTCACCTCGCCGCTGGTGCTCGCGACGCTCGTCGCCCTGGGCCTCAACCTCGTCTTCCGCATCGGCATTCGCCGCACCGTGCGGCTGGTGATCGAGCCCGCCACAGCCGACCTCAAAGAGATCGGCGATTTCATCGAGCGCGCGGCCGGCGTTTGGGGCGCGCGCCGCGACGTCACGATGCGCGTCGAGTTCGGCATCCAGCAATTCATCGAGGCGGTGATCGACCATTGCGCGCCGACCGGCCTCATCGGACTGAGCGTCAGCTATGACGAGTTCACCGTCACCGCCGCGATCGACTACACCGGCGAGGCTTTCGAGCTGCCGCATGAGCGGCCGTCGGAAGAAGAGATCATCGAATCCGAGCACGGTGCGCGCCGGCTCGCAGGCTTCCTCGTCCGCAACATCGCCGATAAAGCGCTGCTCGTCACCGAGACCGAGCGCCACATCCTGAACCTCGTCTTCGAACAGTAAGGCTGAGCGTTACGCGGGCTGCGCCAACGCGGCGTAGGACGCGGCCTGCAGCGCCGAGGGATCGGCGCCGGCCGCGCCGGGATTCTTTTCCCATTCGCCGAGCTGATAGGAATTCTCGACCACGAGCCGGCAGCGCTCGAAACGCCGCGTGACGAAGCGCTCGAGAATGCCCTCAACCGCGCCCTCGCCGCCGAGCATCTCCGCGAGCACGATCGCGTCCTCGATCGCGATCGCGGCGCCGCTCGCGAGCTGCGGCGGCGCGGTGTGGACGGCATCGCCGATCAGCACGATGCGGCCCTTGTGCCAGGGCTTCGGCATGATCATCGATTCGACCGGGCGATAGACGATGCGCGAAGGATCGGTGATCGTCGCGCGCACCTCGCCGATATAACCGCCGAAATCCTCGAGCAGCCCGCGCATCCGCGCCGGCCATTCCTCGGGCTCGATGCGCGGATTCCCGGTCACGTTCTCGACGAGATAGATATACATCTCGGTCTGCGATACCGGGTTGAAGCCGGATTTATGGCGCGGCCCGTAATAGGAATGCCGGCCTTTGACATTGGCGGGCCGCGGCACCATCGCGCGCCACACCGCTTGGCCGGTGTATTGCGGGCGATGCGCTCCGCCGAAAAGCTCTTCGCGCAGCTTCGAATGCGCGCCATCGGCACCCACCACGACATCGTAGCGCCCTGCGCTACCATCGCTAAAAGTGACGTCGACGCCGCCCCCGTCCTCGCGCAAGGACTTGACGGTGAGCCCCATGCGCACCGGCACCTTCGCCGCCTCCATCGCCGCGAACAGCACGTCGTGCAGCACCGGCCGCATGATGCCGACGCAAGACGGGAAATCCGGCCCGAGCATCCGCGGCAGATCGACGACGCTCAGCACCTTGCCGTTCTGGTCGCAATTGGTGAGCTCGGAATAGCCAAAGCCGTCGTTGAGACAGCCCTCGAGCAAGCCGATCGATTTGAGCGCGCGCAAGGTCGGGCCTTGCACCGAGATGCCGACACCAAGCACGTTCCAACGCGGATGCAGCTCGATGACCTCGGCGCGGATGCCGCCGCGGGTCAGGGCGGTGGCGAGCGTCTGGCCGGCGAGCCCGCCGCCGATCACCAGCGCGTTACGGACCGCGGCCATTGCTCACTTCCCGATGCCGAAGATGCGCTCGGCATTGCCATGCGCGAATTTCTCCATATCCGCCGGCGCGAGCGGCAAATGATGGAGATAGTCCATCCCGACCTTGTTCGATTCGAAGGGCCAGTCGATCGAGAACATCATGTTGTCGATGCCGACCGCGGTGAGGACGCAGAGGAATGCCGGCATCGAAAAATTGCCGCTGCAGGTGACGACCAGATTCTCGAGAAGATAGTCCTTGGGCGCGCGCTTCAAGCCGCGCTTCTTCGCCGAGAATTGTGCGTGGTCGTTGAGGCGATGAATCCAGAAGGGCAGGCCCTCGCCCCAATGGCCGAGCACGAATTTGAGCTTGGGGAATTGATCGAACGCGCCCGAGAAGACGATGCGCAGGAAATGCGTCGCCGTATCGACCGCATAACCCCAGGCGGCGAAAGCGAGATCTTCATAACCCTCGTAGTAGGCCTTCATCGCCGCTGGCGCCGGGTTGCGCGGATGCATGTAGATCGGCACGCCCAGCGCTTCGGCGGCTTCGAAGATCGGCCAGAATTTCTTGGCATCGAGGAATTCGCCGTCGTGGTGGCCGTTGATCATCGTGCCTTTGAAGCCAAGCTTGTTGACGCAGCGCTCGAGCTCTTTGACCGACGCCGCGACATCGGCGGTCGGCAGCGCGGCGAGACCGGCGAAGCGGGTCGGGTGGCGCTTGCAGCTCTCATGCATGCGATCATTCGCATCGGTCGCGACGGCGATGCCGGGATTGGCGCCGTAAGCCTGCGGCCCGGGCGCGACCAGCGAGAGGAGCTGCATGTCGACGCCGTGCTCGTCCATGAATTTGAGACGCGAATTCTCGAGATCCAACAGCTCGGTCGGCATGTCGTGGCCGAGATATTTCGAGCGCTCGACCAGCACGGCGGCGCGGCGCAGATGCGGCGGCACCGCCTCATTCGCCATGGCCGTCGAGAAATGCTCCTCGAGCGCGATAACCCTCATTCTTTCCTCCCAAATCAGGCCGGCGGAGATTGCCGCCTGGAAGCCGCGGCGGCAATTGATTATTTTGCCGCAACGAAAACACGGGAGAGGCCGCCATGAACATCACCGCCGACGCGCTGACGCGCTTTGCCGAAGCCCTTATCGCGGGCACCGGCAGCCGACCTGCCGAGGCGCGCGAGGTCGCGACGCATCTCGTCGAGGCCAATCTCAAAGGCCATGACAGCCACGGCGTCGGCGTCATTCCCGGTTATGTCAAATTTGCCAAAGAAGGCCGGCTCAAGCCCAACCAGCACGCGAAGCTTGTCAGCGAGAGCGGGCCGATCGCGGTCTTCGACGGGCAGATGGGCTACGGCCAAGTCACTGCACGCGAGGCGACGGAATGGGCGATCGCCAAAGCCAAGAGCATCGGCGTCGGCATCTTCGCCTTGCGCAACACGCATCACGTCGCCCGGGTCGGCACCTACGGCGAGCTCGCGGCGGCTTCGGGGCTCGTCTCGATCCATTTCGTCAATGTCATGCTGGCGCCGGGAAGGGTCGCGCCGTTCGGCGGCATCGGCGGGCGCTTCGGCACGAACCCGATCTGCATCACCTTCCCGGCCGCGAATGGCAAGCCGCCGGTAGTCTTGGATTTCGCCACGAGCCGCGTCGCCGCCGGCAAGCTGCGCGTCGCGATGAATGAGGGAAAGGAATTTCCCCACGGCTATCTCATCGATGCCGAAGGCAATGACGCGACGCGGCCGGCGGTGTTCTATCGCGAGAACGGCGCCATGCTGCCTTTCGGCGAGCATAAGGGTTCTGGCCTCGCGCTGGCTTGCGAGCTGATGGCCGGCGTCCTCACCGGCGGCGGCGCGATGCAGGCGAGCTTTCCCAATCACGGCATCAAGAACGGCATGTTCTCGATCGTGCTCGATCCAGCCCGCTTCGGCGATACCGGCTGGATGGAGCGCGAAGCCGCGACCATGATCGACTGGGTCAAATCCTCGCCGCGGCGGCCCGGCGTCGAGGAGGTGATGATCGCCGGCGATCCGGAGCGCAAATCGCGCGAGAAGCGCCTGCAGAGCGGCATCCCGGTCGACGCCAATACCTGGAAAGAGCTGCTCGCCGCCGCCGAACAGGTCGGCGTGCCGGCGGCGCAGATTCCGCAAGGCTAGCGCCATGGCCGCGATCCTTGTCACCGGCGCGGCGGGGCAGATCGGCTCCGAATTGGTGGCGGCGCTGCGCCAGAAGCACGGCCCGGAATCGGTTATCGCGAGCGACATCCGCATTCCGACCGACGCGCTCGCCACCACTGCGGGTCCGTTCGAGCCGCTCGACTGCACTCGTCCGGACCAGGTGCAAGACGCGGTGCGCCGCCACGGCATCACCGCGATCTATCACCTCGCCGCGCTGCTCTCCGCCGTCGCCGAGGAAAAGCCGCAAGCCGCGTGGTCGCTCAATATCGACGGGCTCTACACCGTGCTGGAAACCGCGCGGCAATATCGCTGCGCCGTGTTCTTCCCGAGCTCGATCGGCGCGTTCGGCCCGACGACGCCGCGCGACCGCACGCCGCAGGATACGCTGCAACGCCCGACAACGATGTACGGCATCACCAAGGTCACGGGCGAGATGCTCGGCGATTACTATGCGCGGCGCTTCGGCATCGATGTGCGGGGCTTGCGCTTTCCAGGCCTCATCTCGCATGTCGCGCCGCCGGGCGGCGGCACCACCGATTACGCGGTCGAGATTTTCTACCAGGCGATCCGTTATCGCCATTACACCTGCTTCCTCCGGCCCGATACGGCGCTCGACATGATGTATATGCCCGACGCCATCCGCGCCGTGCTCGAGTTGATGGCCGCCGATCCAAGCAGGCTCACGCATCGCAACGCCTTCAACATCGGCGCGATGAATTTCAGCCCGGCACAGCTCGCCGAGACGATCCGCCGGCATATCCCCGATTTCCAGATCGACTTCGAGGTCGATCCGGCGCGCCAGGCGATTGCGGACAGCTGGCCGCGTGCCGTCGATGACAGCGCCGCGCGGCGGGAATGGGGCTGGGCGCCGCGCTACGATCTTGCGGCGATGACCCAGGATATGCTCGCGACCTTGAGCACGAGGCTGAAGCCGGCGCGCTGAGCCGGCGTCGAACATCAAGGAGTGCCGCCATGCCGCATGACCGGCTGCAACAGACCCTGCGCGCGGAACTGTCCAAGCTCGACAGCGAAGGCCGGCGCAAAGGAGCCGAGACCGCGATCGCCGGCGTGCTGCCGGGGAAGGATAGCAGAGGCCCGCGCTATTTGATCGCCGGTGCCGGCGACAAGCCTTTCCTGCGCATGAATGCGAACAACTATCTCGGCCTCTCGCTGCAGCAGGTGGTGGTCGCTGCCGAGGATGAAGGGGTCAAGCGCTTCGGCACCGGGCCGGGCGCGGTGCGCTTCATCGGCGGCACCTGGGCGCCGCATCTTTTGCTCGAACAACGCCTCGCCGGCTTTCACCGGCGCGATGGCGCGATCGTTTTCAGCTCGGCCTATGCGGCGATGATGGGGACGCTGCCGGGCCTCGTCACGCCCGAGACCGCGGTGATCAGCGATGCGCTCAACCACAATTGCATCATCAACGCGATCCGCCTGGCGCGGCCGAAGCAGCGCTCCGTCTATCCGCATCTCGACCTCGCCGCGCTCAAGCAGCAGCTCGGCGAGGCCGCAGCCTCGTGCAAACGCGCGATCGTCGTCACCGACGGCATCTTTTCGATGCGCGGCGATCACGCGCCGCTCGACGCCATTGCGGCGCTCGCCAAGAAATACGATGCGCGTTTTGCCGAGAATGTGCTGCTGCTGGTCGATGATTCGCATGGCATCGGCGCCTTCGGCGCGACCGGCCGCGGAACGGAGGAAGTGACCGGCGGCGTGGCCGATATTCTTGTCGGCACCTTGGGCAAGGCCTTCGGTGTCAATGGCGGCTATGTCACGGCGAGCGGCGCGGTGATCGATTATCTGCGCGAGACCTCGCCCTTCTATGTCTATTCCAATCCGGTCGCGCCGGGCGAAGCCGGCGCCGCCGCCGCGGCCGTTGCGCTGGTCGACAGCCCGGCCGGGCGCGAGAAGCTCGCGCATCTCCACGCGATGACGAAGCGCTTCCGCGACGGACTCAAACGGTTGAAGCTTGAAACCATTGCCGGCGTCCATCCGATCGTGCCGCTGATGGTGCGGGATTCGGCGCGCACGGCGGCGCTGGTGAAGCATCTCTTTGCGGGCGGCGTGCTGGCGACCGGGCTCAATTTCCCGGTCGTGCCGAAGGGCGATGAGGAAATCCGTTTCCAGCTCTGCGCCGACCACACTCCGGCCGATATCGACGAGGCGCTTGCCGTGCTCGCGGCTTTCCGGGGGTAAGGCTTACGGCCGAGGCTTACGGCAGCTGGGGATTTCCTGGTACTATCGCCGCATACTATCGAGCGATAGACCGGGAGGTGTCGGGTGTATTT
>DATNGE010000227.1:0-5585 GCA_035606035.1 Allostellaceae bacterium
ACCGCAGGCAATGCAGCGCGCCGAGCGGTCGATGCGCGGCGCCGAGCAGGCCCTCGGCCAGAACCAGCCGGGCCAGGCCGTCGGGCCGCAGGGCGACGCGCTCGACGCGCTGCAGGAAGCGGCGCGCGGCATGGCCAATCAGATGATGGGCGATAATTATGGCGATGGCCCGGGTGGCGAGCCGCTCGATAATCCGGGCCTGCGCCAGGCGCAACGCGATCCCTTCGGCCGCTTGCTCGATACCGAGGAGGGCAACGGCGGGCTCGACGATGGCGGCACGCTGCGCATGGGCAAGAGCAACGAATCGGCGCTCGACAAGGCGAAAGAGATCCTCGAAGAGCTGCGCCGCCGCGCCGGCGAGCGCGAGCGACCAGCGATCGAGCACGATTACATCGACCGGCTGCTGAAGCAGTTCTGATCGCGCGCGCTAGCCCCCGAGCGATTCGGCGACAGCCTTCTGGATATCCTTGAGCGTGAATGGCTTCATCACGACGCGATGCACGAGCGCGTCGAGATTATGCGCGCGCTGGCGCTCGGCGGCATAGCCTGTCATCAGCAGGATCTTCATCGCCGGATAGTCCTTGCTCGCCTTCAGCGCGAGGGTGATACCGTCGAGCTCGGGCATCACAATGTCGGTCAGCAGCAGATCGAAGGGCGCAGCGGCGAGCGCGCCGAGCGCCGCGAGACCATTGGCGACGCGTGTGACCTGATGGCCATTCTGCGTCAAGGCACGGGCGACAAACGCACCGACCGAGTCCTCGTCTTCAGCGAGCAGGATCGTCGCCATCGCTTAAGGTCAGCTCCCGGCCGCCATGAAGCTGACAATGAGGCCGGTCGCGCCATCGGGCGGCTGCGAGATCGTGGTGTGGAACGGCACGCTCGCGCCGGGCGCCAGCGGCTCGTCGGTCACGGATACGACCCAGCTCTGTAGTTCCTTGTTGTTCGCATCGCGCAACGCGACGCGCAGCTTCGGTACCGGTTGTGGGTCGGTCGAGACATTGGCGACCTGGCCGTTGATCGCCAGCGTCGGCACGCCGTTAGCGACGCTGCGGGAAGGTAACACGTCGCGCAGTTCGAGCACGGGCGGAGCCAGCCCGACCATTGCGTAGATGCGAGTCGTGAACGGCACCGCGCTCATAACCTGTTGCCGCTCGGCAAAGAGAGCCCCGATCGCGATTGCAACCGCCACAACCAGCGCGACGCGGCCCAGCCAGACGATGCCTCTGCCTTGGCGGGCCACGGCTGGCAATTGGATCCGGTGCGCAGTGTCCGACTCGTCCGGGGCGATGCGGACAACCGGCGGCGTCTCGGGCAGCGGCGGCAACTCGATCGCGGACGGCACGTCTTCGGGCGCGGCCTCGAACCAAGTATGGCGGCAATTGGCGCAGCGCACGCGCCGCCCCGGCGAACCGAGCGAGCGCGGATCGACGATATAGCGCTTTTGACACTTGCTGCAGGTGACGATCATGGTCCCCGCGATCGGTTTTGTCTTTGCGGCGGTTATAGAGCGCTGCCGCCCGTCACGGCAAGAAAGCGGCGCGACTCGGATACGTCTTCCGCGTAAGCTTTACGCGGGCCAGCGACGCGTGCCATGGTGCGGCGATGGTGCGCTTCGAGAATGTCGGCATGCGCTACGGCACCGGCCCCGAGGTGCTGCGCGATTTAAGCCTCTATCTCGCGCCGGGCTCGTTCCATTTCCTGACCGGAGCCAGCGGCGCGGGAAAGAGTACGTTGCTGCGGCTGATGTATCTGGGCGAGCGGCCGACGCGCGGCCTGATTTCGCTTTTCGGCGCGGATATGTCGCGCATGAAGCGCAGCGCGCTCGCGCCGATCCGCCGCCAGATCGGCGTCGTGTTTCAGGATTTCCGCCTGCTCGATCATCTCTCGGCTTTCGACAATGTCGCGCTGCCGCTACGTCTTGCCGGTACGCCCGAGCAACGCATCCGCGACAATGTCACCGAGCTGCTCGAATGGGTCGGACTCGCCGAAAAGATCAGCGCGCGGCCGCCGACGCTCTCCGGTGGGCAGCAGCAGCGCATCGCCATCGCTCGCGCTGTGATCGCGCGCCCGCAGTTGCTGCTCGCTGACGAGCCCACCGGCAATGTCGACGATGCGATGGCGCTGCGGCTCCTGCGTCTTTTCGAGGAAATGAACCGGCTCGGCACCACGATCGTGCTGGCGACGCATAACGAAGCGCTCGCGACGCGGCTAGGGCATCCCCGCCTCCATCTCGTCGATGGCGAGATCGCCGTCGCGGCTGCACGAGAGCGCGCATGATCCGCCGGCGCCAGCAAGATATTCCGCTGCGACGCGACGGCACGGCGCGGCTCTTGCCGTGGCTCATCGCGCCGACGGTCTATCTCGCCGCGATCGCGATCGCGGCCATGCTTGCCCTCGGCGGCGCCTTGCAGGAATGGGATCGCGGACTCGCCGGCACCCTGACGGTGGAATTGCCGCCGAACGGGTCGAGCGACGCGACTGTGAACGCAGTGGTGACGCTCTTGCGCCGCACTCAAGGTGTCACCAGCGCCGCGCCGCTCGACCGCGCTGCCGAGGGCAAATTGCTGGCGCCCTATCTCGGCACGGCGGTGGCGCCTGAAGAGCTCGATCTGCCGCGGCTCATCGACGTGCGCATCGCCGCGGGCGGTGCACTTGATGTTGCCGCACTGCGGGCGAAGCTCACCAGCGCCGCGCCCGGCGCCGTGCTCGACGACCACCAGCAATGGCTCGACCGACTCTACACTCTCGCCCTCTCGGTCGAAGCGGCCGGTCTCGCGATCGTCGCCATGGTTAGCGCCGCTTCCGTGCTGACGGTGGTCTTCACCACCCGCGCCGGTCTCGCCGTGCATCGCGACGTGATCGAGCTGTTGCATATGATGGGCGCGCGCGACGGCTACATAGCGCGGCAATTCCAGCGGGAAGCGCTGCAGCTCGGCTTTACCGGCGGCATCGGGGGGCTGATCCTGGCTGCAGTCACGATCTGGGGCCTTGGCCACGCCGCCGATGCCGTCTCGATCTTCGGCGAGGAGGCGGCGCTTCTGCCCGATCTTCGCCTCGTCGCCTGGCAATGGGGCGCGCTGGTGCTGCTGCCGGTCGCGGCAGGGATCGCGGCCATGGTAACGGCGCGGCTCACCGTGCTGCGCGCGCTCGCTCGCTTGCCATGAATGGCCCGCACGCATGAGACGCGGCGGTGGCGCGCGCATCTTGCGCAATGTCGGCGGCCTCGTCGTGTTGCTCCTGCTGGTGGGGTTGATCGGCCTCTGGCGTTTTGCCGCGGCGATCCCGAGTGAGGTCACGTCGCCCGATCGCACGACCGATGCGATCGTCGTTCTCACCGGCGGGAGTCTCCGCGTCGAAGGAGGCTTGCGCCTGCTTGCCGACGGCAAAGCGAAAAAGCTCTTCATCTCCGGCGTCTATCGCGGCGTCGACGTCAACGAGCTGCTGCACGTGTCGCGGCAATCGCCTGATAGCGTCGCGTGCTGCGTCGTGCTCGGCCATGAAGCCGACAACACCCTTGGCAATGCGCGCGAGACCGCGCAATGGATGGAAAGCGAAGGGTACCGCTCGCTGCGCCTTGTCACGGCGAGCTACCACATGCCGCGCAGCATGCTGGAATTCAGCCGCGCCATGCCCGCCATAGAGATCGTGCCCAATCCGGTCTTTCCGGAATTCCTGCAGGAAGCGCCCTGGTGGCGCTCGCGCCGCACCGCGCTGCTGATCGGCACCGAATACGTGAAATACCTTGCGGCGGTGGCGCGACCCTATGTGCCGGCAGCGCTTCGCCCGGGGGGAGCGAGCGATTGATCTTTTTGCGCTCCCTGGCATTCCAGCTTCTGTTTTACGCCTGGACACTCATTTGCGCGGTGCTCGGCGCGCCGTTCATGTTCACGCCGGGGCTGTGGATGATGCGTTTCGGCACCGAATGGTCCCGCGTCACGCTGTGGCTGTTGCGCGTCACGGTCGGCCTCACGCACGAAGTGCGGGGACGCGAGCACTTGCCGTCTGGACCCGCTCTCATCGCGATGAAGCATCAATCGGCGTGGGACACGTTCGCGGCGCCGATCCTCTTTCCCCTCGCCGCCATGGTGATCAAGCGCGAGCTCGGTTACGTGCCGTTTTACGGCTGGTACGCGCTTAAAGCCGGGATGATTCCGATCGACCGCAAGGGCGGCGCCAAAACGTTAAAGCGCATGGTCGCGGCATGCCAAGCGAGGCTGGCGCAGCGCCGCTCAATCATGATCTTTCCCGAGGGCACGCGCAGCGCCGTCGGCGTGAAGGTGCGCTACCAGCCCGGTGTCGCCGCCCTCTACTCGGGGCTCGGCGTGCCGCTGGTGCCGGTTGCGGTGAATTCAGGCTTGTTCTGGGAAAGGCGAGCGTTCACGAAACGCGCGGGAAAAATCATCGTCGAGATCTTGCCGGCGATCGCGCCGGGCACCGAGCGCCGCGCTGCCCTCGCGGAGCTCCAAGAGCGCATCGAGCAGGCGACGGCGCGCCTGGTCGCCGAGAGCGGCGGCGGTTAAGCCGCCAGGGCTTGCGGAAGATCGGCGGGGGCCCCGCCGGAGGTCGCGCGCACCCAGCAGCGCCGGCATGCGATGGCACGCCGCCAAAGCTGCACCTATTTTTTACAATCCAGAGGCCCCATACGCGCTTCTACATAGCCAAGGATGGGGACAAAACTGTGGAAGGTGCTGGCTGGCAAAGCGGGGATAAAAGTAAGAGTTCGCTATCTACCAAGGGCTTGGCTTCTTCCGCTCATTGCCTAACCCAGGGAAAACAAAGACGGAACAAATTCCCTTGACAAAGACAAGCCGAATGAGAAAATATCAGGTGTATCAATGGTTTCGCTGTAATTAGCGGGCCGCCACCGAGCGCGGGGCGGCCGCTTTCTGTCGGAAGGTTCAGGCTTGATGGCTAGCGTCGCTTCAATCTCCCAGCAAATCTGGGACATGAAATACCGGCTCAAGGGGCCGGACGGCGCGGCTGTGGACAAGACTATCGAGGATACCTGGTCGCGGATCGCAACTGCCCTTGCCGCGCCGGAGCGCGACCCCGCGGCCTGGGCGCCACGTTTCACCGAGGCGCTCGCCGATTTCAAATTCCTGCCCGCCGGCCGGATCGTCGCCGGCGCCGGCACCGGCCGCACCGTCACGCTCTTCAACTGCTTCGTCATGGGGACGATCCCGGACGACATGTCCGGCATCTTCGCGCATCTACGCGAAGCCGCGCTGACCATGCAGCAGGGCGGCGGCATCGGCTACGATTTCTCGACCCTCCGCCCGAAAGGCGCGCCGGTCAAAGGCGTTGGCGCCGACGCTTCGGGACCGCTTTCCTTCATGGATGTGTGGGACGCGATGTGCCGCACCATCATGAGCGCCGGCTATCGCCGCGGCGCGATGATGGCGACAATGCGCTGCGACCACCCGGACATCGAGGCCTTCATCGAGGCCAAGCGCGAGCCCGGCAAGCTACGCATGTTCAACCTCTCGGTCCTTATCACCGATGCTTTCATGACAGCGGTGAAACAAGACGCGCCGTGGGAGCTGAGCTTTGCCGGCACCACGTACAAGGTCCTGCGCGCGCGCGAG
>DATNGE010000228.1:0-14248 GCA_035606035.1 Allostellaceae bacterium
GCGCCGGCAATTTCCGCGAGGATCTTTATTTCCGTCTCAATGTCGTCAATGTCCATGTGGTGCCGCTACGCGAGCGCCCGCGCGACATCGAGATGCTCGCGGATTTCTTTGCCAAGAAATACGCCGAGATGAACGCGCTGCCGCAGCGCCGCCTTGCGCCATCCTTACGCGAGAAGCTCATCCATCACGCTTGGCGCGGCAACGTCCGCGAACTCGAGAACGCGATGCACCGCGCCGTGCTCCTCGGCCATGGCGAGGAGATCGGACCGGATGCCCTCGCCCTGCCCAGCGCCAAGCCAGCCGCCGAGGGAGAGGCTAGCGCCGCGGGCGCCCGCGCCGGCCTTGTCGGGCGAACGGTCGCCGACGTCGAGCGCGATCTGATCCTCGAGACGCTGCAGCATTGCCTCGGCAACCGCACCCATGCCGCGAACATCCTCGGCATCTCGATCCGCACCCTGCGCAACAAGCTGCAGCAATACCGTCAGGAAGGCGTCGCCGTCCCGCTGCCGAGCGAGCCTGAGCGCCTGCCGGCTTGATTTTCTCTTGCTGACGATCGGTTATGGCTGACATCACCGCCGCCCAAAGCCCGACGGATATCATCGCCAAGATCGGCGCGTCGCTGAAGCGCGGCGAGATTGCGCTGGCGCTCGGCGTCGTCGCGATCCTGTCGGTGCTCATCCTGCCGATGCCGCCGTGGCTGCTCGATATCAGCCTGGCGCTGTCGATCACCTTTTCGGTCCTGATCCTGATGGTCGGCTTGTTCATCGAGCGGCCGCTCGAATTCTCCGCCTTCCCGACGGTGCTGCTGATCTCGACCATGCTGCGCCTCGCCCTCAACCTCGCCTCGACTCGGCTGATCCTCAGCCATGGCGGGACCGGGACCGCCGCCGCAGGCCATGTCATTCAGGCCTTCGGCAATTTCGTGATGAGCGGCAACTTCGTCATTGGCGCGATCGTCTTCACGATCCTGGTGGTGGTGAATTTCGTCGTCATCACCAAAGGTTCGGGGCGGATCGCCGAAGTCGCGGCGCGTTTCAGCTTGGATTCGATGCCGGGCAAGCAGATGGCGATCGACGCCGATCTCAGCGCCGGCCTGATCGATGAAGCCAAGGCACGTGCCCGCCGCAAGGACCTGGAGGACGAAAGCAATTTCTACGGCGCGATGGACGGCGCCTCGAAATTCGTGCGCGGCGACGCGGTTGCCGGCCTCTTCATCACCGCGATCAATGTCATCGGCGGCATCTTCATCGGCGTCGCGCAGCACGGCCTTTCCTTCAACGAAGCCACACACACTTTCACGCTCCTGAGCGTCGGCGACGGCCTCGTCTCGCAGATCCCGGCGCTGATCGTCTCGACCGCCGCCGGCATGCTGGTCTCCAAAGCCGGCATGAGCGGCTCGACGGATAAAGCCCTGTTCGGCCAGCTCGGCGCGCATCCCGCCGCACTCGGCGTCGCCTCTTTCCTCGCCTTTACCCTGGCGCTTATTCCCGGTGTGCCCTTTATCCCCTTCATGGCGCTTTCGCTGCTTTCAGGCGGCGCCGCCTGGAAAGTCAACGAGAAGAAGGAAAAGGCAAAGCTCGCCGCGACAGCGGCCGAGAAGGCCGCGGCGGATAAGGCGGCGCAAAAGGAAGAGCCGATTACCGCGGCGCTGCAGATCGATCAGATCCGCCTCGAGCTCGGCTACGGGCTGCTCGCGCTGATCAACAGCGAGCATGGCACACGCTTGACCGATCAGGTGAAGGCGCTGCGCCGCACGCTGGCGCAGGAGATGGGCTTCATCATGCCGTCGGTGCGCATCCAGGACAATCTTCAGCTCCAGGCCAACAGCTACATCCTCCGCATCAAGGAGATCGAGGTCGGCCGCGGCGAGCTGCGCCCTAACATGCTGCTCGTCATGGATCCACGCGGCGAACCGATCGCGCTTAATGGCGAGAACACCACGGAGCCGACCTTCGGCCTGCCGGCCCAGTGGGTTTCCGAGAGCCTGCGCGAGGAAGCGCAGTTCCGCGGTTACACGGTCGTCGAGCCGCAGACCGTGATCACGACGCATCTCACCGAAGTGGTGAAGGACAACATGGCCGAGCTGCTCTCCTACGCGGAGACGCAGAAGCTCGTCGACGAGCTCGACAAGGCGCATCAGAAGCTGGTCACCGATATGGTACCGAGCCAGATCTCGATGGGCTCGATCCAGCGCGTGCTGCAGAACCTGCTGAACGAGCGCGTCTCGATCCGGGATCTGCCGACCATCCTGGAAGGGATTGCCGAAGCCTGCGGCTTCAGCCGCAACATCTCGATCATCACTGAGCATGTGCGGGCGCGCCTTGCGCGCCAGATCTCCGATGCCAACGCCAATGAGCAAGGCGTGATCTCGCTCTTGAGCCTCTCGCCGCAATGGGAGCATGCCTTTGCTGAAGCGCTGACCGGCCAGGGCGAGGACCGCCATCTCAGCATGGCGCCATCGAAGCTGCAGGAATTCATCGCGGCGGTGCGCAACAACTTCGAGCGGCTCGCCCAGCGCGGCGAAACGCCCGTCCTGCTGACCAGCCCGGCGGTCCGGCCCTATGTGCGCTCGATCATCGAGCGCTTCCGCGCCATGACGGTGGTGATGTCGCAGAACGAAATCCATCCGCGCGCGCGGATAAAAACCCTCGGCACGATCTGAGCAGTGAACGATCATGCGCCTTAGAACCTTCACCGGACGCTCGACGGCGGAAGCCATGGCGGCGGTGCGCGCCGCGCTGGGTCCCGACGCGGTCATCGTCTCGACCCAGGATGACGGCAACGGCAACACACGCGTCACCGCGGCGCTCGACGATCGCGATCGTGGTCCCGATATCCCGGCCGTCGATTCCGTAATCGGCGAAGCGCTGGAATTCCACGGCGCCACGCCAGTGATGCGCGCCTGGATCGTCACCAACGCACTGCAATCTGCAATCGAGAAACCCATGGAAGCGCTTGCCTCCGGCCTTGGCCACAGCTTCCGCTTCGCGCCGATCACGGCGCAAGACAAGGCGATCCTGCTCGTTGGTCCGCCTGGCACCGGCAAGACCGTTACCGCCGCAAAGCTCGCGACGCGCGATGTCCTCGCCGGCAAGCGCGTGCGTCTTATTTCAACCGATCTCGCGCGCGCCGGCGGAAGCGCCCAGCTCGAAGCCTTTGCCAGGATC
This sequence comes from Allostellaceae bacterium, assembly GCA_035606035.1. Lineage (GTDB taxonomy): Bacteria > Pseudomonadota > Alphaproteobacteria > ATCC43930 > CGMCC-115725 > CAIKMD01. Next base: position 3,168 of record DATNGE010000228.1, read on the forward strand.
CTCGACGTTCCGTTCGCGACTGCGGACGGCCCTGCCGCGCTCGCCTCGCTCGTGACTTCGGCCGAGCCGAAAGAGCGGCTCGTCATCGACACTCCCAGCATCAATCCTTTCAGCACCGGCGACCGCCGCGACTTGGCGGGACTGGTCGGCGCATCGAATGCTGAACCCGTGCTCGTTTTTGCGGCTGGAGCCGATGCCGCCGACGGCATCGAGCGCGCCGAGATTTTCGGTGATCTCGGCTGCAGCCGCGCGATCGTCACCCAGCTCGACGCGACGCGGCGTCTCGGCAGCGTGCTCGCCATGGTCGAGGCCGCACAGCTCGCCTTTGCCGAAGCCGGCATCGCCGCCGATATCGCCGACGGGCTGTTGTCGTTTACGCCGGCTTTGCTGGCGCGATTGTTATTGCCGAAGAGTTCTCGATGACCAGTATCGATACCGACGCTCCGCTGCTCGCGGCCCGCACCGCCGCGACGCGCAACATCATCGCTGTGGCTTCGGGCAAGGGCGGGGTCGGCAAGACCTGGTTCGCGATCACCCTGGCGCAGGCGCTGGCGCAGGCCGGGCGCCGCACGCTGCTGTTCGATGGCGATCTCGGCCTCGCCAATGTCGACGTGCAGCTTGGGATCCAACCGCATCGCGATATCGCCAGCATCATCGCCGGCGAGACGACGCTCGCTGAGGCGGTTACGCCATTCGATGGCGGCGCGGCGCGCAACGGTTTCGATATCATTGCCGGCCGTTCGGGCTCGGATCGGCTTGCCGATCTCGGCCCGGCCAAGGTCGTCGCCTTGCGCAACGAGCTCCAGACCTTCGCGCGCAAATACGATTGGGTGGTGCTCGATCTTGGCGCCGGGATCGAGCGCACGGTGCGTCTGATGGCGGCAAATTCGCGCGCTTGTCTCGTTGTCACCACCGACGAGCCGACCGCGATCACCGATGCCTATGCCTATATCAAGATCACGGCGCAAGAGCGGCTGCCCGAGGGCATCCGCATCGTCGTCAACATGGCCTCCTCGACCGAAGAAGGCGAGCGCACTTATGCGACCCTGCTGCGCGCTTGCCGCGAGTTCTTGAAAATCGAGCCGCCTTTCGTCGGCATCGTCCATCGCGACGACCAGGTGAAAGAAGCGATCCGCCGGCAAACCTCGATCATGAAGCGCAGTCCCAACACCGAGGCGGCGCGCGATGTCGATCAGATCGCGCGGCGCCTCGATCGCGACCTGCGAGCCTGGTAATGGCCGAGACCGTCGGCTTCGGCGCACCGATCACGCCGACGGCGGGAATCGAGCATCGCGTCAATCCGAATGTCGCGGTCACACCGGCGCAGAATCGCGGCGGCCACGCGCAGCCGCCGGTCAACGAAGAGCCGACACAACGCGACCTCGGCACGGTAGTCGCTGCCATCGTACGGCAGGCGGTCAGCCAAGGGCCGGCCCTCAGCACGCAACTTCTGCTGCGCATCGTCGCGCCAACCACGGCCGTGTCCGGTCTGATGACGGGGACCGTGATAGAGGGGACCGGCAGCGAGACCCTCTTGTCGACGGCGATCGGATTGTTGGCGCTGCGGCGCAAGCTGGCGCTGTCCCCCGGCACGGAGATCGCTTTCGTCGTTATCGACACGATGGCTCCCGATACCGAAGCCGCGATGGCGCCGGCGCGCAGCGGCGGCTGGTCCGCGCTCGAGGAAATCTTGTTCGCGCTGCTTGGCGAGGCGCCGGCGCTCGCCGAACAACTCCGCGCCGAGCTGACCCCGCCTTCGGGCACCGCGCTCGCCGGCACGCTCATCTATCTGCTCGGTGCGCTTTATCAAGGGAATTGGCCGGGGCCTGCCATTACCCGCGCGCTCGACGATTCCGGCAACGGCAAGCTCAACAAGCGCCTCGCCGATGACATCGCGGCCTTGCGGCGCCTCAGCAACGATCAGACCACCGACGGATGGCGCGTGCTGACCTTGCCGCTGCTGCTCGGCAATTTCCCGCTCCCGGTGCGGCTTTATCTCCAACGCCGCCAGCCCGCGAAGCAGGATGGAATCCGCTTCGCGCTCGAGGCCGAGCTCAGCCGCCTCGGCCCCGTGCAGCTCGATTGCCTGATGCGTGACAAGCGTTTGATCCTCGTGTTGCGCAGCCATCGCGGGCTGTCGCCTGAGCTGCGCGAAGAGATGCGCTCGGTATTCCAGCGCGCGCTGCATGCCGGCGGCATCAGCGGCGATCTCAGCTTCGCGACCGTCCCAACGTTTTTAGTGCATCCGCTCGATCAGATGCGGCAGCACATCCAGATTACGGCTTGATGCTCTGAGTTTGCTATTACTTGTCGCGGCGACGGAAACGGTCGAGCGCGACCTCATCGAGTTCCTGCTGGCGTAGTCGTTCGATCCCGCGATGCTTGGCCAGAAGCCGGTTGGCCGCGGCGATCTCGTAGCGTTTCACCTCCGCGTAGGCGTCGGCGAGCGCCGCACGCGCCTCGACGATCTGCTGCTCGGTGTCGTCGATCGATCGCGTCAGCTTGCCGCGTCGATCGATCACGGCTTTGGCATAGCCGCTATAGGCGTAACTCGCTTCATGCGACGCCCCGGCGACCCGCTGCTCGAATTGCTCTTCGCCGTCGAGGCGCTGCAGCTCGGCGCGCAGCTTGCCGGCGAGATTCTCGAATTCCGCGACTTTGCGACGCTGCTCGTCGAGCTGCCAACGATGCAGCTTGATCAACGTATCGAGCGAGCTCATGACGTTTCAAGCGGCGCGGCGAGCAGATTAGCGAGCGTGGCATAGCCGGCGCCGAACTCGGCGCGCTCATCCTTCGCCTGGGCGAGGAACGTCTCGATTGCCGGATAGAAGCGCATCGCTTCGTCGACTTTCTGATCGCTGCCGCGGCGATAGGCGCCGAGGCGGATGAGTTCTGCCATATCGTCATAGACCGCGACATGGCCTCGCGCCGTGGCGATCAGCGCGCTCTCTTCGTCGGAATTGCATTGCGGCATCATGCGCGAGATCGAGCGCAGGATATTGATCGCGGGATAGCGGCCGCGCTCGGCGATCGCGCGATCGAGAACGATATGCCCGTCGAGGATCGCGCGCGTCGCATCGGCGATCGGCTCGTTGTGATCGTCGCCTTCGACCAGCACCGAGAAGAGGCCTGTTATGCTCCCCTGCCCCGTGCCCGGGCCGGCGCGCTCCAGGAGCTTCGGCAATTCGGCGAATACCGTCGGCGTATAGCCTTTGGTCGTCGGCGGCTCGCCCGCGGCGAGCCCGATTTCGCGCTGGGCTGTGGCGAAGCGCGTCACGCTATCGATGAGGCAAAGCACATCCTGATCGCGATCGCGCAGGAACTCGGCCATGGCCATCGTCAAATACGCCGCCTGACGGCGCATCAGCGGCGATTCATCAGAGGTCGCGACAACGACGATGCTGCGCGCGAGACCTTCGGCGCCGAGATCGTCGGCAATGAATTCCTGCACCTCGCGGCCGCGCTCGCCGACCAATCCGATCACCGTTGCATCAGCGGTCGTATGCCGCGCGAACATCGACATCAGCGTCGACTTGCCCACGCCCGAGCCTGCAAAGATGCCCATGCGCTGGCCGCGGCAGCAGGTCAGGAACGTGTTGATCGCGCGCACGCCGAGAACGACCTTGCCGTGCACGCGCTGGCACGCATGCGCCGGAGGCGGCGCCGCGCGCAGCGGATAGGCGACGCGCCCCTCGATCAGCGGGCCTTTACCGTCGATCGGCTCGCCCATCGCGTTGATGACGCGGCCAAGCCATGATTCATGCGGGTAAATGACCGGTGTTCCGGTCGCGAGCTCGACGCGGCAGCCGAGGCCGATTCCATCGAGCGCCGTGAACGGCATGGCAAGCGCTCGTCCGCCACGAAAACCGACGATTTCGCATGCCGCCCGGCGGCGTTCCTGAGTGATGACCTCACATCGGCTGCCGACCGTCACCTCGCGCGGCATGCCGCCCAGCTCGATCAGCATGCCATTGACACCCGCAACTCGGCCCCAGCGCCGGTATTCGGGGAAATTTGCAATGTCTTCAGCTATTTGGGCGAGAAGAGCCACATTCGACCTCGGGCGACGGGATGCCACATCCGGTAAACTCCGGATAGCCCGAGCATGGCCGATTACGCTTAATGCGGCGTTAAAGCGCGTGCGCCCATGCGCAAAAAACGGCAGAATTCCGGGGGTTTTCGCGCGCGAACACGAAAATATAAGAAGATTGGCGAAAATTGGGCGGAATTAACGAGGTCTTAACCCCGCTTGGTAACAATCATTAAAAGCAAGTATGGTCAACCCCGAGCTTCCGAACCGGAGGTGAGTGATGCGCGTGCTATTGGTAGAGGACGATTCGGCCACCGCCGCCAGCATCGAAATGATGCTCCGGACCGAAGGCTTTATTTGCGATACGACCGACCTCGGCGAAGACGGCCTCGAGATCGGCAAGCTTTATGATTACGACATTATCATTCTCGATCTCATGCTGCCGGATATCGACGGCTACGAGGTCCTGCGCCGCCTGCGCGCCGCGCGCGTCCGCACGCCGATCCTGATCCTCTCGGGGCTCGCCGAGCTCGACAACAAGATCAAGGGGCTGGGCTTCGGGGCCGACGATTTCGTCGCCAAGCCGTTCGACCGCCGCGAGCTCATCGCGCGCATCCAGGCGATCGTCCGCCGCGCCAAGGGCCACAGCGAATCCGTCATCCGCACCGGCAAGCTGACCGTCAATCTCGACAGCCGCACCGTCGAGGTCGATAGCCACCCGCTCCATCTGACCGGCAAGGAATACGGCATCCTCGAGCTCCTCAGCCTGCGCAAGGGCACGACGTTGACCAAGGAGATGTTCCTCAACCATCTCTATGGCGGCATGGACGAGCCGGAGCTCAAGATCATCGACGTCTTCGTCTGCAAGCTGCGCAAGAAGCTGTCGATCGCCACTGCGGGCGACAATTACATCGAGACCGTGTGGGGCCGCGGCTATGTGCTGCGCGATCCGCCGGCCGACGCGGAGAACGCCAATGCGGCGCACCAGCAGCAGCCGGCCGCGATCGCGTGATCTGATCTGAAATTCGGGGGTAAAGAAAACCCGCTCTCGTAAAGAGAGCGGGTTTTTGATTCACCGCGTCGCGTTACGACCGCGCGGCGTCCTCGTCGTGCAGCTTAACGTCCCAGCTATAGGGCTGCTTCAAATGCTCGGGCACGTCGTGCATCCAAATGCTGCTGCCGAAACTCTCTTCCCAATCGCGCGGGATCCAGCTGTCGTCGAGGAAGTCCTGATCGGCGATGTATTCCGCATGGCCGCCGGCGGGGCACGGGATGTAATAGAACAGCGCCGATGAGATGCGGTGGCGGCCCAAGCCGACGAAGCCGCCGGGCCGCTTGGTCGCCCATCCCTTGAGCTCGAGGTAGTTCGCACCGACCATCATTTCGTCGATGTCATCGCAGGCGAAAGCCGTGTGATTGAAGCCGAGCTTGCGGACCGACGGTGGCAGGAAATCGGCATTGAAGAAGAAGATATTGTGGTGCTCGTGGCTGCCGTCGGCGCGCGCGTAGCAACCGAGCTTGCGCTGCGTGTCGGACAGCCGGAAGCCGAGACGCTCCTTGAAGAATTTATAGGAGGCTTGCGGGTTCGCGACCTGGAAAACGACGTGCGCTATCGACTTCGGATGCGCGCGCTTGCGCCAGGTGCGGTTGCGATTGACGCGCGCGGCGCGGGCCGGCGTGTTGATCTCGTCGGCCGCGCTGACCACCTCGCGCTTGCGGAACACCTGCAGCCCTTGTGGCATGCCGTCATCGGCGAGGAAATGCGCCGTTCCGTCATTGTCGCGCCGGACCTCGCGGTCGGTCTGCAGACCGGCGACGAGACGGTCGAGCGATTCCTGGGTATCGACCGCCCAGATCGTTTCTTTGACGCCATTGCCGTCGAACCAAGCCTTCGGCAGCGCCGGATCGTCTTTCTTGCGTAGCACGACCTGCGAGCCGTCCTCGAGCTCGAAAACCGTTTTTTGCGCTGTCTTTTCCTGCACGCCGAGACCGTAATCGCTGAAGAATTGCGTGCATTTGTCGAGATCGTCGACGCCGTAGACCGCTTTCGCGACGCCCAGAATAGCCATGGATGTCCTCTCGGGATCGAGGCCGTCCCCAGACCGCCTTCGTGACCGAGATGATAAGGGAAAGCCGACGGGTCAGGAAGCCGCGCGACGCGCGGGCGCGAGATCGAGCAGCCGCTCGATATCGAGCAGCACGATCGGCCCGGTGTCCATCGTGTAGACGGCGGAAGCGACCGCGCGCCAACGCGGATCGAGAGCCAGCGGCTCGGCTCCTAGCCGTCGCTCGTCGATCGGCAGAACATCGCCGACGCTGTCGACAATCAGTGCGTAATATTCGCTGCCGCTCTCGATGACGACATAAGCGGCATCGCTTCTCGCCTCTTGTGGCGGCAGCCGGAGCCGAACGCGCAAATCGATCGCGGTGACAATCCGGCCGCGGAGATTGAGCAGGCCCGCGACCGCACGGGGCGCGAGCGGCACCGGCGTCAGCTGATTGCGGCGCAACACATCGCGCACCTGCATCACCGGCACGGCGAAATCCCAGCTCCCGACCCGGATCGCAGCGTAATCGCTCACGCGGCGCTCCGCTTTGGCGCCGGCAGCCGCGTGCTGGCGGCCTTCACGTAATATGCGGCATCAACGATCTCGACCGGCCGTCCGGCGATTGTCACCGCGCCGAGCATGCCCGCTCCTGCAACCGAGCGATCGAGCGCCGGCATATCGTCCATCGTATCGATGACAGCATCGGCGAGAAAGCCGCACATCCGATCGTCATGCGCCGCAATCATGACGAACCGCCGCTCGCCGTCAGGCACAGCGTCGAAGAGATGCAGCGGCAGCGCCGCGCCGTGATAGAGCAGGACGGGCTTGCCATCGATCTGCTCGATCTGTTCGGGCGCGATCTCCTCGATGCGCAGCAGCGCGGCCAGGCGCAAGGCTTTCAGCGTGTCGCCGCCGGCGCGAAACAGCAGCAGCCCGTCCCCACGGCCGCGAGCGGCGGGATTCGGTAGCGGCTTCGGCACATGCGCGGACTCGACACTTTCGGCTGCGGCGACCCTCGCTGCCAGCGCGCCGGGATCGAGGATCAGCGCCACACTCCCATCGCCGAGAATGGTGCTGCCGGCGAAAATCCGGTTGCCGCGCAGCATCGGCGCGAGCGATTTGACGACGATCTTTTCGGCATCATCGACACCATCGACCATGAGTCCGAACCGATGCATGCCGTAGCCGATAACGACGATCAGCCGCTCGCCCTCGATCTTGCGGCCGTCCCCGAGCTGCAACACTTCGCTTAGCCCGACGAGCGGCAACAGGCTGCCGCGCAGCCGCAGCATCGGCGCATCGTCAACCCATTCGATGCGATGCCCAAAACCCGAGCGCACTAGCTCCGCGACGGCGGTTTGCGGAATCGCGAAGCGCTGGCCGCTGCAATCGAGCAGCAGCGCCGGCACGATCGCCAATGTCAGCGGAATCTTGATCGTGAAGCGCGTGCCGCGGCCGAGGCGGCTCGCGACCTCGACCGCGCCGCCGATCTTCTCGGCATTGCTGCGCACGACATCAAGGCCGACACCGCGGCCCGAGACATTCGTGACGCGGTCCGCGGTGGTGAAGCCGGGATGGAAGATGAATTGCAATACCTGATGTTCGCTCATCGCCTCGAGTTCGGCATTGCCGGCGAAGCCGCCACGACGCACCGCGGCGCGAATGCGCTCGGGATCGATGCCATGCCCGTCATCCGCCAGCGTGATGACGATCGCGCTGCCTTCGTGGCACGCCGACAGCATGACCGCCCCGGTCTCGGGCTTGCCGGCGCGGCGACGCTGGGATGGCGTCTCGATACCGTGATCGGCCGCGTTGCGCATCAAATGGGTGAACGGATCCTTCACCAGCTCGAGGACCTGGCGATCGAGCTCGGTCTCGCCGCCTTCGAGCTTCAGCTCGATTTTTTTGCCGAGATCACGCGCCAGATCGCGGACCATGCGCGGGAGCTTCGTCCAGCCTTGGCCGATCGGCTGCATGCGCGTCTTCATCACGCTTTCTTGCAGATCGCTCGTGACCTGCGACAAGCGTTGCAGCGCCAGCGCGGCTTCCGGATCGGTGCGGCCGTGCAAAGTCTGCATAAGCTGATTGCGCGCCAGCACCAGCTCGCTGGTTTCAGCCATAAGCCGCTCGATCGTATCGAGATTGACGCGGATCGCGATAGGCGCCGACTGGGCCGCCGGTTCGGGCAGCACCGGCATCGGTGCCGAGCCGGCGACAGCGAGGGGCCGCATCGCCAATTCCAGCCGCGCGACAATATCGCCATCGGCGCCTTCGGGCTCGCGCCCGTCCTCGGCTAGCGTGGCAACAATGATCTTGGCACGGTCGCAAGCCCCGAGCAGCGTGCTTGTCGCGGCAGATGCCGGCAACAGCGCCTCGTCGCGCAGCTTGCCCAGCGCATTCTCCGCGGCATGAAGGAGACTTTCGAGCCGCTTCAGCCCGAGAAAGCTGCAAGTGCCTTTGATGCTATGGATATTGCGGAAGATATCGTCGACCAGTCCCGAATCGTCGGGCGCTCGGTCCAACGCGACGAGATCCCGTTCGAGAACGGCGAGATGCTCGTTGGTCTCGGCGATGAATTCGCGCAGCAGCTCGTCCATAACTCCCCAAGGACCGCTTCCAAGCCATCCCGGAAACCGTCCTTCTGGACATGCAGAACCTCCGGGAGCCCCGCAAGACTGCCCGAAATGCTTTAAAACGCGTTGAATGCGCGGGTTAGCGGCCGGATGTCGCCTTCAGGAGGGCCTTTCCCGGCGCGGGCTCGGCCAATTCGAGCCGGGCGCCAAGGCTTTCCGCCACACGCGCGGTGTAATAGCCATGCACGGTGCGAGCGGTGAGCGCATCGATATCCGCGTTGTCGGCCAAGGCCGCGCGTAACTCTGCGGTAAGGTTGACGCTATCGCCGCCGACATTAACCACGATGCCCTGGCCGCCCTCGCCCGCCGCAATCTGAACCGTGCCACCTCGCGGAAGCATCTCAGCCGCAATCACGACCATATTGCCAGCGAGACGCTGCCATTCGAGCGGCAGCGCCGAGGCGGAATCATTCCAGTCGAGCTTGACCTTGCCGCCTTCGAGCAAGCCCGCCGCTGCATCCTTGCCCGTGCTGCCGCGGCCGCTGCCATAGGCGAAGCGGTAGAAATTGAGGCGATGACCGGCGGTCTTGGCGCTGGAGGCGATGAGCTTCATCGCGTCGCGCTGGAAATCGGCATCAGCATCTTCCTCGGCAACCAGCTCGACACCGTTGTTGATCGCGCCGACCGGGCTGATGAGCTCATGGCAGAGCCGCGCATTGAGCAGCTCCATCACCCGCAACTCCACCCTCACCGCCATGATCTTTCCTTTATCGTCATTGCGAGCGAAGCGAAGCAATCCAGGCCAACCGCGACCCTCTGGATTGCTTCGTCGCGTTGCTCCTCGCAATGACGTTGTTTAATAACCGAATCAAGCAAAAAAATGCGTTAAAGCGCCAGCGTGACGAGCCGCTCGGCCTCGGCGAGATCATCCGGCCGGTTGGCGTTGAAGAACGGATCAACCGGCTCGGCCGCGAATTCGACTTCGACGAGCTTGTAGCGCGCCGTCCAGCGATCGACCTTGCGCAAGCCGCCGGCGAGCGCCTCGCGCAACGCGTCGCGCAGCGACACCGGCCACAAGGCGAAGACAGGATGCGCCTGGCCATTCGATTGTGCGCAGGCGAGATCGAAACCGCCCTCCTCCAACGCAACCGCGAGCCGCCGTACAAGGTCGCGCGGAAAGAAAGGCGCGTCGGTGGCGAAGCTCGCGACGAGCTCGGCCTCGGGCAAATTTCTTGCCGCCCAATCGAGGCCGGCGAGCACGCCTGCCAGCGGCCCGGCGAAACCGCTGATGCTGTCGGCGATAATCGGCAAACCGAAGCCAGCAAAGCGTTGCGGATCGCCATTCGCGTTGAGCACCAGCGCATCGACCTGCGGCTTGGCGCGCTCGATGACATGCGCGAGCATCGGCTTGCCGCCGAGCGGTCGTAAATTCTTATCGCCGCCGCCCATGCGCTGCGACTGGCCGCCCGCCAGCAGCACGCCGGCAATCTTCATTTACGCATCCTCCGCGACGCTCGCCTTGCGGCCGGCGCGGCGGGGCTCTTCGGGCACGCTACCGGGATCGCTGTCGAAGACGAGGCGATGCGTGCCGGCCAGCGCGGTGAAGCGCTTACCCTTCGCGCGGCCGATGAGGGTGAGATTGGCTTTCTGCGCCAGGTCGACGCCCCACGCCGTGAAGCCCGAGCGCGAGACGAGGATCGGAATGCGCATCTGCACGCATTTGATCACCATCTCCGAGGTCAACCGGCCGGTCGTATAGAAGATCTTGCCCTCGGGACCGATTTTATTGAGGTGCATGTAGCCGGCAATCTTGTCGATTGCGTTATGCCGTCCGACATCCTCCATATAGATAAGGGGATGGTCTTCCTCGCAGAGGACGCACCCATGGATCGCGCCCGCCGCGAGATAAAGGCTCGGCGCGAGGTTGATCTTCTTCGAAAGCGCGTAGAGCCATGAGGTCTTCAGCACCGCGTCGACCGGCAGCTTGATTTCGTCAAACTTCTCCATGAGATCGCCGAACACCGTGCCTTGCGCACAGCCCGAGGTCAGCGTCTTCTTTTTGAGCTTCTTCTCGAAATCGGTCTTGCGCTTGGTGCGGACGACGACGATCTCGAGTTCTTCGTCGTAATCGATGCCGGTGATCTCGTCATCGCCGCGCAACATGTTCTGATTGAGGAGATAGCCGACCGCCAGACAGTCGGGATGATCGCCGACCGTCATCATGGTCACGATCTCCTGGCCATTGAGGAACAGGGTCAGCGGCCGCTCGACCACGACCGCCGTCTCGACCTCCCGTCCGTCCTGATCGACTCCCGTGACGCGCTTGGTAAGGCGCGGATCGTCCGGGTCGGGCCGCAATGTGAACTCTTCCATACGGCAAATGATGGAGACATCGCGCGGGTCGCGCAAGCCGGCCGCTCGCTTCAGCCC
>DATNGE010000229.1:0-2205 GCA_035606035.1 Allostellaceae bacterium
GCGAGTTGCAAGCCAAAGACCGACACGCCGCCGGTGCCGAGCAGCAGCGCTGTGTCGCCGGCGCGCAAGCTCGTCGCTTCGAAGAGCCCGTGCCACGCCGTCAGCGCGGCGCAGGGCAGGGTCGCGGCTTCTTCGTAGGAAAGATGCGCGGGGAATTTGATGACGCCCTCGCCTTCGAGCAGGACGTATTCGCTCAGCACGCCTTCAGCCGTGCCGCCCAGAGCCGCATCCTGGGCCTCGGCGAAGACCGGGCCGGTGATCCAGGTCTGGAAGAACGTGCTGCACACGCGATCGCGGGGCTTCACCCGCGTCACCTCGGCGCCGCATTCGATCACTTCGCCGGCGCCGTCGGAAAGCGGGATGCGCGGCAGCGGGATGCCGCGCATATAGCCGCCTTTGAGGATCATCATGTCGCGCCAATTGAAAGAGGCGGCGTGCATGCGGACGAGAACCTGGCGCGGTCCGGGCTTGGGGGTCGGCCGCTCGGCCACGCGTAAGCCTTCGAAGCCCGTCGTTGCGACGATCTCGACGCATTTCATCGCTTCTCTCCCTTTGGCCGATTCGTCGGCCGCTGATTTATTCGCTGGCGCCGCGCACGCGATCGGCGAGGCTCAGCGGGTCCTGATGCATGGTATCGGCGCGCCAGGCGACATGGCCATCGGGCCGCACCAGCACCAGCTTCTTTTGATAGAGCCGCGCGATCGCCGGATCGGCAATGGTCGTAACGCTGATCGGCACTTGCCGCTCGCGGAAAGCGCGCTCGAGGGGGGCGCCGCCGGGCGCGTCGCCGCCGAAGCGCAGCAGCACGAACCCGCGGCCGAAGAGATCGATCACCGACTTGCCCTCTTTCATCCAGGCATGCGGCGCGCGCGCGCCGGGCCGCGCCGTCGGGACATAGCGCGTCGGATTGTCGGGCGTTGCTTCGCTGCCATCCGGGCAGATGATCGGCGAGCTCTCATAGCGATAGCCGAGCGCGATGCCGTCGGTCAGCACCATCGCGGGCTGCGATTCGAGGATTTGCTCCTTCATCTTGGCGCGCGCTTCGGCGCCGGCCTGCGTGTCCTTGCGGATCTCGGGATGGGTCGGGCGGTCGCGATTGTCGGAGTAGCCGAGCCAGGCCGCGTTGATATTGCGTAGCCCGATCGGCCGGCGCTCGACCTCGTAGCTGTCGAGCAGATGCGCGCCCGCCCAGCCCTCGACGGTCGCGGCGAGCTTCCAGCCGATATTGTCCATGTCGCCCATGCCGGTGTTGAGGCCGAAGCCGCCGGAGGGGTGATTCTGATGCGCGGCGTCGCCGACGAGGAACACGCGGCCGGCGCGATAACTGTCGGCGACGACATCGGCAGCGCTCCAGCGCAGCACCGAGATGATCTCGCGCGGAATATCGGGACCGGCGATATCGTCGAAGATCGCGTTGACGTCGACGGCATCGGGATTGTCGTAGAGCTCCTTGCCCGAGAGGCCGTAGCGATAGAGCTCCTTGCCGTCGATCATCACGAGATTGCGCCAGTTTCCCTTCTCGTCGATGAAGAAGGTCAGCGCCGCCTTGCCCTTGTCGTGATGCTTCCAGAGCTCGGGCAGGCGCATGAACGCGCTCAGGTGATATTCGGTCTCGCCGGTCGAGCCGGCCCCGGTCATGGCGATGCCGAGCTGGCGGCGGATGCGGCTATGGCTGCCGCTGCAATCGGCGACATATTGCGCGCTGATCGTCACTTCCTCGTCGGTCGCCTCATCGCGCGCGGTGACGATGACGTGCTCGCCTTCCTCGCGCAGCGCTTCGAAGGCGCAGCGATAGCGCAAGGTGACCGAAGGCAGCGTCTTCACATAATCCAAGAGGATCGGATCGAACCACAGCTGATTGCAGCGCTGCGGCCGCTCGGGGCTGATCGGCGAGGGCGCATTGCCGCCATGGCTCGGCCGTTCGATGCGCGCGATCTCGAAGCCGTGGAAGCCGGTGATGTAGAGCGCGGTATGCGGGAAATCCGGCGGCGTGCCGTCGCGCTTGACGCGCTCGGCAAGGCCGTGCCGGCGCAGGAGCTCCATGGTCCGCGCGTTGATCGCGGTCGCGCGCGGGTGATAGACGATGCCGTCGCTGCGCTCGATGACGAGAGTCTCGATCCCGCGCGTGCCGAGATCGGCCGCGAGGGCGAGACCGATGGGCCCGGCGCCGACGATCAGGACCGGGATGTGCTCGGCCGTGGTCGC
>DATNGE010000230.1:0-9272 GCA_035606035.1 Allostellaceae bacterium
GGAGTAGCCCCCGCCGCCGACAGCTTCCTCAGGTTTTAGCCGAGGCGATGCTCTTTACATCGCCGTTGATTTCGCCGCCATCTTCGATGTGCAGCTTGCCGTAACGGACCGTGCCGCTGACGCGGCCCGTGCTGCGGATCAGCAGATTTTCGCGTACCGTGAGCGAACCTTCGTAATGCCCCGAAATTTCGGCGCCGGTGATTTCGGCGGCGCCTTTGAAGGTGCCGTTCTCGGTCACTTCGACCGTATGGCAATCTTCGAGCTCGGCTTCCACCTTGCCGTCTATCACCAGACGATCGCAAAACGAGATCTTGCCGTTAAGCGAAATGCCGCGACCGACAGTAAGCCGTTTGCTGTCGTTCTTGGCGTCGCTTTTGGCGTCGCGCGAACCGACTGCCGGCGTAGGTGTCGGCGTCGGTGTTAGTGCCGGTGTCGTTACGCGCGACACTGCAATCGTTGACTTCTCCGTCGGATTTGGCAGCACCGCTGTCGCGGACCGCCCTATGTCGGAGAGCGGTGTCACGGTCTCGTGAATCCGGTCATCGGATTTTTGTTTGGCATCCTTCTCGCGTGCAAACATCGATTTTCCCCTATTGGTGTTTCTGCCCCGCTGCGGGAAAAAGCTCTTGCAACCAAAAAAGACGCAAAAGGAGCTTATCACGATCGCTGTGAATGCAACCGCGAATTTTGCGTTGCAATCTTCTACGCGAGGAGCTTACCGGCAAGCCAGCGAATAATCGTCGCATTCGTCTCCGGCGTATACCCCATATGGCCTACCGGATAAAAACGCGCCTCCTTCGGATTACCGTGCTGCAGAAGCAAGTACATGTCCTCAATCGGAAAAATCGTATCTTGCGTGCCGTTGACCAGCAGCAACGGTGAGCAAGGCTTGTCGAGCACGCCCTGGTTCAGCAGCGACAGGCGCGGGCAGTAATCGACCCAATCATCGAAGCCGCCGCGGCCGAAGGCGCTGGCGAGCGTCTCCGCGAGCTCGAAAGCGTATGATCCGTGCTGCGCTTTCTCGATCCATTGGGGCGCGAACGCAAGATGGACGCACCCGCCCTGGGCGACGACAGCCGCGAAGCGATCGCGATGAGTGTGCGCGACTTTCGCCGCCCAGTAGCCGCCGGTGCTGCCGCCCCAAGCGCCGATACGCTGCGGATCGATCTCGGGCCGCGTCGCACACCAATCGAGCACCGCGTCCCAGAGCCGCTCGGCATCTTCGGAACCTTTCAGCGGCGCATCGCCCGCGCCCGGCATATCGATGAGCAGGAGCGACAGACCCGCGGCGATCACCGGCTCCCAGATCTCCGTCCGATCTTCCTTGAAGGTATCGATGCCCGCCCACATGATCAGCAATGGCCCGCGTGAGACCTCGCCGGGGCGGCGGATGAGATAGCCTACCGCGCAGTCGCCCTCGCCCGGTTTGCCCTTGAACGGAATCTCGACACGCTCGAAGCGATACGGCAGATAGCGCAACCCCGCGCGATACATCTCTTGCGATTTGCGATAGGCAGCCCGCTTGCCGGCGGAATTCGTCGTCGGGAACCGCGCCATGCGGTAGAGGCCATAGGCGTGAAAGTAGTGCTCCTTCGCGGCGCGGTCGTCGCCCTTGGCTTCCGCCTCGCGCGCCAGCTTCTCGAACGGTTCGGCCGCCGCGCTGTAAGCCGCCGCCCACTGGTCGCGATCGAGCGAGGTCAACTTCGCGAAAACACCTTGATGGTCCTCATATTTCGTGAAGACCATCGGATGCAGCCCGGCCCTCGCGTGGGGCTGCCAGAATTCCCACAGCTCGGCGATCGATCGTGTCTAGCGAGCTCTTTCTCTCAGCGGGCGCTGGCCTGGATGCTCGGCAGCAGGGTTGTCGGGTCGATGGCACGCGTTCCCTGCCGGATTTCGAAATGAACTTGCGGCGTGTCGACGGTGCCGCTCGATCCCGCCATGGCGATTTCCTGGCCGCGCTTTACGACCTCGCCGCGCTTTACCAGGAGCTTCGAATTATGAGCGTAGGCCGTCATATAGCCGCCGGAATGCTTAATCAGCACCAGATTGCCGTAGCCGCGGAGTTCATTGCCCGCATAGGCGACCACGCCCCCGTCGGCGGCACGGACGGGTTCGCCTTGTCGCGCCGCGATGTTGATGCCGTCGTTGTGCGTGCCGTTGGGACCAGTCCCGAAGCCCTCGATAATCTTGCCTTGTACCGGCCAATCGAAGCCCTTGCCCGCGCGCGATGGTGGTTTGGCCGCCTCGGGCAGCGGCGACGCTGGGGTCGCCTCCCCCTGCGGGCTGGGTTTTTCCGGCGGCGGCCCGCCGCCGGGTGTCGCGGCTACCGCCGGCGCCGATTTCTCAGGCGGCCCGACAGGGGCCGGAAGATTGAGCGTCTCACCGGTTCGCAGGGCATAGGGCGGGTTGAGACGATTGAGGCTCGCCAAGGTGCTGACTTCGACCCCGTAAAGCCGGGCGATGCCATAGAGCGTGTCGCCCTGCTTCACGATGTGAAAGCGTTCCTGCGGCAAGTCCAACGTCATGCCAGCCCCGACCCGGAACGGCGGGTCCAGGTGATTGGCGTCGATGATCGAGCGCAGCGGCACGTCATAGCGCTGCGCGATCGTGTAGAGCGTGTCGCCTTTGACGACGGTGATCCGGCTCGGATGCGGCAGGTGTGCTTGCGGCACCTGAGCCGGCGACGGCGCAGCTGCTTGAGGAGGTCTGGTCTGGGCGCCCGGGAAGGATAAAGGCGCCGGCGGCCCATTGCGCGCGCAGCCGGCGAGCGCTGCCAGCCCGATCACCACGATAACTGCCGCGAGCGGCCCCGAACGCGTCATTGCCTAAGTTTATGCCATGACCCGCGACTCGCCGACAACTTGCGTTAGCGGGCGGCGCCCCGCGGCAGCCCTGCGATCAGAGGCACGAAGCGTACCGGGCAGAGCTCTTCGCTCTGCCAGCCATCCGCCATGCGCCGCAACCGCAGCAAACTCTGATCGCGCTTATCCTCACCGATCGGCGCCACCATGATCCCGCCTTCGCCCAAACTCTCCATCACCGCGTCGGGCAGCGTTGCGGCGGCGGCGGTAATGATGATGCGATCGAAACTCGGCTGTTCGGGCCAGGCTTTCGTGCCGTCGCCGAAGCGCACGATGACATTATTGATACGTAGCTCCTTCAAGAGTTGCTCGGCCGTGCTCGCCATGGCGCGATGGCGCTCGACCGTGAAGACACGACGCGCGAGCCGCGCCAGTACCGCCGCCTGATAGCCGGAACCGGTGCCGATCTCCAAGACCATATGGCGGTTCGTCACCTCGAGGGCCTGCGTCATCAGCGCGACGATATAGGGCTGGCTGATCGTCTGGCCATGGCCGATCGGCAGGGCGACATTCTCATAGGCGCGATCGCGGAAAGTCGCCGGCACGAATTTCTCGCGCGGCACTTGAGCAATCGCCTTGAGCACGCGCTCGTCGGTGATGCCTTCGGCGCGCAGCTCCTCAATCAGCCGCGCCGCCTTCGGGTCGCGCGTGGTCATCGCCGTCCCTTCTTCGCAAGGGATTGGCGCAATCGAGCCAGCGCGCGACGATTGGTGAGATCGAGAAAGACCGGCGTCACCGCGACATAGCCTTCGGCGACGGCTCGAACATCGGTCCCGGGGCGTGTCTTGGCCTCGTCGCGTTGCGGTCCGATCCAATAGTAAGGCCGGCCGCGCGGATCGATCCGCTCAATGAGGTGATCGCCGATCTTGCGCCCGCCTTGCGCGGCCGGAAGGACGCCCTTCACCTTGCCCGGCCTCAGCTGCGGAAAGTTCACGTTGTAAAAAGAATCCTGCGGCCACGGCAGGGCGGCGAGGCGGCGGATCACCTTTGGTGCCCAATCCGCGGCCGCCGACCAATCCACTTTGCGGTCGTCGCCGATATGCTGGCTGAGTGCGATTGCCTTAAGATCGAGCAGGCTCGCTTCCATCGCCGCGGCAATCGTCCCGGAATAGGTCACGTCCTCGCCCATATTGGCGCCGCCGTTGATCCCCGAGAGCACGAGATCGGGCGGCTTTTGATCCTTGAGCACCGCATTGATGGCGAGCAGCACGCAGTCGGTCGGCGTGCCGTCGACGGCGAAGCGGCGTGGGCCGAGCTGCCGCACGCGCAGCGGCCGCGTCAGTGTGAGGGAGTGGCTGGCGCCGCTTTGCTCCTGCTCCGGCGCGACGACCCAGACGTCCTTGCTGAGACTCTGCGCGACACGCGCCAGCAGCTTGATGCCGGGGGCCTCGATACCATCGTCGTTGCAAACGAGAATACGGGCACGCGCGAGATCGATCCCGTCACCCATCGGGGCGAAGAACCTCCACGCCTCCCATATATGGCCGCAGCGCCGATGGGATCGCGATCGAGCCGTCTTCCTGCTGATGGTTCTCGAGAACGGCGATCAGAGTACGCCCGACCGCGAGGCCGGAGCCGTTGAAAGTGTGGACGAAGCGGTTGCCTTTTCCCTCTTTCGGCTTGAAGCGCGCGTTCATGCGGCGAGCCTGGAACTCGCCGCATTGCGAGCAGCTCGAAATCTCGCGATAGGCGTTCTGGCCTGGCAACCAGACCTCGATGTCGTAGGTCTTGCGCGATGAAAAGCCCATATCGCCGGCGCAAAGCAGTACCACGCGGTAAGGCAGATCGAGCCGCTTCAGCACGTCCTCGGCGCAGGCGGTCATGCGCTCATGTTCTTCATGTGCCTGATCCGGATGCGCGATCGAGACCAGTTCGACCTTGTTGAATTGATGCTGCCGGATCATGCCGCGCGTATCCTTGCCAGCGGCGCCCGCCTCGGACCGGAAGCACGGCGTCCAAGCGGTGAAGCGGAGCGGCAACGCCACCTCGTCGAGGATCTCGTCGGCAACAAGATTGGTCAGCGGCACTTCGGCAGTCGGGATGAGCCAGAGACCATTTGTGGTGCGAAACAGATCCTCGGCGAATTTCGGCAGTTGGCCGGTGCCGAAAGCGGTGTCGTCACGTACCAGCAACGGCGGCGCGACCTCGATATAACCGTATTCGCGCGTATGCAAGTCGAGCATGAAGGCCGCCAGCGCGCGCTCGAGCCGCGCGAGCCCGCCGCTGAGGACGACAAAGCGCGCGCCGGAGATCTTCCCGGCACGTGCGAAATCCATCTGCCGCAAGCCTTCGCCGAGCGCCACGTGGTCTTTCGGCGTGAAAGCAAAATTGCGCGGCGAGCCGTGGCTACGCAAGAGCTTGTTGTCACGCTCGTCTTTGCCGTCCGGCACGTCGTCGAGGGGAATGTTCGGGATGCCGGCCAGCAGCGCGTCGATCTCGGCCTTGAGACGACCCGCTTCGCCCTCGAGCCGCGCCTGTTCGTCTTTGCTCGCCGCGACCTGCTGCATGATCGCGCCGGCATCGCCGCCTTTCGCCTTCACCGCGCCGATCTCGCGCGCGAGCTTGTTGCGCTCGGCCTGGAGCGCCTCGGCCCTAGTCTGCGCCGCCCGCCATTCCTTGTCGAAAGCGAGGATTTCGGGCGACTTCGCGGGCAGGCCGCGTCGCGCGAGCCCCTTATCGAAGGCTGCAGGATCGTCGCGAATGATCTTCAGGTCGAACATGGCGCGTCACTATAGATCATTCGTCCGACTTTGCCGCGGCCTCTTCCTCGGCCTCGCGTTTCGCGCGCTGTTTCTCGACCAGCTTGCAGGAGAGGATCGAAATCTCGAACAGGAGGAGCAGCGGAATGGCCAGCGACATCATGCTGAAAATGTCGGGCGGCGTGAGCACGGCCGCCAAGCCGAACATGCCCACGATCGCATAGCGCCGCTGTTTTGCGAGCCCTGCCGCCGTGATCAATCCGGCACGCGCCATCAGGCTCAAGAGCACCGGCAGTTGGAACGCCACGCCGAACGCCAACATCAGATGCATGACGAAAGTCAGGTATTCGCTGACCTTCGGCTCGAGATCGATGGCCAACGTGCCGTCGCCGCCGCGCGACCCGAAGCTCATGAAGAAGGGATAGGCGACGGGAAAAATCACGTAATAGACCAGCGCACCGCCCATAATGAAGAGAAGCGGCGTCGCGACGAGATAAGGCAAGAAGGCGCGGCGCTCCTGCTTATAGAGGCCGGGCGCAACGAACAGCCAGACCTGGCTGGAAATGATCGGAAAGGCGAGACAGAAAGCCGCCCAAAAAGCGACCCGCAAATCGGTAAAGAACGCTTCTGTGACATCGGTGAAGATGAAATGTCCGCCGCCCGCGTTGTTCAGCGCGTCGGCGAGCGGCTGGGCGAGAAAATTGTAGATGTTCTTGCTGAAGTACCAGCAGGGAAAGAAGGCAACGAACAGCGCCAGAATGGAATAGATTAGTCGCTTGCGGAGCTCAACCAGATGATCGAGCAGCGGCATTCGCCCTTCTTCGAGCTCTTCCTCGCGATCGGTCATTGCTTACGGCGTGGGCTTGTCGGGCTCGGACGAAGCGGTAGGCTTCGCATCGGCCTCGACCTTCTCGGGAGCAGCCTCGGCGGCCACCGGCAACGGCGGCGATCCCGGCGCCTCGAGAGCCGCCGCCGGCTTCTCCTCGATCGGCGTCCGCTCGATCGGCGTCACCGGATCGGCAAGCGGGTTCGCCAGCACCGGCTCGTCGAGCGAGCGCTGCAAATCGCCGGTCGGATCGATGGTGCGGCGGATCTCGTTCTCAACATTGAAGCTCGTGGCGCGGTCGATGTGGCGCTTCACCTCATCGAGCTCGGCTTCGCGCACCATCTGATCGAGACTGCCCTGGAATTCGCGCGCGATCGCCCGGGCGCGGCGGGTCCACTGCCCGACGGTCCGCATCACGCGCGGCAAATCCTTCGGGCCGATGACCACCAGCGCGACCACGGCGATCACCGCGAGTTCGGACCAGGCGAAATCGAACATCGGCTATTTCACTATCGTCTTTGGCGGGTTGGCCGCGGATCATGGCAGAAGCGGCGCAGCGCCGCAAACGCGGGAGCCTAGGCCGCGCTATCGCTTCCGCCCTCGTCCTCGTCCTCGTGCACGCCCGCACTCTCCGCCTCGTCTTCGTCTTCGTCTTCGTCTTCCTCGCCCTCGCTCGGCGCATCGGGCAGCCGCTCGCCGGCGGGCGCGCCGATCGTCTCGCTTAAGGTCGAGACCGGTCGCGGTCCGATCAAGCCAGCGGCGCGCAGTTCATCGATGCCCGGCAAATCGGTCAGGCTGGCGAGACCGAAATGCAGCAGGAAGGCCTCCGTCGTGACCCAGGTCACCGGCCGGCCGACCGTCTGCCTGCGGCCCTTCGGCACGATCCAGCCCGCTTCCATCAGCGTGTCGAGCGTGCCCTTGCTGATGATGACGCCACGGATTTCCTCGATCTCGGCGCGGGTCACCGGCTGGTGATAGGCGACGATCGCCAGCGTCTCGATCGCCGCCCGCGACAATTTGCGCCCGACTTTCTGCGTCAGCTTGAGACGCGGCGCGAGGTCCGGCGCGGTGCGGATGGTCCAGCCGCCGGCGACGCGCACGACATTGACGCCGCGCGGCGCGTAAAGCGCGGTGAGCTCGCCGATGAGTGCCGCGACATTTACGCCTTCGGGCAGGCGCTGCTTGATCGCATCCTCATCGACCGGCGAGGGTGCGGCGAAGAGCAGGGCTTCGAGCAGCCGCAACTCGTCGCTGGGGTCATTCGCAGCTTGATGCGCGGGTGCGACGGTTATGGCCATCTTGGTCTCATCGGCAGTCATCGTATCGGGATCTGTCAGGCTCATGTGTTCTCGTTCGGCAGGCTGCGCAGGTAGATCGGACCGAAGGGTTCATCCTGGCGAAGCTCGAGCTTGCCCGAACGGACCAGCTCGAGCGAGGCGGCGAAAGTGGCAGCGACGGCGGAGCGGTGCACCAGCCCCGACTGCAAGCCGGCCGGCAGGAAACTGATCAGGGTGCGCCACTCCGGCATCCGGCCGAGGAGCCGGCCGAGCCGTTGCAGCGCGTCGTCCATCGAATAGAGCTCGGGCGCGTCAATGTGGAGCACGCCGGACTCTTTGCGCGATTTCTGGTCACCATAGGCTTTGAGCAGATCGTAGAGTGTCGCTTCATAGACCGGTATCAGCACGCGCGGCAGACCCTCTGGTGCGCCGCGCGTGAAGACGTCGCGCCCCAGGAGATCGCGCGCGAAGAGCCCCTGTCCCGCCTGCTGCATTGCTTCGAGGCGCCGCAGCTGATGCGTCAGCGCGGCAGCCATCTCCTCGCCCGAGGGCTCGGCTTCGATTGGCTGCGGCAACAGCAGCCGCGACTTGAGGTAAGCGAGCCAAGCCGCCATCACCAGGTAATCGGCGGCGATCTCCAAACGAAGCCGCCGCGCCGCGCTGATGAAGGCGAGATATTGATCGGCAAGCCGCAGGATCGATATTTTGGTGATATCGACCTTTTGCTCGCGCGCCAGTTGGAGCAGCGCGTCGATCGGCCCTTCATAACCTTCTAGATCGACGACGAGCTCGGAGCTCGGCGCAACCTCGGGTTTCTGCATCTCGAAAGGTTCGACGTCGCTCATGCGTTGATACCCGCGATCTCGAAAACCAATTGCCGCACCCAATCGAAGGGCGTCTGCAAAAGATACGCGATGACGTTCAAATCCATATGCACCGCCTGGCCAATGACCGGCAGAACAAAAAGCAGTCCCAGCAGCACGAGCATGCCGTATCGCTCGGTCCGCGCCAGCGGAATGGCGAGGACATCGGGAAGAATGCCCACCGCGACCCGGCCGCCATCGAGCGGCGGCAGCGGAATCATGTTGAAGAGTGCGATGATGATGTTGAAATCGATCGAATAGAGCAGGCTGAGGACCATCCATTTCTGCATGAAGCCGGGCAGATGCGGGGTCGTATAAAGCAAGAGCGCAGAGATCAACGCGAGAAGAATATTCGTGAGCGGCCCAGCCAGGGCAACATAGACCATGTCGCGCCGTGGCTTGTTGAGCCGATCGAAGCGCACCGGCACGGGCTTGGCATAGCCGAACATGAACATGCCGCGCGAGCCAAGCAATAGAATCAGCGGCAGAATGATCGTGCCGACGAGGTCGATGTGCCTGATTGGATTGAGGGTCACGCGGCCCATGCGCAAGGCCGTATCATCGCCCAGCCAGGAGGCGACAAAGCCATGCGCCGCCTCATGCAACGTGATGGCGAAGATGATCGGCAGCGCGCCGACCGCGATCTTCTGGAAGAACTCGGCGTATTCGGCCGGAATGATCATCGCCGGTCGTCCAGCAGCGCCGCGAACTCGCGCTCCGCCGCATAACGATCAAAAGCGCTA
>DATNGE010000231.1:0-6192 GCA_035606035.1 Allostellaceae bacterium
TTCCGGCCATTCGATCAGCGCGATGCCGTCGGCGAAAGCGTCCTCGATGCCGAGCTCGTACGCGTCCTCGGGCGTCTCGATGCGATAGAGATCGAAATGCCAGATCGCCGGGCCGGCTTCGGGCTGATAGGTCTCAACCAAGGTGAAGGTTGGGCTTGGCACTTCTTGTTTTTCGCGGGGGCTGGCGCCCATCCCCGCGCCGATGAAATAGCGCGCGAAGGTGGTCTTGCCGCTGCCGAGTGGCCCGGAAAGGCCGATCACATCGCCTTGCCGCGCGCAGGCCGCCAGTTCCGTCGCCAGAGCGGCGGTCGCTGTCTCGTCGGGCAGATCGATGGCACGGGCCGTTGCGGCGGTCACGCGTTCTTTTTACGGGGTCGGGCCGCAGCGCCGCAACCTTGCAGCGTTGTCGTCACGCCGCCATTTTACGGGCGAATCGACGCGGTAGGAGAGAATGGCAGAAAGTGTGCAGCAGACGGATGTCGCGATCATTGGCGCCGGGCCGGTCGGGCTCTTTGCCGTATTCGAATGCGGCATGCTCGGACTCAAATGCCAGGTGATCGACGCGCTCGACATGCCCGGCGGGCAATGCAGCGCGCTCTATCCGGAAAAGCCGATCTACGACATCCCGGCTCATCCCGCGATCGATGCCGCCACCCTCATCGCACGGTTGGAAGAGCAGGCCGCGCCTTTCGCCCCGGCCTATCACCTCGGCCAGCAGGTCGAGCGCCTCGCCCGTCAACCGGATGGGAGCTTCCGCCTCGAGACCAGCCGCGGCACGGCCGTCCTCGCCAAAGCCGTGATCATCGCCGCTGGTGTCGGCGCCTTTGGCCCCAACCGCCCGCCGCTCGACGGTATCGAGGCCTATGAGGGCAAGAGCGTCCACTATCTCGTCACCAAGCGCGAGGCGTTCCGCGATCGGCGCATCGTCATCGCCGGCGGTGGCGATTCGGCGGTCGATTGGGCGATCTCCCTCGCCGAGGTTGCCGCGCGGGTGATGGTGATCCATCGCCGCGCCAAATTCCGCGCCGTGCCCGAATCGGCGGCGCGGCTCGACGCCCTCGCCAAGGCGGGCAAGATCGATCTCGTGATCCCTTATCAGCTTGCCGGGCTCGAAGGCGCGAACGGCCAGGTCGCGGCGGTCATCGTCGCCGATCTCGAGGGCAAAACGAAGCGGCTCGAGGCCGATGTCCTGCTGCCCTTCTTCGGCCTGTCGATGAATCTCGGGCCGATCGCCGAATGGGGACTGGCGCTCGATCATCATCACATCACCGTCGCGCCCGCGACCTCTATGAGCTCGGCCGAAGGGATTTTCGCCATCGGCGATATCGCTACTTATCCCGGCAAGCTGAAGCTCATCCTCTCGGGCTTCTCCGAAGCGGCGCTGGCCGCGCACGCTATTCGCGCGCGGCTGCATCCGGGCGAAGCGCTGCATTTCGAATATTCGACGACGAAAGGCGTGCCGGGAAAGGTCTGACGGCCGGGGAGCTTAACCGACCACGCGCAGCCGCGGCTGGCCGCGGGCGCCTTCTTTTTGGATCGGCAGCTCGGCATGGAGCCAGCAGGTGACGGTCGTGCCCTCGCCCGGGCTCGAGCGTAGCTCGATCGTGCCGCCATGCAGCTCGATGAAGCTTTTGACGAGGGCAAGGCCCAGCCCGGCGCCCGATTGCCGCGCGCCGCGCTCGAATTTATCGAAGATGCGCGCCTGATCCTCGGCCGCGACGCCGATACCGGTATCCGACACGATCAGCGCGACACGCGACGCCTCGCGCCGCGCCGCGACCCTGACGCTGCCGCCCGCCGGCGTGAATTTCAGCGCGTTGGAGACGAGGCTGAACACCACCTGCTTCAAGCGCCGCTCGTCGCCAGGCACCGTGCCGATCGTCGCCGGGCAATCGAATTCGAGGCGGAGACCGAGATTGCGCGCCTGCGCCTGCTGCAGATTGAGCACGCTTTGTAGCATCGCATGGATGTCGACGGGGCTGGTGTCGAGCTCCATATAGCCCGCCTCGATCGTCGCGAGATCGAGGATGTCGTCGACCAGCCGCGTGAAGGCTTGCGCGCTTTCGAGGATGTTCGTGGCGTAGTCGCGCTGGCGCGGCGCAAGCTCGCCGGCATAATTGCCCGTGAGCATCTCGGCATAGCCGGTGATCGAGGTCAACGGCGTGCGCAGCTCATAGGATACGTTGGCAAGAAATTCGCTCTTCAAGCGGCCGGCCGCTTCGAGCGCTTCGGTGCGCTCGCGCAGCGCGTTCTCGACGCGCGTCGTGTCGGTGACATCGAGATAGGAGAGCAGCGTATTGCCGTCGGGCAGCGGCAAGGTCACGGCTTGCAGCACCGAGCCGTCGGGCCGGTTGAGCGTCATGCTCGAGGCGCGATCGGCGGTGAGCCGCGCGACCAGCCGCGCCTTGCGCTCGGACCAATTGCCGCCATCGTCGAGAAAGCCGCGAAACTTCTCGGCGAGCTGGCTGACATGCGGCTCGCCGGCGAGATCTTCGGGCGTCAGCCCCCACATCGTCGCATAGGCGGGGTTGGAGAGCTTCAGCCGCCCATCGCTGCCAAACACGGCGATGCCTTCATAGAGATGATCGAGCGTCTCGCGCTGGACCTCGATCGCCGTGTTGTAGCTGCGCTCCAGCGCGAAACGATCGGTCACGTCCTCATAGGCGAAGATCAGCCCGCCTTGCGGATGCGGGCTGACGACCAGGCGCAGCGTCTTGTCATCGGGCAGATGGAGCAGCTCTTCGTGCGGCACGATCAGCGAGGTGAACTGCGCCACGAGATTACGGCGGAAGGCACCGAAATCGGCGACTTCCGGCAGGCGACGGCGCTCGCGCAACCGGTCCATCACCTCCTCGATCAGCGGCTGCTTCGAGAGCCAATCTTCTTCCAGCCGCCAAAGCTGGGCGAAGGCGAGATTGAAGAAATTGAGCCGGCGGTCGGAGCCGTATATCGCGATCGCCGCCGTCACCCGGTTCAGCACCGCCGCGTGACCCGCTTCGTGGCGCTTGAGCGCGGCGTCGATGGCCTCGATATCGGTCAAATCGCGGGCAAAGCCGAGTGATTCGCCCGATTCGCCCAGCCGGATCTCGTGGAGCTCGAGCCAGCGGCGCGAGCCGTTGATGATGACATGGCGGCGCTCGCTCGCCTCGCCGGCTTTTGCCGCCGTTTTGGCAAGCGCCCGGCCCGCATCGGCGCCGGCCAGCTCACGCAGCTCGCTCTGCGGCGCATTGGGCGCCGCGCCGATCGCTGTGGCGAAGGCGCGGTTGGCATCACTGAGCCGGAACCCGGCATCACGCCGCCAGACCGGGATCGGCAAGGCATCGAGCACGGCGCGGAGCCGCGCTTCCTCGCGCTCGGCCGAGTCGCGTGCCCCGCCATCGGCCAACCAGACCGCATCACCGCGATTGCCCGCGAGTCGCTGACCGCCGATATCGATCGCCGCACCGCTTTGGGCGAGGCGCAGCCGCAGCGCGAAGCCGGTGCCGTCGGTGCGCAGCCGCGCCACCGCGCGGTCGAGCGCGCTCATGTCGTCCGCCTGAAAGCGTTCCAAAACGTCGGCGAAGCTGCGCGGCGTCCCGCCCGAGGCGTTCAGCGTGCCGGGAAAGAAGCGTTCGCCACGTGGGCCAAAGAGGTAAAGCGCGGTCGGGCCGCTGCCGAGCGCGGCGCCGAGCTCGTCGAGGCTGGCGACCAGCCGGGCGCGCTCAGCGCTGAGCGCGGCAACGCGCAAGCCCTGGCGATAGACGGCGAAGCCGGCAACAGCGGCGATCGCCAGAACAAGCCCGAGGAATAAGAGCACCCCCGCCCCTCACGGTGGTTGGTAATCGCCTGGATTATCGCGCCGACGGCGGATTTGCGAAGGAAAAAGCGTAAAGGGCCTCAGGCGAGGGCGTTGAAATCGTCGAGCAGGCTCGCGATTCGTCCGTCATCGAGCTGATCCATGATCGCCCGCGTACGTCGCGAGGCGGCCGCGATATCGAGGGCTCGGATGCGCTGCTTGACGCGGGGAATGTTGGACGGCGCCATCGACAGGTCCGTGATGCCGAAGCCCAGGAGGAGCGCGGTATAGCGCGGATCGCCCGCCATCTCGCCGCAGAGACAGACCGGCTTCTTCGCCCGGAGCGCCGCCTCGACCGCGAATTGGATGAGGCGCAAAACCGCGGGATGCAGCGGGTTGTAGAGCTCGGCCACGGCCTCATCGCCGCGGTCGATGGCGAGGGTGTACTGGATGAGGTCGTTGGTGCCGATCGCGAAGAAATCCGCCGAGGCAGCGAGCGCGTCCGCCGCAAGCGCGGCGCCCGGCACCTCGATCATCACGCCGAGTGGCGGGATCTGCTTCGGCAGGCGCACGCCGCGCCGCTTCAGGCGGCGTGCGACCTGCGCCAGCGCATCGCGGGTCTGCTTCAACTCGGTCACTGTCGTAATCATCGGCAGAAGGATGCGCACCGGTCCCAGCGTCGAGGCGCGCAGCATCGCCGCGAGTTGCACGTCCAAGAGCTTGCGCTCCTTGAGCGACAAACGGATGGCACGCAGCCCCATTGCCGGATTGGGCGAGTCGACCGGCAGCATCTTCGCGAGCGGGGCGGCCATTTTGTCACCGCCGATATCGAGCGTGCGGATGGTGACCGTCTTGCCTTCCATGCCGCGGACGAGAGCGGCGTAGGCCTCGAATTGCTCGTCCTCGTCTGGCAGGTCCTCGCGATTCATGTAGAGGAACTCGGTGCGCAGGAGGCCGATGCCACCGGCACCGGCGTCGACCGCCTGTTCGAGTTCGCGCGGCAATTCGAGATTGGCTTGCAGCAGCACCTCGGCGCCGTCGCGCGTGACGGCGGCGAGCCGGCGCAGGCGATGCAATTGTCGCTCGGCGCGCTCGAACGCGTCACGCTTCGCCTCGTAGCGCAGGATCGTCGCCGGCGTCGGATGAAGAATAATCGTACCTTCGCTGCCATCGACGACGACTTGGTCGCCACTCTCGACCTGCTCCAAGAGCCCGCTCACGCCGAGCACCGCGGGGAGATTGAGGGCGCGCGCCATGATCGCGGTGTGGCTTTCGGCGCCGCCGAGCACCGTGCCGAAGGCGGCGATGCGGCGCGGATCCATCAGCGCGGTGTCCGCCGGCGTCAGCTCCTCAGCGAGGATCACGGTGCCTTCGGGCAGGCTCTGGATCGCGGCGTAGGGCGTCTTCGTCAGATTGCGCACCAAGCGCGCGCCGACAACGCGGATATCGTCAACCCGCGCCGCGAGATAGGCATCGCCCATCTCGGCAAAGCTCTCGGCGACCTGCGCGATTTCGTCCATCACGGCACGTTCGGCATTGATGCGCTCGTTCTCGATCCGCCGCTCGGCCCCGCGCACGAGGCGCGAATTGCCGAGCATGTGGAGATGCGCATCGAGCAGATAGCCGACTTCTTCCTTCGCCGTGCCGGGGAGGGTGTCGGCCTTGGTCTTGAGTTTGCGCAGCTGCTTGGTCGAGAGCGCGACCGCCGAAGAAAAACGCCCGAGCTCGGCTTCGACCTGATCCTTGTCGAGGTGGTATTCCGGCACCGCGATGTTGTCATCGGTCACGAAGACCGGACCGATCGCGATGCCGGGAGAGATGCCGAGACCCTCGAGCCGCCGCTCGGCCTTCATCGGTCAGGACTCGTCGAACCCGCTGGTGACAAGAGCCGCCAGAGCGTCGACAGCACGCTCCGCATCGGGGCCGGTGGCCGCGAGTTCGATCTCGGTGCCCGGCCCCGCCGCCAGCATCATCAGTCCCATGATCGATCGCCCCGACACCGCGCTGTCTCCCTTTGCGACCGTAACTTCAGCATCGAACTCGAAGGCGAGTTTAACGAATTTCGCGGCTGCGCGCGCGTGCAGTCCACGGCGGTTGCAAATAATCGCTTTGCGTCGGGCCGCAGCCCCCTCGGAAGATGAGGGAGCTTCGTCAGTCACCGCGCATCGGCCAAGAGTTGGGAGGCGACGTTGATGTATTTGCGCCCGGCTTCCTGAGCGCCGCGTACCGCGGCGGCGAGGCTTTCGCTTTCGCGCAGCGAGGCAAGCTTGATCAGCATCGGCAGGTTGATGCCGGCAATCACCTCGATGCGGGCGCGGTCCATCACCGAGATGGCAAGGTTGGACGGAGTCCCGCCGAACATGTCGGTCAGCAGCACCACCCCTTCCCCGGTATCGACCGAGCGGACGCTTTCGAGG
>DATNGE010000232.1:0-4477 GCA_035606035.1 Allostellaceae bacterium
ATCGCGCCGATCACTGCCGCCGCCGCCAAGCCGGAGATCGGCTCGCTCGACACGTAGAGGGCGAAGAGCCCGGCGGCGTAGGCGCCCATGCCGAAGAAGGCGACGTGGCCGAGCGAATCGATGCCGCCGTAGCCGAGCGCGAGATCGAGCGAGAGCGCGAAGGCGATCTGGATCATCACCTGCGTGCCGAGCGCGAGATAGCGGCCGAGAAAGAAATAGACGAGCGCGGCGAAGATGAAAGGCAGCAGATCGAGCCAGGAGAAAACGTGCCGCGCGAAGCCGGCGCGGGTCGTCTCGATCACCTGTCGATCGGCCGGAGTGGTCATGCCGAGGCCCGCGCGAAAACGCCCTGCGGGCGCCAGAGCAACAGCGCGACGACGGCGAGATAAATCACGAACGCCCCGGCCGCCGGCAGATAATAGCGGCCGAAGGTGTCGATGATGCCGAGCATCAGCGCGGCATAGAACGAACCCTTGAGGCTGCCGAGCCCGCCGACCGCGACCACCATCAACAGCGGCACGAGATATTCGAACGCGTACCACGGCTCGAGCGGCATGATCTGCGTGCCCAGAACGCCGGCTGCGGCAGCGAGGCCGCAGCCGACCGAGAACGTGATCGAGAAGACGCGCGGCACGTCGATGCCGATGCAGCGCGCCATGCGCGGATTATCGACCGCGGCGCGCAGCCGCGCGCCGAAATCGGTGAATTCGAGGATGGCCCAGCATACCAAAGCAATGGCAACGCTGACGGCGATGATGAAGGTGCGATAGGCGGAGATCGCGATCGCATCCCAGCTGAAGCTGCCGTTCAGCCAATCGGGCAGGCCGATCGCATGCAGATTGGAGCCGAAGAACAAATTGCCGGTGGCAACGACAATGAACACGAGGCCGAGCGTCATCAGGATCTGGCCGAGCTGTCCGGTCGTGTAGACCCAGCGATAGACACTGCGCTCGGCCAGCGCGCCCAGGATCATCGTCCCCGCGACGGCGAGCGGCAGGGCGGTGAAGAGGCTGAAATAGCCCGAGGAGACCAGGGCGAAGGCCATGTAGCCGCCGATCATCGCGAAAGCACAATGCGCCAGATTGGCGATCCGCATCACCCCGAGCGTGATGGTGAGACCGACCGACATCAGGAAGAGGATCATCGCGTAAGCGACGCCATCGACCAGCAGCGCGACAAAGGTAGCCGCAAGCTTCAGCACCGCGAAATAGCCTCCCTATGCGCCCGCATTGCCGCCGCGGCGAAAACGCGACGAAATTGCATTACGCGCAACCCTGATATAGCGTGGTCGTCCATGCGGCAATGAAAAAGCTGCACTTGCTGCGGAAGGGGAGGTTGGTCACATGGGACGCATTTCCCACTTTACTTTAGCACTCGCGATGACACTTGCAGTGGGCATTGTTTCCCATGCGCAAGCCGCCGATAAGGTGAAGCTCGGCATCCTGGTCACGACCACCGGTCCCTACGCCAATTGGGGCAAGAGCTACCAGCAGGCGATCGACCTCTATATGTCCCAGCATAACGCGAAGGATGGCAATCCCGATGTCGAAATCCTCTTTCGCGATGTCGGCGGCGACAATCCCCCGCGCGCCCGCCAATTGGCGCAAGAGCTGATCGTCAACGAGAACGTCGCGGCGCTCGGCGGCCTCGAATTCACGACGACGGCGCTCGCCATGCCCGACATCATCAACGAGGCGAAGATCCCCTTCGTTGCCTTCAACACCGCGACATCGGTGGTGACCGACAAATCGCCCTATCTCATCCGCGCCGGCTTCACGCAGTGGCAGGCGATGTACCCGCTCTCGCAATGGGCGCTCGAGCAGAAATACAAGACCTGCGAGATGTTCGTCGCTGATTATGCGCCGGGCGCCGACGCAATCGCCGCCTTCACCTACGGCTTCACCAAAGGTGGCGGCAAGATGATCGATCCGATCAAGGTACCAATGAACACGACGGATTTCTCGAGCTACTTCCAGCACGTGCGTGACGATGCGCCGAATTGCCTCGTCGCCTTCATGCCGGGCGGGCCGATGTCGGCCGGCACGCTGAAGGGCTTCGCCGATCGCGGGTTTGCCAAGCAAGGCATCCAGCTCATGGGCTCCGGCGAGACGCCGGAATACGATCTCCCCGCCGTCGGCGATGCGGCGCTGGGCACCGTGACGTCGCTCCATTACGGCCCCTATCTCGACAATCCCGAGAACAAGGCATTCGTCCAGGCGATGGTCGCGAAATACGGCGACCAGATGGCAGGCGGCTTGCCGAGCTTCATCCACGTCCAGGCCTGGGACGGGATGGAGATCCTCTTCCACATGCTCAAGGCGGGTGGTGACGGCGACAAGAAGATCGCGGCCGCCAAGGGCTATTCCTGGAAGAGCCCGCGCGGCCCGGTTCAGGTCGATCCCGAGACCCGCGAGCTGATCCAGAACATCTATATCCGCAAGGTCGAGAAGGTCGACGGCAAGTACGAGAACGTGGCCTTCAAGACCTATGAAGCAATGAAGGATCCCTGGCACGAATTCCATATCGGCCAGCAGCCGCCGAAGTAACCCTACGCAGCAAGGAAGGAAGCCATGAAACGGCTTATCCAATCGGCCATCGCAGTATCGGGCTTGGCATTCGCGACGGCGACGGCGCTCCCCGCCTTCGCCGCCGATCCGATCAAGGTCGGCATCCTCGGCACGACCTCGGGCCCCTACGCCATCTGGGGCCAGAGTTTCCAGCAAGCGATCGACGCCTATCTCGATCAATACAATGGCAAGGACGGCAACCCGACCGTCCAGGTGATCTTCCGTGATGTCGGCGGCGACAACCCGCCGCGCGCGCGGCAATTGGCGCAAGAGCTGATCGTCAACGAAAACGTCGCGATCATGGGCGGGCTCGAATTCACGACGACGGTCCTCGGCGTCGCCGATGTGATGACCGAGGCGAAGATGCCGTTCGTCGCCTTCAATACGGCGACGGCCGTGGTCACGGACAAATCGCCCTATCTCGTCCGCGCCAGCTTCACCAGCTGGCAGACTTATGTCCCCCTCGCTCAATGGGCGCTGGAACAGGGATATAAGACCTGCGAGATGTTCATCGCCGATTACGCGCCCGGCCAGGATTCCATCGATTCCTTCGGCTACGGCTTCACCAAGGGCGGCGGCAAGATGCTCGATCCCATCCGCGTGCCGATGAACACGACGGATTTCTCGTCCTACTTCCAGAAAGTCCACGACAACAACCCGCAATGCCTCATCGATTTCATGCCCGGCGGTCCGATGTCGGCCGGCACGATCAAGGGCTTCGCCGATCGCGGCTTCGCCAAGCAGGGCATGGTGCTCGCCGGCTCGGTCGGAACGCAATTCGACTTCCCGGCGACCGGCGATACGGCGCTCGGCGTGATCGCTTCGACGATCTATGTGCCGAGCCTCGATAATCCGGAGAACAAGGCTTTTCTCAAGCTGCTGCAGACCAAGTACGGCGACAAGATCGTGAGCGGCGAACCGAGCTTCATGGATGTCGAGGCGTGGGACGGCATGCAGATGATCTTCCACATGCTGAAAGCGACGGGCGGCAAACCCGATGGCGACAAGATGATGGCGGCGATCAAGGGCTATACCTTCAAGAGCCCGCGCGGAACCGTGACCGTCGATCCGAACACCCGCGAGATGATCCAGAGCGACTATGTGACCAAGGTCGAGAAAGTGAATGGGAAGCTCGCCAATGTGGTCCTCAAGGGCTTTCCCGATGTGAAAGACCCCTGGCACGAGCTTCACCCTTCCGGCCAAGCCGCGAAATAGTGGGATTTCCGCGAGAGAAGCGCGCCCGCGCCCTGCGGGCGCGCTTTTCTTTTGCCGCCCGCCTGCGCTAGAAAAAGCGCCCGCCGCACAGTCCCGAACGCAGGGAGACCCTTCTTGAAGCGTAGCGACAATCGAATCCTCACCACGCATGTCGGCAGCCTGATCCGGCCGCCCGAGCTGATCCAATTCTTGCGCGCCAAGCGGAATCGCGAGGCCTATGACGAGGATGATTATCAGCGCTGCCTGGCCGACAGCGTCGCCGAGATCGTGCGTCATCAAGCCGCGATCGGCCTCGACGTGATCAGCGACGGCGAATTCGGCAAATCGATCAGTTGGTCGCAATATGTAGTGGAGCGGCTCGCGGGCTTCGAGACGCGGCCGAGCACCTCCGGCCGCGATCCTTACGCTTACGGCGCCGACCGGCAGCGCTTCGCCGAATTCTACGAGGAGATGGATGCGCGCGATGGCGGCGCGCGGGGCGGTGATGTCGTCTGCGTCGGCCCGATCTCTTACACCGGCCAGGCCGAGCTGCAGCGCGACATCGACAATTTCAAAGCCGCGCTTGCTGCCGTGGATGTCGTCGAGGGCTTCCTGCCCGTCGCCGCGCCGGCGAGCGCCATTCCCGACCGCAAGAACGAGTACTATCAGAGCGAAGAAGACATGGTCCATGCCATCGCCGACGCGATGCGGACCGA
>DATNGE010000233.1:0-11560 GCA_035606035.1 Allostellaceae bacterium
CGCTCACCACGAGCGCCATGTTGAGCGCCTCATTGGCCATGACGCCGACGCCCTTCTCGGGAGAGCCTTTGGCGATGAAGGCGATATCGGTGCCGGCGCCGAGCGCGATATCGATGCTATCGGCCACCATCGCCTGATGCAGCCGCGCCGCGCCGTCGATGCTGCTCTCTTCGATATTGAGGTTGTGCTTTTTGAAGATGCCGGCGCCGAGGCCGACGTCGAGCAACATGAAGCTATAGGCGCGGCTCGCCCCTTTGGCGACGCGCAGCGAATCTTCGGCATGGCTGACCGCCGTCATGGCCAACAACGCGACCCCGCCGCACAGCGCCGCGCGCGCAACCCCTCGCCTCATTCTGTCCTCCCGCTTCTTGTTGCGGGGAGAAATTGCCACGAAGCCAGGATGGAAGCGAGGGCTATTCGCCGCGCTTACGGCGCGCGAAATCCTCGAGTTGACGCTCGATGGAATCAAAGGAATCGCGCAATGCCACGTAGACATCCTCATGCTCGTGGCACTGCCCGGGGTTACGATGCGAGGTGAGCGTGCCGCCGGGCACCTTTACCTCGACCGCAATGGCATAAAGCTTGCCTTTGTGGTGATGACGATGCGGTGCCTCGACGACCACCCGGCACCCCGTCACACGATGGTGGAACTGCTCCAGCTTATCGGCCCGCTCGCGAATGCGCTCGCGGACAAAAGGTGACGGTAGCATTTTGCGAAAGGTAACTTGCAGCGGAATGGGCATGACATGCTCTCTCTGGGCTGCGCTCTCCCTAGCTAATAAAAATGTCGCCGCTGTCCCTCCGGTTCCATTTCGGTTCGGCGTTCCTGCTCAGGGTAGCAACTGCACCTCCGCGCCGTCCATGACATAGGTAGCGTAGAGGAAGTCGCGGATCGTCAACAAGCGCTCCTCGCGCCATTCGAGCAGCACGAAATAGGTCGGTGGTCCTGCCAGATTGGCCGGATTGTAGACGAGGATGGCGGGCCGGCCTTCGACGAAGCCGGGCGCGAAATGCCAATGGGTCGCGCGCTCGTAATTGGTGAAATAGTTCGCGACCTCGCTGCGCCCTTGCAAGCGGCGCCGGTTGACGAGGTCAAGTTTCACCTCTTCCGCGAGCATGTTGCGCAAGACGTCGAATTCCCGCGCATTGAAGTGATCGATGTAGCCAACGAGCCGCGCGCGCTCCCCGGTTGATAGAGCCGGCATGGGCCGATCCTCGGGTTCCTGCGCGAACTCTTTGAGGCGCGAGCGGCCACGATGCAGCGCCGCCTTGACCGCTGGCAGGCTCGCCTCCGTCACCTCGGCAATCTCGTCGAGCGAATAGCCGAGCACGTCCATCAGGATGACGCTGCTGCGCTGCGCCGCAGGCAGGCGCATGAAGGTCCTGAGGCTGACGGCGGCATTGAGGCGGTCCTCGACGGTCGAGACCGGATCGACGATCATCTCCAACTCCTTTTCGGACTGGCGCGCTTCCTGCCGCGCGCGCCTGCGCAGCAGATCGAGCGTCGCGTTATGCGCAATGCGGAAGAGCCAAGCTTCCGGATTGTCGACCGAGCCGAAAGACGGAAACGCTTCGATTGCCTTCACGAGCGCTTCCTGCACCGCGTCCTCGCCGTCGATGACCGAGCCGGTCATCCGCGCGCAATAGCGATGCAGCTTCGGCCGCAGCTCGCCGAGCAACCGGTCGAAGGCGGCACGCGCGTCGGCGTCATTCTCGGTGCTCATTCGCTCAGCATACGGTAATCGCCAATGATGGTCGCCTCACCGATGACCGGCGGCGCCTGAAGACGGCTGCGCACTTCCGCCTGATAGACGCGGAACGCCTCGAGCTTCGATAGGGAGCCCGGCTCGCCTTCGGGCGTATCCGTGAAGACAATATGGATATAGGTATCCTCGCCCAATCGCGCCGCGACGTAGCGGACATCCTTGGGCTGCCTCTCCTGGAGCTCCGCGAAAACGTCCTTCAGCAGGCGATCGTTCTCGGCATTATGTTCGCGCTTGGCTTTATAGATCACGATTTGCTGTTTCATGGCGGCTCCGGTGCTGGGTGGGTCCAACGCAGCTATGACGATTCGGGAGACGCAAAAGATTCGCGCCACCGACAAAATTTTCGCCTCGCCCGGGTAAATCGCGGCCCGACACAGGGCCGGAGGCTCTACGAGCCGCTCCGCCGCGGCTGCAGGCGCAGCCGCAGCAGCACCTCGCGCTCGTGCTCATGGCGCACGACATCGGCGCGCACCCGCAGCAGATCGCGGCGCGCGACCAGGCCTACGACCTTTTCGTCGTTGCGGCGAAGGATCGGCACGCGGCCGACATCGGCCGCCGCCATCCGGTCCGCGAGCGGCCCGACGAGCTCGTCTTCATAACCGGTGACCAACTCTTGCTCGCCGAGCGCATCGCGCAGCCGGGTCCCGGCGGCCCAGCCGCTCATCGTCCAGCGCAGCACGTCGGCGCGCGCTACCATGCCGATTAGAGCGCCGCTCTCTTCGAGCACGGGATAACTCTTATGCCGCTCCGGCGCATTCGGGGCGGTGAAGAACGCCACCACGTCGTTGATCATAATATCGGCTGAGAGCGCATCCACGGGCTTTGCCATGATCTCGGCGACGCGCGTCGTCTCGAACGGGTCGACAATATATTCACGCATCACGTGATGGCCCTTGCGGGCGACCTTCTCGGTGAGGATCGAGCGCCGCAACAGCAGCACCGTCGTGGCATGCGCCGCGGTGCAGGCGACCGCCAGCGGCAGCAGCGCGGAGAAATTATGCGTCAGCTCGATGGCAAAGACGATCGCGGTCAAGGGCGAGCGCATCGTTCCGCCCATGATCGCCGCCATGCCGATCAGGGCCCAAATGCCGTCGCTCCCCGTCGGCATGACGAGGCCGACCAGCGCCCCGAGCGTGCCGCCCATAATGAGCAACGGCGCGAGCACGCCGCCCGAAGTGCCCGAGCCGAGCGCGACCGACCAGATGATCGCCTTGACGATCGCCAAGCGCACTACCGCCATGGTGCTCATGTCGCCATTGAGGAGCGCGGCGATATTGTCATATCCGACACCGAGCGCATGCGGCTCGATCAGCCCGCCGGCGCCGACCACGAACCCGCCGAAGACCGGCCACCACATCCAATGGATCGGCAGGCGCTGGAAGAAATCCTCGCTCGCATAGACCATCTGGGTCAGCAGGCCCGAGGCGAGGCCGGCGATGATCCCGAGCCCGACCGCCAGTAGCAGGCCGAGCGGCGGCAAAGCGCCGCCCGCGGCCATCGGAAAGAGCGGGCTTGGCCCCATCAGGAGAGGACGCCACACCGCCGCGACAACGCTTGCCACCGCCACGGGCACAAAGCTGCGCGGCTTCCATTCGAAGAGCAGCAACTCGACCGCAAGCAGCATTGCCGCGACCGGCGTGCCAAAAGTTGCGGTCATCCCGGCGGAAGCGCCGGCGACGAGCAGCGTCTTCCGCTCGGCGTTCGAGAGGTGAAAGAATTGCCCGAATAGGGAGCCGAATGCGCCGCCCGTCATGATGATCGGGCCCTCGGCGCCGAACGGACCGCCGGTGCCGATTGAGATCGCCGAGGAGAGCGGCTTCAAGAGCGCAACCTTGCCGTCGATGCGGCTGCGGCCGATGAGGATCGCTTCCATGGCTTCCGGGATGCCGTGGCCACGGATCTTCTCGGAGCCGAAGCGCGCCATGAGGCCGATGATCAGGCATCCCACCACCGGGATGCCGGCAGAGAACCAGCCAAGCGCATGGCCGGCGATCGTGGCCGAGCCTTTGATCGAGGCCGAGCCCGCATCGAATCGGCCGTAGTAGGAAATATTGGTGACGAGATAGATGAGATGGAGCAGCACCCACGCTGCCGCTGCGCCGATCGTGCCGATAACTAAGGCCATCGCGACCAAAAGAAGCAATCGCCTGTCCGTGCTAAAATCGCGGAGCCGATCCTCGGCGGCTGATAAATCGCCTTTGATCACAGCTTTTCTTGCCAAAACAAACATTGCCATTGCGGAGCGAAACCTTAAACGATGAGCACCTTGATTGTGAACGCCATTCGTTATATCGGACTACGATATGTTTGAAAGATCGTTCACCGCATAACAGATAAGCATCGCAGCATGACCGCAAGGCAAAAAAGGCCGGGTCGGCGTGCCCTTTCGGTCACGAATTACGGGCGGCTCGCCGAGTTTCGCTATGTGCTGCGCCATTTCCTGATCTTCAGCGAAGGCGCTGCCATCGCCGCAGGTCTCAGCGCGCAACAGCACCAGGCGCTGCTCGCGATCAAAGGTACGCGCCCGGCGACTCCGGTGACCGCCGGTCTGCTCGCCGAGCGACTCGGCATACGCCATCACAGCGCCGTCGGCCTGCTCGACCGCCTCGCGGACAAAAATCTCATCCGGCGGCAAAGAAACATTGAAGACCGCCGCCAGGTCCTGGTGCTGTTGACGCCGAAGGCTGAGCGTTTGCTCGCGCGGCTGTCGGCCGCGCATCAACGCGAGTTGCGGCGCGTGGCGCCGCTGCTCCGCGGCCTGCTCACGCAGCTCGCGCGCCGGTGAGGCGACGTTCGTAGGCGCAGCTCACGCTTATGCGACGACCACACGATGAAAGGAAACGGATTGGCGGGCCCTGCTGGGATCGAACCAGCGACCTGCCGCTTAGAAGGCGGCTGCTCTATCCGCTGAGCTAAGGGCCCTTGCCCGCGATATCAGCAGAAAGCGGTGGCAAAAGAAACTGGCTCGGCGATGCCGCCGTTCTCATAGTATGACCCGCAACATCCAGTCGCAGGAACCGCACGCTAAATGGCAAAGAGCACAATGACGGAGACCACATCCCCTTCCCGGCTGATCGACGCAAGGATCAAGGAACTCGACGACTGGCGGGGTAAGACTCTCGCCCGTGTCCGCGCCCTCATCAAAGAGGCCGATCCCGATGTGGTCGAAGAATGGAAATGGCGCGGCGTGCCGGTGTGGTCTCACGCCGGAATCATCTGCACTGGCGAAACCTATAAGAGCGTTGTGAAGCTGACTTTCCTCAAAGGCGCCTCGCTGAAAGATCCTTCGAGTCTGTTCAATTCGAGCCTCGAAGGCAACGCGCGGCGCGCCATCGATATTCATGAGAACGACAAGCTCAATGAGAAGGCGCTGAAGGCGCTCATTCGCGCTGCCGTGGCACTGAACACGGCCACCGGAAAGAAATAGCCAGGGACTCGTGGCCTTTAAGACGGCCGGTCGTAGCGGAAATTGTCGGCGTAGCTCTTGGGCTTGAAACTGCGCTCTTGCGGTTCGACCACCGTGTAGTCGAGGCCTTCCTTTTCGGCGAATTGCTTCGCCTCCTCGAGCGTTGCGAATCTCAGCCGCACCTGGTTGAGCGTATCGCGCGCGCTTGCCCAACCCATCAGCGGATCGGGGTCGCGCGGCGTCGCCGGTTCGTATTCCAGCACCCAGCGGCGCGTCCCCGCTCGACCCGACTGCATCGCGGTTTTAGAGGGGCGAAAGATACGGGCTGTCGCCATGCGGGCGAAATCCTTCAGAATTGGCCGGCCCGTGCTCCACCGGCGGGGGCGGCCGATTGGTCGGGGCGAGAGGATTCGAACCTCCGGCTTCTAGCTCCCAAAGCTAGCGCTCTACCAGGCTGAGCTACGCCCCGAAACTGGCCGAATTGGCTGCCGTTCTATGGCTTGCGTGGCACTCGGGTCAAGAAGCGACAGACTCCTAGGCGCACGGGGCGAGGGTCTCATCCCATATTGACGACGAAATACTCGCCGCGATCGACGAAATCGGCGACCAGCTTGACCCACGTCGCTGCCGCCGAGATCGGCAATTCATGCGCCGCACCGTAAACGATGATGCGCGTGCATTGCGGGATGAGCTCCTGATAGGGCTTCATTGCTTCTTCGGGAATCATCTGATCGGCGCCGGCGACGAGGAGCAGCACCGGCACTTTGATCTCGCCGAGCCGCGCCTTGAGCTCGGCATGGGCGTCGGGTGAAGCAAAGCGCGCCATGTTGGCTTGTGCATTCTTGCCCGTCTGCTGCTTCTCTTCCTCGCTCGGCGCAGAATCCCAGGCGGGTTCCTCGCCATAGAGGCGCTTCGCCATCTCGGCGAGGCTGGGTGGCCCGCCGCTCGGCGGACCATGCCGCACGGCGAAAGCCGCCGGCGCCGAAAGCACAAGGCTTTCGACGAGCTCAGGATGCTGGATCGTTAGCCAGCACGCAATGGCGCCGCCAGCCGATTGCGCGACGAGATGCACTTTCAGTCCGGGCGCGGCGACGGCGATGAATTTCGCGACCGCCGCCGCAACATCTTGCTGCGTCTTGCAATCGCCGATCGGAGTCTGATCGAAACCGGGTCGTGACGGAATCAGCACGCGGTGGCGCTCGCCGAGCATCGCCGGAAAACGCGAGGCTTTCGGCGATTGCCCGCCGGCGCCGTGCAGGAAGACGATGATCTTGCCGCTCTCGCCGGCTTCGCGATATTGGAATTTGATGCCGCCGGCATCGATGAACTTATCGCTGATGCTCATGGCTCAGATCTCCCGCGCCGCCGGCATCACTTCTTTGGCGAAGAGCTCGATCGAGCGCCGCTTTTTGTCGGGCGCGCCGCTGCGGTCGAAGATGAGATTGAGCATGCCGCAGCCGATCTCCTGGTTGAGCCGCTTGATCTGCTGCAGCACCGTCTTCGGCCCGCCGACGATCATCGTGCCGCGCTCGAGCGCTTCTTCGAGGCTGCGCGGCTCGTCGCCCGAAAGATCCTTGAAGCGCGCGAGCAGGTTGGTGTCGCCCTTACCGAAGAAGCCCGAGGTCGCGACGAGGCGGTTCATATCGCTTAGGCCGCCCGCGGGCATGGTGTGGCCGAACATCGGCCGCACCGTATCGAAAGCCTGCTCGTCGGTCTCGCCGACATGGATCGGCAGCTGATAGATGATCTGCTCCGCTTTCGGCTCCCAGCCATGTTCGGCGCATTTCGCGCGGTAATGTTTTGCGGCTTCGGCGGCGAGCGGCATGTTGGTGAAAGCAAGGCCGAGCCCGACTTTCTTGCGCGCCGCGAACTCGCCGGATTCCCGGCTCGAGCCCGAGACATAGATCGGCGGCGTCGGCTCTTGCAGCGGCCGCGGCCATATCGAGACATTGCGATAATGGTAGTACTTGCCTTCCCAACCGAACGGCATGCGGTCGGTCCAGGCCTTGATGATGAGGTCCCAGGCCTCTTCGAAACGGGTGCGCGATTCCGCCGGGTTGACGTTGTAGACGAGGTATTCGTAAGGCGCGCCGCGCAGCAGCCCCGCGACGAGCCGTCCGCCCGAGAGATTGTCGATCATCGCATATTCTTCGGCGATGCGGACGGGATTGCCGGTCAGCGGGATGAGCGCGCCGAGGATGGCGATCTTCGCGCGCTTCACATTCTGGGTCAGCGCGCTCGCCAGCACCGTGACGTTGGGCGCGAGGTTGAACGGCGAATAGTGATGCTCGGCGCAAGCGATCCAGTCGAAGCCGAGCTCGTCCTCCATCGCCACTTCCTCGAGGCAGGCGGCGACGGCGCGGCGCGCCTGCTCGGGCTCGAAATATTGATTAGGCACTGGCCATTTATTGCCCGGCATGCGCGTACGGCCGTAAGGCATGCCGTTGAACACCGAAAATTTCATTCGTTATATCCCCTCTCCCGGCCTCACCTTATCGGACGTGGCGGCCCGTGGGCAATGCTCGGCGCGGTGAATCTGCTATAACGCCGCCGGAAATACGGGAGGTTTCATGCCGCGCATCATCGACACGCACCACCACATCTATCCGTCGCGTTACGTCGCGCAGAATCTCAAGCGCCTCCTCGATGACGCGACGATCCTCCCCGCTTCGGCCTATCAGAATTGGACGCCAAGCCTTGCGCTCGAGCAGATGGACAAGGCCGGCATCGAGAGCGCGATCACCTCGATCACGAGCCCTGGCGTATGGTTCGAAAACGATAGCGCCGAAAACAACCGCGCCCGCGCCCGCGACTGCAACGAATTCGGCGCGACGATGATGCGCGACCATCCCAAGCGCTTCGGCATGTTCGCGGCGATCCCTGTGCCTGATATCGAGGGCAGCCTTGCCGCGATCGCCTATGCGCTCGACGTGCTGAAGCTCGATGGCATCGGCGTACTGACCTCCTACGCCGGCAAGCTCTTGGGCGATCCGGCTTTCGATCCGGTGTTCGACGAGCTCAATCGCCGCAAAGCCAAGGTCTTCGTCCATCCGACGATGTCATGCTGCGGCAATGTCTTTCCCGGCGTGTCGGGGCCGACGATCGAATTCCCGACCGACAGCGCCCGCGCCATCGCCAGCCTGTTGCTGCGCGGCACCTTCGCGCGCTGTCCCAATGTCACATTCCTCTTGTCGCATGGCGGCGGCACGCTGCCTTCGATCGTCCAGCGCGTGATCGGCAGCGTGCGGACGCTCTCGCCTGAGGATCGTGCGCGTTTCGTGCCGAAGGGCGCGGAATATGAGCTCCAGCGCCAGTATTACGACGTGGCAAGCGTCGCCCTCAATCCTGCCGGCATGGCGGCGGTGCTGAAGCTCTGGCCGTCGACCCAAATCACCTACGGCTCCGACGCGCCTTTCGGCTCGACCACGGGCATTGTGGAAGCGCTGACCAAGCTCGATCTCGCGCCCGCATTGCTGCAGGCGATCCATCGTGACAACGCGCTGCGCCTCTTCCCGCGCTTCGGCTGACGCGCATTGGCCGCATACACGCATGCGGCGCAGACAACCCCGTTCGCTTGCCCGCCGATAGGTAGGGCGCTACGGTTGCTCAACAAACTCGCGCGTTAGCGTCGGAGGCTTTCACTATGGATATGACCGGCGAATACCGCATTGCGGCGCCGCGCCAAAAAGTTTGGGATGCGCTCAACGATCCGGAGATTCTGAAACAGGCGATCCCGGGCTGCGAGACCATCACGAAACATTCGGACACCGAGATGAGCGCGACGGTGCGCGCCAAGGTCGGGCCTGTAAGCGCGCGCTTCGGCGGCAAGGTCACGATTTCCGATCGCGATCCGCCGAACAGCTACAAGATCATGGGCGAAGGCACCGGCGGTCCGGCAGGCTTCGCCAAGGGCGGCGCAACCGTGAAGCTGACCGATGACGGCGATGCTACCAAGCTCAGCTACGTCGTCGAAGCGAATGTCGGCGGCAAGCTCGCCCAGATTGGCTCGCGCCTCATCGATGCGACGGCGCGCCAGATGGCCGACAATTTTTTCTCCAAATTCGCGCAGATCGTTGCCAGCAGCGCTGCGCCTGCGACAAGTGCGCCGAGCAGGCCCGCCGATGCGGGTGCCGCCGCCGAAGCACCGCCGGTGGCGGTCGCTGTCACCCCGCCGCCGCCGAGCACCTCGGTCGAGGTGCCGCCGCCCGGCCGCACCCCGCCTTCGAGCGCACCGGGCAGCGAGACCAATCGCCTTTCGCCAGCGATTTGGGTCACGGCACTCGCCGTGGTAGTGATCGTGCTGCTATATTTCTTCACGCGTTGAGGCTAGATCGGGGGGACGCTTGACCAAAGCGCCGCCGCGCACGAAACTCCGCCTCCGCGCGAGGCGCTGAGTATAAGGGAGGACGACGAATGCCATCCGTAACCATCACGGTGAACGGCAAGCCCGAGACCCGCGAGGTCGAGAACCGCACGCTGCTGGTGCAGTTCCTGCGCGAGCATTTGGGCCTGACCGGCACGCATGTCGGCTGCGACACGAGCCAATGCGGCGCTTGCGTCGTGCATATCGACGGCTATTCCGCCAAGAGCTGCACCATGCTGGCGACGCAGGTGAACGGCTCCAACGTCACCACCATCGAGGGCCTCGCCAAAGGCGACCAGCTCCATCCGATGCAGGAAGCGTTCCGCGAGAATCACGGGCTTCAATGCGGCTTCTGCACGCCGGGCATGGTCATGAGCGCCATCGACCTACTGCGCGTCAATCCGAAGCCGAGCGAGCGCCAGATCCGCGAATGGCTCGAGGGCAATATCTGCCGCTGTACCGGTTATCACAACATCGTCAAGGCGATCGCCGCCTGCGCCGAGAGCGGCGCGAAGGTCTGAGGGAGGCAGCGATGTACAATTTCAACTATCACCAGGCCAAAAGCGTTGACGAAGCCTCGAAGCTCGTTAGCGGCGTCGAGGAAGGCAAGCTGATGGCGGGCGGCATGACGCTGATCCCGACCTTGAAACAGCGCCTCGCCAAGCCGTCCGATGTCGTCGATCTCGGCAAGATCGCCGATCTCAAGGGCATCAAGAAGGACGGCAACAACATCGTCATCGGCGCGATGACGCGGCATTTCGATGTCGCCAATTCCGACGTCGTCAAGAGCGCGATCCCCGGGCTCGCCGGTCTCGCCAGCCACATCGGCGATCCGGCCGTGCGCAATCGCGGCACGATCGGCGGCTCGATCGCGAATAACGACCCGGCGGCGGATTATCCCTCGGCGGTCGTCGCGCTCAATGCGACGGTCATCACCA
Organism: Allostellaceae bacterium; assembly: GCA_035606035.1. GTDB lineage: Bacteria > Pseudomonadota > Alphaproteobacteria > ATCC43930 > CGMCC-115725 > CAIKMD01. The sequence continues at coordinate 10,474 of DATNGE010000233.1, forward strand.
ACAAGCGCAAGATCGCGGCCGATGATTTCTTCAAAGGCCTCTTCGAGACCGCGCTCGAGCCCGGCGAGCTCATCACCGCCGTGAGTTTCCCGGTCCCGGAGAAGTCGCATTACATGAAGTTTCCGAACCCGGCCTCGCGCTATGCGATCGTCGGCGTCTATGTCGCGAAGACTGGCAACAACGTCCGCGTCGCCGTCACCGGCGCCGGACCGGTCGTCTTCCGGCAGAAGGACATGGAAGCGGCGCTGTCGAAGAGTTTCTCGCCCGATGCCATCAAAGATATCAAGCAGAAGGACAGCGGTCTCAACTCCGATATCCATGCGAGCGCCGAATATCGCGCGCATCTGGTCAATGTAATGGCGCGCCGCGCGGTTCAAGGCTGCGGCTGAACCAAACAGGTCACTCTATCCGAGAGGGCGTCTCGCAAGAGACGCCCTTTTTCTTTATGGCTCGACGCGCAGTGTGGGATTGCTTCGCTTCGCGTGCGATGACGTGTTACGTTTAGAAAAACGATTAGGGAGGAAAAATGCGCCGGCTTGCTTCGCGCGCTGCCGCTATCATCGTCGCGACAATAATCGCCTGGCCCGGCTTCGCCGCGACGAAGCTGACCTTCCTCCACAATGCATCGGCGGCGTTCGTCGGCCTCTACGTCGCGAATGATCAAGGCATCCTCGCCAAGCACGGACTCGAGATCGAATTCTCGCTGGCGCAGAGCGGCGCGATCATGCCGCCGGCTCTGCTCGCCGGGTCGGCGCAGATTGGCGCCCCGACTTCCACGGTGCTCGTGCAAGCGCATGAGCAAGGCATCGATCTCGTTGCGATTGCCGGCACGTCCGTCTATCCGACGCCGGCGGGCCAGCAAGGCGTCATCGCACGCAACGGCAGTGGAATCAAAGACGCGCGCGATCTCGTCGATCATAAGGTCGCGCTGCCGAGCCTCGGCGGCATTTTCGAAGTGCTGATGCGGAACTGGGTTGCTCAGGCCGGCGGCGACGACAAGAAGGTGCAGTGGCTGGAAGTGCAGATCCGCCAGATGGGCGATGCGCTGAAAGCCAACCTTGCCGACGCCGTCGTGCCGGTCGAGCCG
>DATNGE010000234.1:0-8503 GCA_035606035.1 Allostellaceae bacterium
GGAGCGCCGGCTCGCCTTCGGCCGGTTTGCGGTGGTCCGTCGTCATCGCTCGCTCCTTACTCCTTGTGCTCACAATGTCTAGTGGTTATTTGTTTCCATCACCCCCAGCCGGTAGCTTGTTCGGCCGGTTTGTGCTTCCTATAGTCGGACCCCATGCCTGATTTGTTTGACGAATCCAACACCCGTAAATCGGGTTCGGGCTATTCGGCCAAGGATATCGAGGTCCTCGAAGGGCTGGAGCCCGTCCGCCGCCGTCCCGGCATGTATATCGGCGGCACCGACGAGCGCGCCCTCCATCATCTCGTTGCCGAGGTCCTCGACAACGCGATGGATGAAGCCGTCGCCGGCCATGCCAGCCGCATCGAGCTCGAGCTCCATGCCGACGGCACCGTGCTGGTGCACGACAATGGCCGCGGCATCCCGGTCGATCCGCATCCCAAATTCCCCAAGACCTCGGCGCTCGAAGTGGTCCTGACGATGCTGCATTCCGGCGGCAAGTTCGGCGGCGACGCTTATAAGACCTCGGGCGGCTTGCACGGCGTCGGCGTCTCGGTCGTGAACGCGCTCTCCGACAAGCTCACCGTCGAAGTCGCACGCGACAAGAAGCTCTATACGCAGGAATACAGCCGCGGCAAGCCGAAGACGAAGCTCAAAGAGAGCGCGGGTGTGAACAAGCGCGGCACGACGATCCGCTTCCATCCCGATCCCGACATCTTCCATGCGCTGCATTTCAAGCCGGCGCCGATCTATCGCATGGCGCGCGGCAAGGCCTATCTCTTCCGCGGTGTCGAGATTCGCTGGTGGTGCGATCCCTCGCTGCCGCGGCCCGACGACGTGCCGCAGGAAGAGAAGCTGCATTTCCCCGGCGGGCTCGCCGATTATCTGACCGCGCTCTTGGAAGAGCGCGAGACGGTGACGCCGAAACCCTTCGACGGCGAGGCGAGCTTCAACGGCAGCGGCCGCGTCGAATGGGCGATCGCCTGGCCGGTCGATCACGAAGGCACCTCGGCCTCGTTCTGCAACACGGTGCCGACGCCGGAAGGCGGCACGCATGAAGCGGGGCTGCGCGCCGCGCTGACGCGCAGCATCAAGGCCTATGGCGAGCTCACCAACAACAAGCGGGCGCAGCAGATCGCGCCCGAAGACGTGATGGACGGCGCTGTCGTGATCCTCTCGCTTTTCATCCGCGATCCGCAATTCCAGGGCCAGACGAAAGAGCGCCTCTCCTCGCCCGAAGCCGCGCGCCTCGTCGAAAGCGCGCTCAAAGACCGCTTCGACCACTGGCTCTCGGACGATCCGCAAAGCGCGCGCGGTCTGCTCGATGCGATCATCGAGCGCGCCGAGGACCGCCAGCGCCGCCGCCAGGAGCGCGAGCTCGAACGCAAGACCGCGACGCGCAAGCTCCGCCTGCCCGGCAAGCTCGCCGATTGCAGCCGCTCGACGCCCGGCGGCACCGAACTCTTCCTCGTCGAAGGCGACAGCGCCGGCGGCTCGGCGAAACAGGCGCGCGACCGCGACACGCAGGCGATCCTGCCCTTGCGCGGCAAGATCCTCAACGTCGCCTCGGCCTCGAGCGATCGCCTCCGCGCCAATCAAGAGCTCGCCGATCTGACACTCGCCTTGGGCTGCGGCTCGGGCGATCGCTACGAGGAAGGCAAGCTGCGCTACGAGCGCGTCATCGTCATGACCGATGCCGATGTCGACGGCGCCCATATCGCCTCGCTGCTGATGACGTTCTTCTTCCGCGAGATGCCGAAGCTCGTCGACGACGGCCATCTCTTCCTCGCCGTGCCGCCGCTCTATCGCCTCTCCCAAGGCGATCACACGCTCTATGCGCGCGACGACGCGCATAAAGACCAGCTGATGAAAAGCGCCTTCCCGGCGAATAAGGGCAAGGTCGAGATCAGCCGCTTCAAAGGCTTGGGCGAGATGCCGGCGCGCTATCTCAAAGACACGACCATGGACCCGAAGAAGCGCGCTTTGCTGCGCGTGAAGCTGCCGGAAAAGGGCGAGCGCGATTTCAAGTCGACGGTCGAGCTCGTCGAGAGCCTGATGGGGCGCAAGCCCGAGCTACGTTTCGACTTCATACAGAAAAACGCGAAATTCGCCCGCGACCTCGACGTGTGAGCAGCGCTTCGCGCTTGCCTTAAAGATCGAGGCGCGGGACACTCCCGGCAAATCGGTGTCGCGAACAACACCGACACAGGGAGGATTGGAATGCGTCTTTCGCCAGGTAGTGTTTTCGCCGCTGCAGTCGCGCTGCTCAGCATGGTCGCGATCGCGGCGCCGGCCTCGGCGCTGGAAAAACTGCGCACCGGCAAGGCGATCGCGCTGCCCTTCGATTTCACGCCGCTCGATATCGGCATGGCGAAAGGCTTCTTCCAACAGCATGGGCTCGAGCTCGAGATCTCGGCTTTCGCCGGCAGCGCCAAGCTGCAGCAGGCCCTTGCCGCCGATGCCATCGATCTCGGCCTCGGCTCCGGCCCCGAGCTCGCTTTCGTCGCCAAAGGCGCGCCGGTCCTCGGCATTTGCGCTTACGCCGGACCGGTCAATCTCATGATGGTGGTGCGGCCCGATGCCGGCATCAACAGCGTCGCCGATCTCAAAGGCAAGCGGATCAGCGCCTCGACCGTCGGCAGCCTTACCGATTGGGTGACGCGCGAGGTCTCGCGCCAGCAAGGCTGGGGCAATGACGGAATCCTGGTGACGGCGCTCGGCACCAATGAGGCGCAGGTCGCGGCGCTGCGCGCCAAGGAGACCGAAGGTCTCGCGGTCGATCCCGCCGGCGCCTTCAAGCTCGAGAAGGAAAAGGTCGGCAAGATCCTGCTGCGTTATTCGACGGTCGCGCCGGTGTTCATCAACCACGTCACCTATGCGAGCAACAAAATCATCGCGGAGCATCCGGAACAACTCAAAGCGTTCCTCGCGGCCTGGTTCCAGACCATCACCTGGATGCGACAGAACAAGGACGAGACTGTGAAGCTCGCGGCGCCGATCATGCATGCCGACCTCGACATCACGGCGCGCGATTACGACGAGACGATGTTCACCTTCTCCGACACTGGCAAATTCGAGCCGGCGGCGCTGAAAGTGCTGGCGCGCTCCTTCGTGCAAATGGGCGCGCTGCCCTCGGAGCCCGATATGAGCAAGCTCTATACCGAGAAATTCCTGCCCGGCGTGCAGAGTAGCGCGCTGCAGAAGTAGTGCCGCTTCAGGGGGACCCATGACAGTCGCAGCTTCCGCAGCTCCAGCCGATCGCACGCAAGCCATCATCGGCATCGCGCGCATCGTGATGGGGCTCAGCTTCATTTATTACGGTATCAGCAAATTCTTTTTCATTCCCGGCACGATTGCCTTCATCGGCACGAAGCTGCCGTTTCCGAGTTTGATCTTCTGGCTCGCGGTCGTGATCGAGTTGGGCGGCGGTACGCTGCTCGCGCTAGGCATTAAGACGCGCTGGATCGCGGCGTGGTACGTCTTCTATTGCTGCTTCACCGCCGCGGTATTCCACTTCGTGCCGGAAAATCGCGGTCTGCTCGACCATTTCGCGGAGAATTTCGCCTTGGCCGGCGGCTTCCTCATCCTGATGGCCGTCGGCCCCGGCGCTTTCGCGGTCGAGAAGGACAGCTAGGCTATTTGACGAAGCTGTTGTCGATCAGCGGCGCGTAGTCGGGGAGCTTGTCCTCGGGCTTCAGGAAGCCAGCGGCCTGATTCATCAGATCGCCGTTCTCGAGCTCCTTGACCGTGGTGATCGGCGGATTGGCGGTAACCGCCTTCAGCGCGTCATAGGACATCGCGAGCACTTTCTCGTCATAGTCGGGGAAGTGCTTCTTCATCGCGGCCATCGACGCTTTGGGATCATCCTCGATGATCTTGATTGCCGCGACAATGCCGTGGATCATCGCGCTGCAAGTGGCATTGTGATCCTTGCAGTAATCGGCGCGCGCCATGACCATCGACGCCGCGACCGGCGAGAAGCGCGTCGGCTCGCCTTTCACCGAATCGGTCACGATCACGCCCGAGCCGTCGGCCAGCACCTGCTGCACATAGGGCATCGAGTTGGAGAAGCCGTCGATCTGCTTCGTCTTCCAGGCGGCGAGGATCTCGGGCGGCTGCATCGGCGCGGCGATCACCTCGGCCGGCGGAATGCCGGCTTCGCTCGCGACCGCTTTCAGCACCGCGTCGGGAAGAGAGGCGACGCCGCCGATCGCGATCTTCTTGCCTTTCAAGATTTTCGCCCGTTCGGTCATTGGCGCGTTCGGGTCGAAATGCGCGGCCTCGGCGACCTCCCTGCGGATCATCACCCATTCGAGCGTCTGGTCGATCGCGGTCGCAATCGCGTGAAGCCGCTGGCCGCGCGCCCAGGCACGGGTGATAGAGGCGCCGGAGCTGACCGCAAACTCGACCGAGCCGGCGATCAGCGCATTACTCGACGCGGTGCCTTGCAGCATGATCGTCTTCACCTGCAAGCCCTGATCCGACCAAAGATGCAGGTCGTCAGCCATATAGAAAGAAAGAAACGCGATGTTGATGCCCGGCAGCGAGAACGTGACCTGCGTGGGTGCTTGCTCCGCCGCCGCGGCGCGGGCCAGCCAGGGCAGCGTGGCGAAGAGCAGCGCCGCCGCGAGCGCGCGTGGCCGAGAAACCAAAATCATAAATCCCCCTTAGCGTGCTTCGGCGTAGAGCGGCGCTTCGTGCCGCAGCCCGGTCAGATCGGGCAAACCGATATGGAAAAGCTCGGCATCGATATCCGCTCGGATCTCGACGCGCTCGCCGGCCGCGACGTGGATGGTCGTGTGTTTGCGCCAGGCCGCATCGCCGGCGCGGCCCGAGCCCGCCACGACGAAATAGAGGCTATGGCTGTCGAGCACGCGCCGCGCGCCCGCCGCGAGCCCGACAAAGCCGAGGCGCATGCGCCGCTCGTTGAAATCGCCGAGCAGCTTGTAGGACGCGCCGTCGCTGCCGCCGACCCAGGCGAAATTCTCGGGGCGCATGAAGATCGGCTGGTCGTAACGCGGCTTTGCGTACTCGACCGGGCGGCGATAGGCGTTCTCCCACACCGCTTCATAGCCGTCCTGATTGCGCTTGCGTCCGTCGGCGCCGATCACCGTATAGATACCGTCGCGGAACTCGCCTTTCTGCTTCAGCTCGGCGATGCTCGCATTGTATTCGCCATCGGAGAGATAACCCGCGCCGCTCGCGCCGGCATGCTGCAAGAGCAGGATGCGGCTCTCCTCGCCCGAAGCCGAGGGACCATAGGGCGTGCCTTCCGGGAAATAGCCGACCATGCCCTCGGTCATTTCGCCGAGCCCGTCGTAATCGAAGCTGCCGCCGACCTGCAGACGGATCTGATCGAAATTGTGCCGGTGACGCGGCGTCGTGTAATCGCCATGCGTCGTGCCGAGGATGAGCTTGAAATTGTCGATCGCGCCGGGCGTGCCCGTCAGCAGGCTGCGATAGTCGATCGTGCTGCGCACCGTCTTGCGGACGATGAGCTCGACATCCTCGAGATGGACCAGCCGCATGTTTCCTCCGGTCTTTCTTTTGTCCGGACAGTCTAATCACAGCCCGTCAGCGCCGACAACGACGCGCAGGGCGAAAGATGCGCCGCGCCCGTTTGCGTGGTATTGATCGGCCACAGGGAGGCAGGATGCGGCAGCAAAGAACCGCGTTCGCGGCGCTCATCGCCCTTTTTCTTGCGCTCGGGACGGCGCGCGCCGACCCGCTGACGATCCGCAGCGGCTGGGTGGTGATGACCTCGGGCTACACGCCGATGGTGCTCGAGGCGAAGGATCACCTTCAGCATTACGGCCGTTCCTACGTTCTCGAGCCGATCCATTTCCAGGGCAGCGCGCCCTCGATGGCGGCCCTCGCCAGCGGCGGCGTCGACATCATCCCGATCGGCTATTCGACCCTGCTGACCGCGGTCACCAACGCGAAGATGGACGACATCCGCGTCGTCGCCGACGATTTCCAGGATGGGATCGAGGGCTACGCGTCCGTGCCGTTCATGGTGCGCAACGATGGCGGCATCGCGAAGGTCGAAGATCTGAAAGGCCGCGTCGTCGCCACCAACGCCATCGGTGGCGCTTTCGACATCGGCATGCGCATGATGCTGAGAAAGCACGGGCTCGAAGACAAGCGCGACTATACCGTCGTCGAATCCGACTACGCCCATATGAACGCGATGATCCTCGAGCGCAAAGCCGATCTCGTCATCGGCGCGCAGCCCTGGGCGCGCGAGCCGGCAATGCGCGCGGCGACGCATACACTCTTCACCATGCGCGACGCCACCGGCGGCCGCACCCAAGTGCTGGTCTTCGCCGCGCGGACCGGCTTCCTCGACAAGAACCGAGCCGCGCTCATCGACTTTTTCAGCGACATGCTGGCGCTGTCGCGCTGGTTCCATGATCCCGCGCACCGCCCGGAAGCCATCGCCCTCGCCGCGCGCGTGACCAAGCAGCCCTACGAGCGGCTCGATTCCTATCTCTTTTCGACCAGCGATTTCTATAGCGACCCGGAAGGTCTGCCCGATATCGGCGCCTTGCAGTCCGGCATCGACATGATGGTGGCGCTCGGCTTCGCGAAGGAAAGCATCGACGTCAAACGCTATCTCGATCTCAGCCTTGTTCAGGAAGCAACGAAACGACTCCCATGACACGTCTTCTCATTGCCGCCGCACTTCTTCTCATGCTCTGCCGCGCAGCCGATGCCGACCCTCTCACGATCCGCACCGGCTGGGTCGTCGCCACCTCCGGCTACTCGCCGCTTCCGCTCGAGAAGAAGGACCTGCTGAAGCATTACGGCAAATCCTATGTGATGGAACCGCAGCATTTCCAAGGCACGGCGCCGCAGCTCACCGCTTTTGCCGGCGGTCAGATCGACATCGCGACGATCGGGTATTCGACCTTCGCCCTCGCCGTGCTCAACGCGAAGATGGAAGATATCCGCATCGTCGCCGACGGCTTCCAGGACGGTGCCGACGGTTACAACAGCACGGCTTTTATGGTCCGCAACGACAGCGGCATTGCCAAAGTCGAAGACCTGAAAGGCAAGGTCGTCGCGAGCAACGGTTTCGGCGGCGCCTACGATGTCGGCATGCGCTCGATGCTCCGGAAGCATGGCCTCGAGGACAAGCGCGACTATTCGGTGATCGAATCCGATTTCGGGCATATGAATGCCGTGCTGCTGGAGCGCAAGGCTTCGCTGATCATCGGCTCGATGCCCTTCCTCCTTGATCCCGAGATGCAGGCGAACGCGCATAAGCTCTTCACCCTGCGCGATGCGATGGGCCGCACGCAGATGATCGTGCTCGCGGCGCGCCAGGGTTTTCTCGATAAGAACCGTGCCGCGCTCGGCGATTTCTTCGAGGACATGCTGGCGGCGTTCCGTTGGTTCCACGATCCGAAAAACCACGCCGAAGCGATTGCGGTCGCGGCGAAGGTCACCCATCAGCCGGCGGAGCAGCTCGGCCGCTATCTCTGGTCCGACAAGGATTTCTATTACGACCGCAACGGCCTGCCGGATCTCGACGCGCTCCAGCGCAACATCAACGCGCTGCATGATCTCGACATGATCAAGGGCGATGTCGAGGTGAAGAAATACGCCGATCTCAGCTTCATCAAAGAAGCGGCGCAGAGGCTCAACTAAGGGCGGCTCAACCCGCGACAACAGGGAGAATAGTGATGCGCATCGTAGGAATTACGGTCGCCGTTTCGGTTTTTGCGCTGGTCGCCGCCGGCGCGAGCGCCGATCCGGTGAAAATCCGCGCCGGCTGGAGCAACACGCCGACGGCGATGGCGCCGATCATCTTCGCCAAGCCCGAACTCGCCCAGCATCTCGGCAAGAGCTACACGATGGAGCCGACGCATTTCGCCGGCTCGGCGCCGGAGATCACCGCCCTCGCCTCGGGCGATCTCGACATCGCGACGCTCGCGCCTTCCTCTTTCGCGCTTGCCATCGAGAACGCGCATATGAGCGATCTCCGCGTCATCGGCGACGAAAATCAGGACGGCGTGCCCGGCTGGTTCACCAGCCTCTATTTCGTCTTGAAGGATAGCCCGATCAAGACGGTCGAGGACCTGAAGGGCAAGGTGCTCGCCTCGAACGCGATCGGCGGCGGCCTCGATATCGGCATTCGCGCGATGCTCCGAAAGCACCATCTCGACGACAAGCGCGACGCCAACATCATCGAAGGCGGTTTTGCGACGCTGCTGCCGATGCTGCGCGAGCATAAAGCCGATCTCGTCGCCGCCGTGCCGCCGTTCAGCTTCATCGGCGAGAGCGCCGGCGACGTGCGGACGCTTTTCACGCTGCGCGACGCGATCGGCACGTCGGAATTCATCTTCGATGTCACGCGCAAGCCCTTCATCGACAAGAACCGGGCCGCGCTTGTCGATTTCACCGAGGATTGGATCCGCGCCGAGCGCTGGTATCTAGATCCCAAGAACCATGACGAGGAGGTGAAAATCGTCGCCGATTTCACCAAGGTGCCGGCGAAAAG
>DATNGE010000235.1:0-9156 GCA_035606035.1 Allostellaceae bacterium
AAGAGCCGGCGGATCCATCCCTCGCGATTCTGGAACTCGCCCGGCACCCGCGGACAGAAGATCGCATCGACCTCGCCGTCCTTGAGCTTCTGCGGCGCCGTCTTTCCTTTGCGCAGCTCGATCTTGACATTGCTCGGCGGCACATACTCGTTGAGCTCGGCTTCGCTCGTGACCCAGGTCACCTGCTCGGGCGAGAGGCCGTAATGGTCCTTGAAGATGCCGCGCAGCACGAGGCTGATCGTGAAGCGGAAGCCGTCGAGGCCGATGCGCCTGCCGATGAGATCGCTCGGCTTGGTGATCGGCGAATCCGTCCGCGTATAGACGAAAGCGAGGATTGGATCGCGCAGCGGGAAGATCGGGATGGCGATGCAAGGCTCGCCGCGGTCGCGCGCCGCGACATACCAGGAAAGCGACATCTCGGCGGCATCGAATTCCTCATAGACCGGCCGCGTGCAGAAATCGCCGACCCATTTATTGGTCGCGCGCAGCTCCAGCCCTCGCGCCTTGACGCGCCCGTCGATCAGCGGCCGCGTGCGGTCGTAATCGGCAAAGGCAATATCGATCGGCCGCACCGTCCCGCCACGCGCCTTTTCCGGCGCGACGGCGACTGGCCCATTATCGGGTGCGGTCATGGCGAAACCTCGTGGCGAGAGCCGGCACCGATTTTATGGCTTGAGGCTTCCGCAATCTAGCGTCCCCAGCGCGGCAGGAGTTTTTCGATATTGCCGCTGTCGATGGCGCGCAGCTCATCGGCGGAAAAGCCGTATTCCTTGAGCTGCTGCGCGGTCTCGGCCGCGGTGCGCCACGGGAAATCGGTGCCGAACACGACCTGGGTAATGGCAACCAGCCGCATCAGCGAGGCGAGCGCGTAAGGATGCGCCGCCTGCGCCGTGTCGTAATAGAAGCGCTTGAGATAAGTCAGCACGCCTTCGGGCACGCGCTCCTTCATCCCCTTCTCGTTCTGCGCGAAACGCACCAGCCGTTCGGTGAGGAACGGCGCGGTGCCGCCGGCATGCGACCAGATCCAGCGGATGTTCGGATAGCGATGCGCCGCGCCGCTGAACAAGAGCCGCGTGATGGCGCGCGTCGTGTCGGTGCCGAATTCGATCACCGCGTCGCGAATTTCCGGCAGCACGCCCGCCGTGCAATCCGGGACGGCGGGATGCGTGTAGACCACCGCCTTGCGGCGGTCGAGCTCGGCGAAGATCGGATCGTAGTAAGGATCGCCGAGCCATTTGTCGCCGATGCTGGTCATCAGATTGATGCCGTCGGCCTTCAGCACGTCGTAGCTGTATTCGATCTCGCGCAGGCTGCCTTCGATATCGAGGATCGGCAGCATGGTGAACTGGCCGAAGCGGCCGGGATGATCGCGCACGAGGCTTGCGGCGTAATCGTTCCATTCGCGGGTGATGCCGCGCGTGTCCTTGGGGTTAGGCCAGATATCGATCGGATAAGGCATCGAGATGACGACGCCGCGGACATCGCCCTTCGCCATATCTTCAAGCGTCTTCTCCAAGGTCCAAGCATAGGTCGGGCCGCCGCCCGCGCCGGCGCGCATCTTCTCAGTCCGAAGGCTCGGCGGCGTGACATGATGATGAACGTCGATGCGATGCGGCGCGGCCATGAGGGGCCCCTCCCCTTGCTATTCTTCAAAGGCGCGCGGAGGATGTCACAGCGATAAACCCGCGACAAGGCCGGGAGGAGCAGAGATGAGCGCAGCGAGCAGCAGCAAGATCGCCATCGTCACCGGCGCGGCGCAAGGCATCGGCCGCGCCATGGCGCTCGGCTTGCTCGGCGCCGGGCATCGCGTAATGGCGAATGATGTCGACGACGCGGCGCTCGCCGCGCTCATGGCGGACGCGGGCGATGCAAAGTCCCGGCTGAAGACCATCGCCGCCGATGTCGGCCGCGACGAAAGCGCCGCGCGCATCGTCGCGGCGACCCGCGCGGCGTTCGGCGGGCTCGACATCCTCGTCAACAATGCCGGTGTCGGACCGAACACGGTGCGCCAAGGCGCAAAGCCGACCGGCGATTTCCGCAATGTCGAGCCGCAAGATTTCCGCCGCATCATCGAAGTGAACACGGTCGCGCCGTTCCTCATGACGCGCGCGGCGGTCGGGCCGATGATCGAGCAGCGCTGGGGCCGCGTCATCAATGTGACGACGAGCCTCGATTCCATGTGGCGCAAAGGCATGCTGCCTTATGGCGGCTCCAAGGCCGCGAACGAGGCGCATTGCTGCATCATGGCGGAAGAGCTCGCCGGCACCGGCGTCACGGTCAATATCCTTGTGCCGGGCGGGCCGGTGAATACGCGGCTCGTCGGCGACAATTTCACACCGGCGGAAAAACAAAAGCTCATCCAGCCCGAGATCATGGCGGCGCCGCTTTTGTGGCTCGTCTCGCCGGCGAGCGATCGCATCACCGGCAAGCGCTTCATCGCCGCGTTCTGGGACAAGAACCTCCCGGCCGATCAGGCCGCCGAGAAATGCGGTTCGCCGATGGCCTGGCAGCAGCTCGGCCGGCAAGCGATATTCCCCGATGCCTGACCGCTGCAGCCTACCGAGCCCAAAATTGGGTTCGTTTCGCAATTTTCATATTTAGCCATATGATCCAGGTACTTAGGCTTTTTCCAACTGGCCCCTTTTGCTGGGTTGTTATAGTAGAAAGTCAAGCACAAAGCGCACGCGCCGGCCGCTCCCCCGCCTAATTCGACCTCACAGCAGAGCAACCAGAAACGCGATCAGCGCCAGCAGGCCGAGCGCCGTGCGCACGGCATGGCGCATGTACCAATCCTGGAGCAATGCGCTGCTCGCCGCGCCGGCAACGTCCGCCGGCACCGCCGCCCCCAGCGATTTGTTGATGGGCAAGATCGCGACGATGGTCCAGGGTATGCCCGCCAGCATGAGGAGCGCGCCGATCATGTATCCCGCGGAATGCGTTTCGATCCAGGCGACTAGGCCGAGCAAGAAACCGACCGTCACCAGCGGCGGCTGAATGAGCGCGCCGCGCCTCAGCGCGATCTGCCAGCCGGCGAGGCTGTCCTGCGGGTGGAGCGCCAGCAGCGCGGGCTTCTCGACCAGATTCACGTACAGCGCCGCGCCCGAATAGAGCGCGGCAACTGTGAGCGCGAGTAGACCGATCATTTCATCCCCCGGTTTCTGCGTCCCCGACACATGCGCATCCCCCAAGCCTTCATTGAGAGGAGGCCATCGGCCGACGAAGCAATCCAGAGCATCACATGCGGCTTCTGGATTGCTTCGCTTCGCTCGCAATGACGATTTTAATGCATGCTACTTCCCGTGCACGCGCTTCGCCGCTTCCTCGACGATGCTGAGGTCGCTGACCTTGGCGGCGTCGATATCGATATTGAGGAAGCCCGCCACTTTCTGCGCCTTGATGTTGCGGCCGAGCGCCTCGACATTCGGCTTGTTGTCGGGATCGTGATAGAGGTCCTTGTCGGCCTTCCAGATATAGCCGTCGTAGAACGAGGGCGGCTTCTTGTTGAAATCGGAGACGATCTTCAGCGCCGCCGCGCGGTTCTTCGGATCGAGATACCAGTGCCATTCGCGGATCTCGTCCTCGAAGAAATCGACGAAGGCGGCGCGTTTTTTGGCGATGTCGCCCTCGCGCGCGGCGCGCATCAGGATCTGCGTCGGCCCGCCCATCGCATCGCGCAAGGTGAAGAGCGAGCGCGTCACCTTCACGAATTCCGGATCGTTGACCATTTCCGAGACCGTCGTCGTCATCGCGACCTTGCCTTCGGTCAGGAGCTGCTCCTGATTGACAAAATTGGCCTCGACCACGTTGTAGTCGCGCTGCGCTTCGAGCCCGTGCTTACGCAGCATCGAGCGCATGCCGATATCGATGCCGGCGCCGATCACATTGACCGAGACACTCTTGCCCTTGAGGTCCTCGATTTTCTTGACCGGCCCGTCCTTCAGCACGACGAAGGGCCCGGTGTAGCTGCCCGGTTTGACGCCATCCTGCAGCGAATCCGCGATCATGCGCAGGTCGCTCAGATGGGCATTCTGGATCGCGAGGGCGAGCGAGGAATAGCTGAGCTCCGCAATATCGAGATCGCCGCTGGCGAGCGCCGTGATCTGCGGCGTGCTGCCGGCGAAATGGATCGGCTGCAGCGTATAGCTCTTGCCGTAGTGCTTTGTGACGTCCTTCTTCGCCTCGAAGACCGGAGCGAGCGAAATCGGCACGGTGATCCAGCCGATCGTGAGCCGTACCGGCTCCTCGGCGCGCGCCGTAGCGCTTAGCGCTAAGATCATGGCGGCAGCGGTCAGCATGACGCGGCGCATGGCGGTCTCCCTGTTCCGGCTTCGTTGCGCCAAGCCTATGCCAAGGACCGATCGAAAGAAAGCAGCCGCATTGAAAAGCGCGCCGCCGTCAGGCCGGCGCGCGCGCCCGCCGCGGCGTTGTCTGCTTGAATTCGGGCGCCCGGGCGATCGTCCCCGCGATGTCGCGCGCGCAATCGACGAAGAGCTGGGCTTCCGGCGACAGCGTCTGGTTTTTGCGCGTAATGATCGCGACCGGCAGTGGCTCGAACGCCGCATCGACCGGCAATGCCTTCAGCACCGTTTGCCGCGCGTTGAAGAGGCGCAACATCGAGGCCGGAATCAGCGAGACGAAATCGGTATGCGTCAGCAGGTGATTGCGGAGATGGAACGAGAAGGAGAGCACATTGGCGCGCGGCGGCTCCAAGCCATGGTCATTGAAGGTCGCGGCGACCGGCGAGCTCAGCACTTCCGTCGGCGGCGTCAGGATCCAGTGCGCATCGGCGAGCTCGGCGAGGCTGAGCTTGCGGCGCTTGGCCCAGCGGCTTTGCACACCGGCGACGACATGCAGCGGCTCCTCGTAGAGGATCTCGGCGGAAAGCTCGTCCTCGTCGAAGGGCCGCGCGATGCGGCCGATCATCAGATCAACCTTGCGCTCGCGCAGTTCGGCGAATTCGAGCGTCACGGTCTGCGCCTGGGCGATGCGCAGCACCATGCGCGGATAGTCGCGGGTGAAACGCTCGACCACCGCCGGGACGAGGCCTGCCGCCATCGATTCCGGACAGCCGATGCGCACCTCGCCGGTCGTCGGATCGGCGAGGAATTCGAGTTCGTTGATGCCTTGGCGCAGCTCGTCGAAGACCGCGAGCGCGCGCTTCACCAGCACACGCCCGAATGCCGTCGGCTCGATGCCGCCCGGGCCGCGATCCAAGAGCCGCGCCCCGACCGCGCGCTCGAGATCGGCGATCGCTTTCGAGACCGCGGGCTGCGACACGGCGAGACGGCTCGCTGCCTTGGCCATGCTGCCGCGCTGGGTGACCTCCAGCAGAATGTGGAGATCGCGGAGGGTGACGCGCCGGCCGATGCGGCGCTCCCAATTTTGGTCAGGATCGGTCATAACCCGCTAGTTATAGCACCAGAAGAAGGAAGAACTTCCGGTTTATTGCGATGGCCGATAGCGTCCGCCTCATCCCGCGCGCCTCGCGCCGGGCGGCCCGTTACCAGGGAGGAATCGCATGCTCACGCTCTATCACTATTGGAGTTCGGTCTGCTCGCAAAAGGTGCGGATGTGCCTCGCCGAAAAGAAGATTCCCTTCGAGAGCAAGCATATCGATCTTTTCACCTTCGAGCATTGGGAGCCGTTCTACCGGAAGATCAACCAGAAGGGCGTCGTCCCGGCGATCGAGCATGACGGCAAGATCATCATCGAATCCAACGTCATCCTCGAATATCTCGAGGATTGCTTTCCTTCGGTCCGTTTGCGCCCCGAGGACAACTACGCCCGGGCGCAGATGCGCATATGGATCTTCAATTCGGAGGAGATCGCGCATTTCAACGTGAACACCTGCTCGCACAATCCGCGCCACGCGGTGCGCCTCGCGCAAAAGCCCTATACGAAAGAGCAGCTCGATCGCGCCGCGGCGAACTGCCCCAACCCGATCATCATGGCGCGCTTCCTTCATCGCCTGAAGCATGGCGTGAGCGAGGCCGAGGAGAACCAGGCCTACACCGCGCTCGATTATCTCTTGGGCATGATGGAAGACGCGCTCGCCCAAGGGCCATGGATCACCGGCAAGGAATATTCGCTGGCCGATATCGCGATGGCGCCCTTCATCAATCGCATCGAGGTGCTGAAGCGGCCGGAGATGCTCGCCGCCGCCAAGCGCCCGCGTGTCGCCGATTGGTGGCAGCGCATCCAGGCGCGACCCGGCTATAAGGAGGCATTCTCCTTCAGCAATCCCGATAAGAGCGATCCGATCAAGCGCTGACGAGCGGCAGAGAGGAAGACCGATGGGCGAAATCATCAGCTTCAAAGCGGAGGACGGCCATCAATTCGCCGCCTATCGCGCCGACCCCGCGGGCAAGCCCACAGGCGGGGTCGTCGTGGTGCAGGAGATCTACGGCGTCAACGAGCATATCCGCGCGGTCTGCGACGATTACGCCGCGCGCGGTTATCGCGCGATTGCGCCGTCGGTCTATGACCGGCAGGAGCGCGGCGCCGTCTTCGGCTATGACGGCGCGCAGATGCAGCATATCCGCGCGCTGCGCGGCGGCATCGATTGGCAGAAAACCCTGCCGCTCGACATCGCCGCGACCATCGCGGCGTTGCGGCCCCTGAAGGTCGGCGCGGTCGGCTATTGCCTCGGCGGCTCCGTCGCCTTCATGGCCGCCTGCCGGCTCACCGTCGAAGCGGCTTCCTGCTATTATCCAACCGATATGGGCAAGCAATACAACGACAAGCCGCGCTGCCCAACGATCATCCATTTCGCGGAGCGCGATCACGTCATCCCGCGCGACGTCGTCGAGAAACTCAAAGCCGCGCAGCCCGAGCTACCAGTCTATATCTATCCCGCCGAGCACGGCTTCAATTGCTGGCACCGCGCCGAGACAAGCTATGACGAGGCGAGCGCGAAGCTTGCGCTCGAGCGCACGCTCGCGCTTTTCGAGCGCACCCTTGCGCAATGATGATCGCTTCAGCCGACGAGGCGGCCGGATTGGTAGTCGGTGAAGGCTTGCCGGATTTCCTCGACCGAGTTCATGACGAACGGCCCGTAGGCGACGACCGGCTCGTCGATCGGCGGTCCGGCAAAGAGCAGCGCGCGGAACGTTTCTTCGGCAATAATCGCAATTGTATCGTTCGCCGCCGGGGCGGTGCCGCGATTCGGCTCGAACCAGGCGACATCCGGCGCCGCGATGCCGCGCCCACCAGCGCCGAGCTTGGCCTTGCCCTCGAGCCCATAAAGAAAGCCACGATAGCCGGCGGGGATCGCCTGCAGGCAGCTCGCACCCGGCGCCATCGCGATATCGACCAGCATCATCGGCCATTCGCTGCCATGCGGCTGCGCGATGCCGTCGGCATTACCGGCATAGACCCGGCGCTCGACGCCGGCTTCGCGCTGCACCGGCACCGAGGCCGCCCGCTGATCGACATAGCGCGCCGGGATCATCTTCGCCGCCGCCGGCAGGTTGAGCCAAAGCTGCAGCGTATGCGCCGGCTCGTTGCGGTAGGGCATCTCGCTATGAAGCACGCCACGCCCGGCCGTCATCCATTCCACATCGCCTTGGCGCAGCACGCCATCGGCGCCGGTATGGTCGCGGTGATGCAGCGCGCCGTCGAGCACCAAGGTCACCGTTTGCATGCCGCGATGGGGATGGGTCTCGAAGCCGCCCGGCGCCGCGAACCAATCTTCCGACAGGCGCAGGAAGGGCGAGAGCGCGGCAAAGTCATCGCTATGCAGCACCAGGCGCTTGCGCTGGACCTGCTCGCTGGCGCCAAGCTCGAGCGGGTGCTCGATACGGTCGACCTTACGTTCCAAGCTGATCTCCATTCACGGTACTACAGCTGTAATATAAGAGATGCCAAGCGCTCCGCCACGAAGCGGTTCGGATAAGGGATTTGGAGGCGCCTCGAGATGTATGACGTTGTGATCGTGGGATACGGGCCCACGGGCATGCTGGCCGCGATCCTCTTGGGCCGCGCCGGTCATCGCGTCGCCGTGGTCGAGCGTTACACGACGCTCTACAACCTGCCGCGCGTCGGCATCGTCCATGACGATGTGCTGCGCATGTTCCAGGAAGTCGGCTGCCTCGAGACGATCTGGCCCTACACGCATTTCCTGCCGGTCTATGAGCTCGCCAAGCATGGCGAGATCCTGCTCTCGAGCGATGTCGCGCCGCTCGCGACCCATGGCTGGCCGGAATACACCTCGATCTATCAGCCCTCTTTCGAGAAAGAGCTCGATATCGCGGCGCGCGCGGTGCCGGGGGTCGAGCTGTTCCAGGGCGAGACGGCGCGCGCGGTGAAGCAGGACGCGAACAGCATCACCGTCACTACCGAAAACCGCGACGGAAAGCCGCGCAGCTTCCAGGGGCGGTATCTCATCGGCGCCGATGGCGGCAACAGCTTCATCCGCAGCGCGCTCGGCATCGAATACGAGAATCTAGGCTTCGACCAGAACTGGCTGGTCATCGACGCGAAGGCGATCAAGCCGCGGCCCGGCCTGCCGGCGATGCGGCAGCTCTGCGAGCCCGAGCAGCCGGGCGTCACGCTCTATATGGGGCCGAACCACCGCCGCTGGTCATTCATGATCTTCGCGGATGAATCGCCCGAAGACGCGGTGAAGCCGGAAAGCGTCTGGCGTCGGCTCGACCGGCCGGAAGGCGGGACGCCGGAAGAGTTCGAGCTGATCCGCGTCGCGTCTTACAAATTCCAGTCGCTCTATGCCAAAAGCTGGCGCGCCGGCCGCGCCTTCCTCGCTGGCGATTCAGCGCATCAGATGCCGCCCTTCCTGGCGCAAGGCCTCTGCTCCGGTTTCCGCGACGCGCATAACCTCGCCTGGAAGCTCAGCCTCGTGCTGCAAGGCAAGGCCGATGATCGGTTCCTCGACACCTATGAGGCCGAGCGCGGCCCGAGCGCGCGCGCGACCATCGTCGAGAGCATGCGGGTCGGGCTGCATGTGAACGAGCGCGATCCGGAGAAGGTCAAGATCCGCGACGATCAGCTGCGCGCGATGCAGGCAGCCAAAGCCAACAAGAAGCTCGAGGAGCAGCTCATCGCCTTCCGCGTGCCGGGATTTGCCAAGGGCCTCGTCGCGAGCGGCACGCCGGGCGCCGGCGACGCGTTCCCCCAAGCCAAGATACGCGGCGAGCGCGA
>DATNGE010000236.1:0-8475 GCA_035606035.1 Allostellaceae bacterium
TTTCCGCGGCTTCCGCTCTATCTCTTCAGTGCTCCGCGCGAGGCCTGGCCTGCGCGCAAGCATGCCTCCCCATTAGCGGCGGCTGCGATCAGCGCGAGCGATCTGCCGGACATCGCCGCGATCGAAGCCTGCGCCCTTGGCCTGTCGCGCGAGAAGCATCACCGCTACCTGATCGGGGGAAGCGAGTTGAAGGGATTTCTGTTTCGCGAGGGCGGCATCAGCGTCGGCTACGCCTATATCAGCCCTGAAGGGCATGTCGGCCCACTTGCGGTGAGCCGGCCGGATGCGATGGGTCCGGTCTTTGCCGCGGCCCTCGAACGCGCAGGCGAAGCGGGCAGCACGCAGATGTCGGCGCTCATCCCCGGCGTCGGGGAGGCGGCCCTCGGCGTGGCGGTCGCGCATGGCATGCGCATCGCCTTCCCGATGATGCTGATGTCGTCATACGCCTTCGGCGACTGGAGCTGCTATCTGCCGCGCAATCCCGGCTTCATGTGACGCGCGGGCGCTATTTCGGCTCCGGCATCAGGATGGCGTAGCGCGTATCGACGATCGCCTTGGGGTCGAGCTGGGCCTTCATCAGCCGCTGCGCGCGGTACCATTGGATCTGGTGCGCAAGGTCCGACATGACGACGCGGCCCTGGCTGTCGATATAGGGCACGGCGCGATCGATGAGCGGCGCCGGGATGTTGGTGAATTTCGACAACAGCTCGAGCATCGCCGGCGTCTGCGCACTGTCCTGGCGCGTGTTGTCGCGGCCGGCGAAAGCGTCGTGATAATCCTGCGAGCCGTGGCGGAAGGCGACCATGAAGCGCTTGACGAGATCGCTGTCGTAATCGGCGTGCTTGGTCGAGGTGAAGGCGACCGCGCCCATCCAGCCGGGCACGAGATCGCTCGCCCAGCCGAGCCGCTTGATCGCGGCGCGATCCAAGAGCGGCAGCGCCGGTGTCGCCGGCAGAACGGCACTGTCGATCTGGCTGCCGCCGAGCGCGGTGAGCACGTTGGGGATCGTGCTGAGCGGCCTGATCGACACGTCGCTTAAGGGGAATTTGTCCTTCTCGGCGAGCAGGCCGAGCGTGTATTGCAGGCTGGTGCCGATCTGTGTCACGCCGAAACTATGGCCGGGCAAGGCATGCGCGGTGGTGAGGCCAGCGTCATAGGCTTTGACCGAGCCGAGGAAGACGAGATTGTAGAAGCCCGGCCGCTCGATCGCCGAGGAAGCGATGATGCGCATATGGCCCTGCGCGGCGAGCGTATAAAAGGCGGCGCTGAGACCGGAGACGCCGAAATCGACATCGCCCGAGGCGAGCGCCGCCGCCATCGGCTCGGCGCTCTCGAAAAAGACAATCTCGGCGTCGAGGCCCTGCGCCTTGAAATAGCCGCGCTCGATGGCGATCGGGACGGAAGGGTAGGAGAGGAGCTTCGTCAGCGCGATCTTGATGGATTCCGCGTGAGCAGGCATCACAGCCAGGGCGATGAGCGCAATACTGAGTAAGAAGCGTTGCATCCTCATTTTGCGCCCTTCGACTACGCGCTTCGCGCTCCGCTCAGGGTGAGGAAAACTGTAAATGGCATCCACCATAAACCCTCATCCTGAGCGGAGCCCGAGCGAAGCGAGGGCGTAGTCGAAGGACGCTGGATCGCGATCCAGCTGCTTCATTTCCCCGCAACCTTCGTCAGCGCGTAGCGGCCGTCGATGAGCTGGTTCGCGTCGATATCGCCCTTCATCAAGTTCTGCGATTTGTACCAGGCGATCTGGTCGGCGACGCTTCCCGCGTCGATCCGACCTTCGGGATCGACATAGGGGATCGCCTTCGCGATCTCTGCCGGCGCGATGCCGGTGAATTTCGACATGATCTCGAGGATATCCGGTGCGGTCGGTCCGTCCTGGCGCTTGCCGTCGGGGCCCGTGAAGGCGGCGGCGAAATCATGCACGCCCTTGCGATAGGCGGCGAGGAAGCGTTTCACCGTGTCGCCGTGCTCGTTCGCCTCCTTGGTCGAGGCGAAGGTCGCGCTGCCGGTCGGGTTGGGTTCGATATCGGCGGCCCAGGAGAGCAGGTGGAATTCGCCTTTCGCCAGCGGCGCGAGGAGCGCGCCGCTCGGCATCACCGCGGCATCGACCGTGCCGCCGCTGATCGCCGCGATGACGTTCGAGTTGGATTGCAGCGGGCGCACTTCGACATCCTTCATCGTGAAGCCGTAACGCCGCGCCGCCTGTCCGATCGCGTATTGCAGGCTAGTGCCGACCTGCGTCACCGCGACGGCATGGCCTTTGATCGCGGCGACGGATTTGAGTCCGGCATCGTAAGCCTTGTTCGAGGCGATGAAGGCGAGGTTGTAGAAGCCGCGCCCGTCGCCAGCAGCGGAAGCGATCAGGCGGAGCTGGCCTTGCGCCGCGAGCGTGTAGAAGCTCGCCGACATGCCGGCGGTGCCGAATTGCGCGTCGCCCGAGGCGACCGCCACGGCGACGGGCTGCGCCGAATCAAAGAACACCAGCTCGGGCTCGAGGCCTTGCTCCTTGAAATAGCCATGCGCGATGGCAATCGGCACGCCGGCATAGCCGATGAGCTTGGAGGTCGCGATCTTGATGGATTCGGCGTGCGCGTATCGCGGTACGCACGTAACGACAAACGTCATTGCGAGGAGCGTAGCGACGAAGCAATCCGGTGTGTGGACAGACTGGATTGCTTCGCTTTGCTGGCAATGACGTTTCAGGAACAGCATTCTTTCCTCCGTCTATTTAGCTCCTGCGGGAAGAGCGATCGCGTAGCGCTTGTCGATCAGCTCGTCGGCATCGACCTTGCCTTTGATCAGGCCTTGCGACGTGTACCAGGCGATCTGCGATTTGATTTCGGGCACGTTGATACGGCCTTGCGGATCGACATAAGGCGTCGCCTTCTCGATCTCGTCCTTCGCGGCGCCGGTGAATTGCGCCATCAGCTCGAGCATCGCCGGTGCGCCGGCCTGATCCTTGCGCTTGCCGCTGGCGTCGGTGAAGGCGTCGTGGAAATCTTTCATGCCGTGGCGATAGGCGATAAGGAAGCGCTTCACGAGGTCGCCACGGTCATTCGCGGTCTTGGTGCCGGTATAGGCAGCGCTGCCGGTGTTGCCCGGCACGTCGTCGCCGACCCAGGAGAGGGTTTTCACCTCGTCCTTCGCGATCAGCTTCAGCGCCGGGCTCGCCGGAATGATGCCGGTATCGACCGTGCCGCCGGTCAGCGCCGAGATGACGTTGGTATTGGATTGCAGCGGCTTGATCTCGATCGATTTGAAATCGACGCCGAATTTTTGAGCGATGCGAGCGAGGTTGAGCTCGAGGCTGGTGCCGAGCTGCGTCACCGCGACCGAATGGCCGGCGAGGTTCTTCGGTGATTTAAGCCCTGCATCGTAGGCTTTGAGCGAGCTCAGCAGTACGATGTTGTAGAAGCCCGGCGCTTCATAGCCCGAGGCCGCGATCATGCGCAGTTGGCCTTGGCCGGCGAGGGTGTAGAACGCGGCGGAAAGGCCCGAGACGCCGAAATCGACGCTGCCCGACGCGACGGCAACGGCGATCGGCTGGGCACTGTCGAAATATTCCATCGTCGCGTCGATGCCCTGCTCCTTGAAATAGCCGCGCTGGATGGCGATCGGCACGGCGGGATAAGAGAGCAGCTTCGAGATGCCGACCTTGATCGCTTCGGCCCTCGCTTCTTGAACGATTACCGGGAACGCGAGTACGGCAGTGACGGAGGCGAGAAGGGCGGTACGGAGAAACGACAATTTCATGATAATCCTTGCGTGAGGCTTTACGGTGTCGGAATGAACGCGCGTCGATGACGGCCTCGTTAGCGGCTCTCCTCCCTGCCCATTTTTTTCGTCACCCCGCGAAAGCGGGGGTCCAGGAAACTACTGGATTCCCGCTTTCGCGGGAATGACGGGCTCATATAGGGCTATTTTACCTTTGCCGGCGTGGTCGTGGCGTAGCGCATATCGACGAGATCCTCGGCCTTGACCTTGCCTTTGAGCAGGCCTTGCGACGAGTACCAGGCGATCTGGTGCGCGACGTCGCCGACATTCACCCGCGCGTCGCGGTCGACATAGGGCGTCGCCGCGTCGATCGCCTTTTCGGACACGCCGGCGAAGTCCGACATGATCTTCAAGACGGCCGGCGCGTCCGGCCCGTCCTTGCGTTTGTCGTCCGGCGTCGCGAACGCGTCGTGATAATCGTGCATGCCCTTGCGATAGGCGACGAGAAAACGCTTCACCAGGTCGCCGCGCTCATTCGCTGTCTTGGTGGCGGTGAAGAGCGCGGCGCCCATCCAATCGGGCGTGACGTCGCCGACCCAGGCGATGCGCTTGATCTCGCCTTTCTCCACCGGATTGAGGGTTGGCGTGCTCGGCATCACCGCCGCATCGATGGTGCCGCCGCTCAGCGCCGCGATGACGTTGGTATTCGACTGCAGCGGGCGGATGTTGATGGCGCTCATCGCGAAGCCATATTTCTCGGCGGCGAGGCCGATGCTGTAATGGAGGCTGGTGCCGAGCTGAGTGATGGCGACGTTGTGGCCGGGCAGGTCCTTCACCGATTTGAGCCCAGCATCGTATGCCTTGTTCGAGCCGACAAAGGTGAGATTGTAGAAGCCGGGCTGTTCGCCCGCCGAGGCGGCGATGATCTTGAGCTGCCCTTGCGAGGCGAGGCTGTAGAAGCCCGCGGAAAGCCCGGAGACGCCGAAATCGATGTCGCCCGAAGCGACGCCGACGCTGATCGGCTGCGCTGAATCGAAGAACACCATCTGAGCGTCGAGCTTCTGATCCTTGAAATAGCCGCGCGCGATGGCGATCGGCACGCCGGGATAGGAGATCAGTTTCGAGAGCCCGACCTTGACGGCTTCGGCCTCTGCCCGGGGCGCCCATCCCATGGCGACAAGTGCGAGTATGAGGATGCAGCGCGGCGCTGCGTACATCGTTTCTTCTCCTTTACTTCTGTCCGGGCATCAAGGTCGCATAGCGCATGTCGATGATCTCGTCGGCCGTGACATTGGCCTTGAGCAAATTTTCCGATTTGTACCAGGCGATCTGGTCGACGATGCTCGCTTTGTCGATGCGGCCTTGAGGTTCGACATAAGCGATCGTCTTCGCGATCGTGGCCACCGGCGCGCCGGTGAATTTCGACATGATGTCGAGGATCGCGGGCGCATCGGGGCCGTCGCGGTGCTTGCCGTCGGGGCCGATGAAGGCGTCGGCGAAATCATGCGTGCCATGGCGATAGGCGATGAGGAAGCGCTTGACCAGATCGGGATCATCATTCGCATGTCTGGTCGAGGTGAAGACCGCATTGCCGGCCGGAATGGGCGCGATATCGCCGGCCCAGGCCAAAAGGTGGAATTCGCCGCGCTCGACCGGACCCGCGACGGTCACGCCCGGCACCACGGCGGCATCGACCGTGCCGCCGGTGACGGCGGCGAGGCAGTTGCTGGTCGATTGCAGCGGCTTTACCTCGACGTCGCTTATGCTGAAGCCGTAGTGGCGCGCCGCTTCGCCGACCGTGTAATGCAGCGCGGTGCCGACCTGGCTGATCGCGATCGAATGGCCTTTGATGCCGGCGACAGTTTTAAGCCCCGCATCCCACGCCTTGTTCGAGGCGATGAAGGCGAGATTGAAATAGCCGGGCGCGTTGCCGCCCGAGGAGGCGATGAGCTTCAGCTGACCTTGCGCGGCGAGAGCGAAGAAGGCCGCCGACATGCCGACAGTGCCGAAATCGATATCCCCCGAGGCGACCGCGACCGCGGCCGGCTGTGCGGAATCGAAGAACACCATTTCGACATCGAGGCCCTGCTGCTTGAAATAACCGCGGGCGATCCCGACCGGCACGCCGGGAAACCCGATCTGTTTCGAAAGCCCGACTTTGATGTGGTCTTCCGCGCGCGCCTCGGAAGCGCTGCTCAGCCCGGCGATGGTGACGGCGACGGCGGCAACGAGCGACACGACAACTTGCTTCACTGGTCCTCCCATTTCCTCTCCCCTCGACGAGTAGGAGAGGGCTGAATTGCCCGCACCGGATGTAGCGCAGCGCGCGGCCCCGGCCAAATGAATAAAGCGTAGGCCTCGCTTGTGCTCTATGATTGCGTGATGGCTCAACATCCCGCCGAGCAACGCAAGCCGCGCTTTGTTCCGCCCGCGAACGCGACCGATTGCCATTTCCATGTCTATGCGAAGGGCGCTCGCTTTCCCGATCACGAGATGGATCAGGCGCTGGCGCTGCATCGCCGGCTCGGCATTAGCCGTGGCATTCTCGTGCAACCTGATGTGCAAAACCGCGACATCACGCTGATAGGTCTGGCTTTGGCGGGGCCAAATTATCGCGGCGTCATGCCGGTCGCCGCGGTGCCGTCGGAGAAAGAGATCGAGGCGTTGCATGCTGCCGGGATGCGCGGCGCGCGCTTCATCTTCCTGGCGCGCCACGGCATCCGGCCCGATATCGCGACGATGCGGCGAACGGTCGAGCGCATCGCGGCTTTCGGCTGGCATCTCGTATTCCTGATGGACCCGCCGGACATGCTCGATGTGTTCGATTTCCTGTGCAGTCTCAGAATTCCTTTTGTCCTCGACCATATGGGCCGGCTCGATGTCAGCGGCGGGCTGGAACACCCGGCTTTCCAAGCGCTGCTCGAGCTCGTGCGGCGCGACAATGGCTGGGTGAAGCTCTCGGGCAGCGACCGGGTCTCGAAAACGGGCGCACCGTTCCACGAAGCCATTCCTTACGCGCAGGCTTTGATCGCGGCGGCGCCCGACCGCGTGATCTGGGGCAGCGACTGGCCGCACCCGGCCAATCCGTACAATCCGGACGACGCAGACCTTGTCGACCTCATCCCTTTGATGGCGCCGGACCCGGCGCAGCAGCAGAAGCTGCTGGTCGACAACCCGGCGCGGCTGGTCGGGTTTTAACTTTCTCCATTCTCTTTTAATCGCCTATTTTTCGTCACCCGCGGACTTGTTCCGCGGGTACATGGATTGCCGGGACAAGCCCGGCAATGACGATGTAGGAAGGGCGTGGGTCAATCGAATAGGAATGTGCGCGACGCCTCACCCGGACCTGATATATCGCACGGCCTGGTCGCGGCCGAAGAGATAGAGGAGCGTGCGCAGCCCCTGGCCACGCGGCGAGCCGAGCGACGGATCGCGATGCATGATCAACTGGACATCGTCGCGCGCGACGGCGAGGAGATCGCCATGAACGGCGAGATCGGCGAGCTTCATCTCCGGCATGCCGCTTTGCCGCGTACCGAGCACTTCGCCGGCGCCGCGCAGGCGTAGATCTTCCTCGGCGATACGGAAGCCATCATCGCTTTCGCGCAGGATCGTGAGCCGCGCCTTCGCGGTCTCGCCGAGCGGCGGGGTGTAGAGCAAGAGGCAGCTCGCGGGCTTGTCGCTGCGGCCGATGCGGCCGCGCAGGTGGTGGAGCTGCGCCAGGCCGGAGCGCTCGGCATGCTCGATCACCATCACCGTCGCCTCGGGCACGTCGACGCCGACCTCGACGACCGTGGTCGCGACGAGGAGATCGATGCCGGTGCCGGCGAATTGCTCCATGACGCGGTCGCGCTCGTCGCCTTTCATCTGCCCGTGGACCAGCCCGACGCGCGCGCCGAAGCGGTGCTTCAGCTCGTTGAACCGGTCGGTCGCGGCTTTCAAATCGATGAGCTCGGATTCCTCGACCAGCGGGCAGATCCAGTAAATCTTGGCGCCGCTCTTCAGAGCGCGCTCGACCGCCTCGACCACTTCGGCCAGGCGCTCGACGGGCATGGTCACGGTCCGGATCGGCTTGCGACCGGTGGGCTTCTCGGTGAGGCGGGTCGAATCGAGATCACCATAAGCAGTCAACATCAAGGTTCGTGGGATCGGGGTCGCCGTCATCACCAGTATGTCGACGCCATCGCCTTTCTCGGCGAGGAGCATGCGCTGCTCGACGCCGAAGCGGTGCTGCTCGTCGATGATGGCAAGGGCGAGGTCCTTGTATTCGACGTCGTCCGAGAAGAGCGCATGCGTGCCGACGACGATATCGACATCGCCCTGCGCCAGGAGATGAAGCAGCTGCGTGCGCGGCTTGCCTTTCTCGCGCCCGGTCAACAGCGCAATCTTGACGCCCGAGCCTTGCGCGAGCTGCGTCAGGGTCGCGTGGTGCTGGCGCGCGAGCAGCTCGGTCGGCGCCATAAAGGCGGCCTGCGCGCCGGTCTCGACCGCGTCGAGCATAGCCGCGAGCGCGACAACGGTCTTGCCGCTGCCGACATCGCCTTGCAGCAGCCGCATCATGCGGATCGGCTGGCGCATATCGCTGGCGATCTCGTCGATCGCGCTGCGCTGCGAGCGCGTCAGGCTGAAGGGCAGGCCGGCGAGCACCTTCTTGCGCAGCTCGCCCTTGGCGATCAGCGCGCGGCCGGCGACGCGCTTCACATGCTCGCGCATCAAGGCGAGAGCGAGCTGATTGGCGAGCAGCTCGTCGAA
>DATNGE010000237.1:0-8723 GCA_035606035.1 Allostellaceae bacterium
TCGATTTCGGCAAATTCAAATACGAAGAGCAGAAGCGCAAGAACGAGGCGCGCAAGAAGCAGAAGGTTATCGAGGTCAAGGAGATCAAGCTCCGCCCCTCGATCGACGATCACGATTACGACGTGAAGATGCGCTCGATGAAAGGCTTCATCGAAGAGGGCGACAAGGTGAAGGTCACCATGCGCTTCCGCGGCCGCGAGCTGGCGCATCAAGAGCTCGGCATGAATGTGCTGATGCGCGTCAAAGACGATCTCGATGCGATCGCCAAGATCGAAGCCTATCCGCGCATGGAAGGCCGGCAAATGACGATGGTGATGTCGCCGAAGTGATCGGCGCCACCGCTGCATGCAGACAGGGGCGCGAGGCATCTCGCGCCCTTTCGCTTTCTTGTCAGAAGAGCGAGCCTTCCATCCAGGACAGGACCAGCGGGTCGGGCCAGATGACGTTGAGCATCTCATCGAATAGCCCGACCACCAGCGCGGCCATGATCGCGCCGGTGACGAGACCCGAAAGCCAGGGCCGCTTGCCCGCGCCGAGTGCGATCGGCGTCGCCGCCGCAAAAGCGATCGCGCCGTATTGCAGGCCGATGGCCGCGGCGACGACGAGAAACAGCGCGACCAACCCGAGGATGATCGGCGCGGTTTGCCTTGTCGTCGCCATGCCTTTGCTCATCATGCCGATGTCGAGCACATCGGCCTCGCCGCGCTGCCAGCCGTTCCTGACGAGTTGCAGGAATGAGAGCAGCACCAGGAGGATGCCGAGGGCCATCGGAAAGGTGCGCGCGGCGAGCCGGAAGTGCGAAGCGCCGATAATGAAGAAGGCGCCGACCAGAATGAAGAACAGCGCGACGTAATTGTCGTCCTGCCAGCGCCACGGCAGCCGGCGCTCTGCATCGCCGGCATCGCTTGCCGGGAGCGGCATCGCCGCATTGCCGATGCGGGTGAGGAACACCGCAATCGCGATGGCGCCGATAATGAGTCCGATGGTGAGCGGCCGCTCCAGCACGCCGGCGACGCCATAGAGCGAAATCGCGGTCAGCATGTTCTGCTCGACGATCTTGCCGAGGATGAAGCCGAGCACGAGCGGCGGCCGCGGCCAGCGGAAATATTTCATCACGAAGCCGAGGCCGGCAAAGCCGAGGACGATCGGCACCGCCGTCCAGTGCCGCGTCTCCTGGAATGCCGAGAGAATGGCGAGCGGCACGATCACGGCACAGAGCATCGGATAGGGCAGGCGCGACATCCTCGCGAGACGCCCCGACCACAGCATGCCGATGGTCGCGAGCATCGCATTGCCGAGCACCAGGCTGACGACAATGAGCACGACGATGTCGGTGTGCTGCGAGAGGAATTGCGGCCCGGGCGAGACGCCGTAGGCGATCATCGCCACCACCACGAACACCCAGGCCTGACCCGCCGGCACGCCGAGCGCGAGGGTCGGGATGGCGTGGCCGCCCTCTTTCGAGCTTTGCACCGCTTCCGAAAAGACGAGGCCGCGATACGAGCCGCGGCCAAATTGGCGCCGGTTCTTGGTCAGCGAAATGCCGATTCCATAGGAGAGCCAGGAGACGACGCGCGCGCCGATGCCCGGGATTGCACCGAGGAACACGCCGAGCAGCGAATGGCGGATGATGAGGCGCCAATATTTGAGAGCGATCCGTGCGCCCTTGAAGACCTCGCGCGTGCCGAAAGTCGCATCGGCCGAGGAAACGGTCTGCCGCGTCATCAGGAGATCGGCCATTTCCGGGAGAGCGAAGAGCCCGACCACCGTCGCGATCAGCGGCAGCCCCTCCTGGAATTCGAGCTGGCCGAAGGTGTAGCGCGCCTCGCCGGTGAAGACGCTGAGGCCCACGGTGCTGATCAGCATGCCGAAGACGCCGGAAGCGACGCCTTTGATCATCGCGCCGCGGCTGAGCGCGCCGACCATGGCGACGCCGAAGATGCCGATCGCGCCGATCTCGGCAAAGCTGAATTGCAGGATGAAAGGCTTGATGATCGGGATGATGAGCAACAGCACGAGCGCGCCGATCAGACCGCCGCACAAGGCGACGACATAGATGAAGCCGAGCGTGCGCGCCGCATAGCCGCGCGCCACGAGCGGCCGCGCTTCGAGGAAGGTCACCTGGCCGACGCCGGGATACCCGAGCGCGACGATCGGCAACACGTCGAGGATTTCCTCGACCGCGGTGATCGTCGCCAGCATAACGATGCCGATGACGGGATCCTGGATGTTGAAGACGATGAACGGAACGGCGAGCGCCATGAGCAAGGTCGCCGAGAGACCGGGGACCAGCCCCGCCGCTGCGGCCATAAAAACCGCGGCGAAAAATGCGATCCAGTAGGTCGAGGTTCCGAGCCAAGCGAGTCCGGCCAGAATCCCGTCCATCGCGCGCTAGAGCCCTTTCACATAGCGCTCGAAAATCTGCTTCTGCAGCGCTTTGTAGGCCGGCAGCTGCTCCTTGAATTCGGCGAGCGAGGTCTCGACCATTTGCTGCAGCTTGTCGCCGGGGATGAGATCGACCGGCTCTTGCTGGATCTTCTCGACGCCGGCGGCGAAATCCTTATCCTTGAAGGCGGCGCCATAGGCATCGCGCAAAATCTTCACCACCGCGGGCGGCGTGTTCGGCGAGGTCGCGAGCGCCTTGCCCGTCAGCACCTGCGATATCACCAGCGCGCGCCAGATTTTCTTCTGATCGTCGTTGAGCCAGGTGATCGCGTTCGGGATGGGAAGGCTGATCTCGGCATTGGCATGCGGCTCGGTGTCGGGATTGCCCATATCGGCGATCGGCTTGAGATAGCCGCTCTTCAGCCAGCCCGGGCGGAGCTTCGGCAGCACGTACCATTGCGCGCCGCCGACCCAGCCATTGATGTCGCCGCGCTCGAGCATCAAGAGCGTATCGCTCGACCCGGTCTGGGCGATCGGCGTGATCTTCAGAGGCGCGTCGAACCACAAGGAGAGCAGCGCGGTCGCGAGCCCGATGCCCGAGAGGTCTTCCGGCCGCGAGATCGGCAGCGCGATGCTGATCGGCACCTTGCCGCCTTTCGAATCGTGCAGCGAGGCATAAGGCACCGTGTCGCGGACATAGAGGATCAGATCGCGCGCGGTGTGTGCGCCGATATATTCGAACTTGTTGCTTTGGAACTGTGCCGTCGGATCGATGAGCTCGGTGCCGACATCGGCGGCGGCGAGGAACGAGATCGAGAGCCCGTCGGGCTTGGCGTTCCAGACGAAATTATGTCCGGCCGGGATCGGGAAGAGGTTGGTGACGACGATGCGCGGGTCGCCCGGAATGAACTTCCCGAAATGCGCCGCGAAATAGCGTGCCTGGACGTCGGTCCCGCCGCCGGGCTTGAAATCGACCACCAGCGTGATCGTCTTGCCTTTGAAATAGGTCGCTGGGTCGATATCGGCCGCGCGAACGCTCGGGCATAGACCGATGCCGGTCAGCACCGCCATCGCCGCCCAGAGGACGAGCCGCGTGCCTTTCATCATGGCCTCCCTACTACTCGCGCGCGTCCGCGGCTATTCGGCCGCGGCGGCGTCGATCTTCTTGAGGATCGGGCTGTATTTCGCCGTGTTCCCGGTGCGATCGCCTTTGACGATGTTGGTCCGGATGTTGAGGAAGATCTTCTCCGTCGGCAAGTCGATCTTGCCCAGCGCGGGATCGCGGAAGACGTTGCGCGGGTCCTTGCCCTCGGCCACGGCTTGCAGCCCTTCTTCGAGCTGCTTGCGATAAAGGATGACGCCGCGATCCGAGCGGCCGAGCGTCTCCTTGGTGCGATCGGTGATCGGCCCCTGCGTGATCCAGGCGACGAGGTCCTGGCCGCTGTTGTTGTCGAGCACGTCCCATTGCGGGCGCCCCGTCGGATCGAGATGCGGCACGGGCGTCGTGTACATCGGAATGTCCTCGGGCGCTTGCGGCTCGATCGGCACCCCCGATTCCTTGGTGAAGCAGCGATACCACCAATAGGCGGTTCTCTCGTCGTCCATCGGCACGCGGATCTGGAAGGTGTTGCCGGTCTTGAGATAGTTCGGGAAGACGACCGGATGGCCGATCGCCCAATCGTCATCGGCCTCGCTGTTGCCCTCGAGGATGCGCCGCTTGGTGATGCCGTATTCGAATTCATCGAAGCCGATCTTCGCGTGCTTCTCGACCGGGCGCTGCTTCTCGTGCTTGCCGAGCTTGCCGAGCACGTAATTGCGCATGTAGCGATGCAGCCACTGGACATGGACGGGGTCGAGCGAGTTCTCCATGATCTGCAGCCAATTGCACGGCACGACCGCGAAGCCGATGTCGCGCACGCAGTCTTCCATGACGAAGAGATCCCATTGCGGCAGCACCGGCACGGGCTTCGGCCCGAGATAGCCGAAGATCATACCGCCGAGCACCGCCACCTCGTAGGCCTTGGTCGTGACCTTGTCTTTGAAGCGGGCTTCCGGATCCTCGGTCTCTTCGTAAGGCTGCTCGATGCAGGCGCCGCTCTCGTCGAACGTCCAGCCGTGATAGGGGCAGCGCAGGCCGCATTGCTCGGGAATGCCGTAGACCAGCGACATCGAGCGATGCGGGCAGCGCGCTTCGAGCAGGCCGTAGGTGCCCGAGAGATCGCGATAGAGCACGAGATCCTCGCCGAAGATCCGCACCGGCAGGGTGTCGCGATCCTTCATCTGCGCCAGCGCCGCGATCGGATGCCAGTAGCGGCGCAGCAGATCGCCCATCGGCGTGCCCGCGCCGACGCGTGTCAGCCGCTCATTTTGTTCCTTGGTCAACATGAGATTTTCTCCTCGATCGCAACGGTCGGCTTAGGCGTTGTACGGCGTTTGGTGGATAAGCGGTATCTCGCTGCGTGTCTCGGCGGAACGCTCGAGCGCCACCAGCACTTCTTGCGTCGCCTTGCCCCAGCTTCCGTCGGCAGGCAGAGCCGCGCCTTGGGTGATCGCGCGATGGAAGCTCTTCAGCCGGCCGTCGCGACCGTCGCCCTGATCCTTGAGCGGAATCTCCCATTGCTCGCGATCGCCATCAACAACGAGCCCGGTGGTGGAGAAGCGGACATCGGCGCGCTCGAAGCTCGCGATCAGCGGCCCGCTCAAGAGCCAGCTGCTCGAGACGGTATGGCCGTTATCGGGCACCGGGCCGCTGCCGCCATAGCGCTCGTCCGCGGCCTGGTTCTCTTCCCAGGAGGGATCGCTGGCATGCGCTTCGAGGGCGCGGCGCGCGCGTGCATGCTGGCCGGCGGCGGCGAGCGGCGTCTCGCCGCTGAAACCGCGCACATAAGCGCGCGAATTGAAATGATCGTAGCCGCTGCATACGGCGGTGCAGGCAAGCCCATCGGCGAATTCGAGATAGGCGGTGTAGGCCCCGGTCACGCGTCGCGCCGCATCGAGGATCTGACAGCTGCCGCGCACGCTGCGCAGCATCCCGCCGCCAATCGTGCGCAGGAAATCGAAATGATGCGGTCCCTGCCGCCAAAGGATTCCCGCGCCCCAACCCGGCGTGAGCTCGGCGCGCGTGCGCGGGCGATAGAGCCAATCGACATAGCGCCAGCTCTGGATCGTGCGCAGCCGCCCGAGCTCGCCGGATTGCGCGAGCGCGCGCAGCTTCAGGATGCGCGGCTCGAAACTGTGCTTGACGTTGACGCCGAGCAGCACGGCGTGCTTCTCCGCGGCGGCGATCATCGCGTCGGCTTCGCCCAAGGTCACCGCCATCGGCTTTTCGATGAGGACATGTTTCTTCGCCGCCAAGGCGATGCCGGCATGCTCGGCATGAAGGCGCGTCGGCGTGGCGATATAGACGAGATCGACGGCCGGACAGGCACAGAGCTCGGCGATCGAGCGGAAGGTGGCGGCGGCAGGGTAATCGCGGGCGAACCGGCCGAGCACATCCGGATCGGTATCGGCCGCGGCCGCGATGCTGAACTCAGGGTGGCGCGCAAAGGCCGGCAGCATGTTGACCGCAGCGCCGCCGATACCGACGATACCGATGCCGAGGACACGCCCTTCCCGTACGTCGCCCATCTTCTTCGCGTTCCTGCCCCAACCAACGGTAACCCGCGCGGCGCGGCCGCGTCGACCCTCGACAAGCGTCTGCCACCCTTGCTATTTCGGCGGCCTGCCGATATAACCCGCGCCTCACCCAGGACAGCTGGCTTCAAACGGGCATGCCTCGCCGTCCTTTGCCTAAATCCTTGAAGCGAAAGGATAAAAATGCCCAAGATGAAGACCAAGAGCGGCGCCAAAAAGCGCTTCTCGCGCACCGCCACGGGCAAAATCAAGGCCGGCGTCGCGCATAAGCGCCACCGCCTGATCTCGAAGCCGAAAAGCATGAAGCGCAAGGCGCGTGGCAGCATGATCCTGCGGGACGGCGATGCCAATCTCGTGCTCACCTACATGCCGTATCTGAGGTAGGCCCATGGCGCATGTGAAACGCGGCGTGACGGGGCATGCCCGTCACAAGAAGGTCCTGAAGCTCGCGAAAGGCTATCGCGGCCGGGCGCATTCGAATTTCCGTGTCGCCATCGAGAAGGTCGAGAAGGGGCTGCGTTACGCCTATCGCGACCGGCGGGCGAAGAAGCGCAATTTCCGCGCCCTCTGGATTCAGCGCATCAATGCCGGCGCCCGCGAAGGCGGCCTGACCTATTCGCAATTCATCAATGGCCTGAAACGCGCGGGCATCGAGCTCGACCGCAAAGTGCTCGCCGATCTCGCGGCGCGCGATGCGGCGGCGTTTCAGGCGATTGTGGCCCAGGCACAAGCGGCTCTCACCCAGGCCTAAGGGCCGAGGGCCGCCGTGGAAAATCTCGACGCGGTTCGTGACGACTGGCTGCGCCAGATCGCGGCGGCAGGCAGTGCCGACGCGCTCGAGCAGCTGCGCGTTACGATCCTCGGCCGCAACGGCCAGCTCACCGCCCTCTTAAAGACGCTCGGCGGCCTCGCGCCGGATGAGCGCAAGACGCGCGGCGCCGCGCTCAACGCGCTCAAAGCCACGGTCGAGGAAGCGCTCGGCGCGGCGAAGCGAAGCCATGATCGCGCGGCGCTCGACCAGCGGCTCAAGGAAGAGCGCATCGACGTTACTTTGCCGGTGAAGGCCGAGATCGACGGCCGCGTCCATCCGATCAGCCAGACCATCGATGAGTTGATCGCGATCTTCGGCGAGATGGGCTTCACCGTCGCCGAAGGTCCGCATATCGAGGACGACTTCCACAATTTCACCGCGCTCAACATTCCAGCCGAGCATCCGGCGCGGCAGGAGCACGACACGTTCTATCTGACGCCCCGCGCTGCCGATGGCAGCCGCAAGGTGCTGCGCACGCATACTTCGCCGGTGCAGATCCGCACGATGATGGAGACGAAGCCGCCGATCCGCATCATCGTGCCCGGCCGCACTTTCCGCAGCGATCACGACGCGACCCATTCGCCGATGTTCCATCAGGTCGAAGGGCTGGTGATCGAGAAGAATATCCATATGGGGCACCTCAAAGGTTGCCTCATCGAATTCTGCCGCACTTTCTTCGATGTCGACGATCTGCCGGTGCGTTTCCGCCCGAGCTATTTCCCCTTCACCGAGCCCTCGGCCGAGGTCGATATCGGCTGCTCGCGCGAAGGCGGCGGCTTGAAGATCGGTGCGGGCGCCAATTGGCTCGAAATTTTGGGCTGCGGCATGGTGCATCCCAAAGTGCTCGCCAATTGCGGTCTCGATCCTGCGGAGTATCAGGGCTTCGCCTTCGGCATGGGGATCGAGCGCATCGCGATGCTGAAATACGGCATTCCCGATCTGCGCACCTTTTATGAAAGCGATCTGCGCTGGCTCCGGCATTACGGCTTCCTGCCGCTGGAGCAGCCCTCGCTGGTCTCGGGCACGCGATGAAGACGACGCTCGGCTGGCTCAAGACGCATCTCGATACCGACGCGCCGCTCGATGACATCGTGCGCCGCTTGGTGATGCTCGGCCTCGAAGTCGAATCGGTCGAGAACCGCGCCAAGGACCTCGCCGGCTTCGTCATCGGCCGCGTCATTGATGCGCGACCGCATCCCAACGCCGATCGCTTGAAGCTGCTCAAAGTCGAAGCCGGCAAGGGCGAGGTCGAAGTCGTATGCGGCGCGCCGAACGCCCGTACCGGTCTTGTCGGCGTCTTCGCCGCGCCGGGCGTCACCATTCCGCGCAACGGCATGGTGCTGAAGGTCGGCGAGATTCGCGGCGTCAAATCCAACGGCATGATGTGCTCGGGCTACGAGCTGAAGCTCAGCGAGGATCACGAAGGCATCATCGAATTGCCGGGCGATCTGAAGCCGGGCGCGAGCTTCGCCGAGGCGACGGGGCTCGATGATCCGGTGCTCGATGTGAAGATCACGCCGAACCGCGCCGATTGTCTCGGCGTGCGCGGCCTCGCGCGCGATCTCGCGGCGTCGGGGCTTGGCAAGCTCAAATCGATCGACACGGCGGCGGTTGCGGGGCAATTCGAATCGCCGATCAAGGTGCATCTCGAAGGGCCGGATGCAAAAGCCTGCCCGCTGTTCCTCGGCCGGCTCATTCGCGGCGTGAAAAACGGGCCGAGTCCGCGCTGGCTGCAGGATCGCCTGACCGCAATCGGGCTCCGGCCGATCTCGGCGCTGGTCGATGTGACCAATTTCCTCACCTACGATCTTGACCGGCCGCTGCATGTCTTCGACGCCGGCAAGGTCAAGGGCGATCTCACGTTGCGCGGCGGCCGCGCCGGCGAAGAGCTCGC
>DATNGE010000238.1:0-3966 GCA_035606035.1 Allostellaceae bacterium
ACGCATTTCGCACCATCGGTCCAGGAAAAGCAGTACGATCTCGTCATGCCGTCGATGTCGCGCGATGGAACTTTTCCAGCCGACGCCGTCGCAACGGTCGAGCAATCCTTCACCGATCTCGGCCTTCTGACCGAAAAGCCCGACATGACGAAATATTTGACGACCCGCTTTCTGCCGCAGCGCTGAGAGGCGCGGTTCCGGCGACGGCGCGAAGCGATAAGGCCCGCGCCGCCAAGCCTCATAGACCCGAGATCTTCGCCGCCTCGACGTCGATCTCCTTGGGCGCCTGATAAAGCTCATCGAGGAGATTTTGCAGCTGTGCGGCTGACATGAGGCCAACGTCGATTTTCTGTTTTTGCGCCTCGGCGATCAGATCGGGATCTTTGAGCGCCGCGGCGAACGCATCGCGTAACGCTTTCGCGCGCTCCGCCGGAATATCGGGCGGTGCCGCGAAGGGCCGTGCCATGGCTTGCGGCGCGAGAATGAGCCGCATCAGCGTCTTCTGATGAGCGTCGGCGGCGAGATCGAGCATGTTGGGAACGTTGGGAAGATCCGCATGCTTCTCGAGGCCGCCCTGAACGATGATGTGCAATTGACCCTGCTTCAGCGGCTCCGCCCAGCGGCCCATAACGGTGCTGTAGGAAACGCCGCAGATCCCGGCGAGCTCGCCGCGTTCGAGCGCCAAGAACATTTCGGAGGTTCCGGGATAGCCGGTAACCAGCTTCGCTTTGGCGCCGTAGACATTCTTGATCACATTCGCAAAGACGTCGGGGTCCGAGCCTTGGCCCTCGCCGCCGACGGTAAAATCGGTCTTCAGCGCGGCGGCCCAATCCTTGATGCCCGACTCGTCGGAGGTGACGCACATCGTGACGTCCTTGGCCATGCTGCCGAGCCAGGTGAATTTTCGCGAATCGAACGTCGCGCCTTCCATGCCTTCAACGGGCGCCAGCGGCATCGAGCGCGAGAATGTGCCAAATACGGTGCCGTCCTTGGGCGCGACCTCATAAAGATATTTGGCAACCTTAAGG
This sequence comes from Allostellaceae bacterium, assembly GCA_035606035.1. Classification (GTDB taxonomy): domain Bacteria; phylum Pseudomonadota; class Alphaproteobacteria; order ATCC43930; family CGMCC-115725; genus CAIKMD01. Next base: position 1,029 of record DATNGE010000238.1, read on the forward strand.
CTGCCCGCCCCCGGCATGTTCTGGGGCACAATAGTCGGATTGCCGGGAATGTATTTTCCCATGTAGCGAGCGAGCAGCCGCGCATAAAGGTCGTAGCCGCCGCCCGCGCTATAGCCGATCGCGACCGTGACTGTCTTGCCGCTGTAGAACCCGGCGAGATCGTCAGCGCGAGACGGCACACTTGCCATGCCGAAGAGCAGCCCGCAAACGCCGATCAAACTCAGTTTCGAGAGCAATCGCTTCATCGATCTCCCCTTCGTCGGCACTGATGATCGCTGGTCAATATCGACCGATTGTCTTATTTTAGGCGTTCGTTATCAGATTCCGCCAGCATCGCCACGCGCCGAGGGTCGGGTAGCCGATTGAAGACCGCTGGTTCAACGGGAGACCCGAGCAAGGAAGACGATGAAGCCGGCTCCTTTCGAATATCATGCACCGGAATCGGTCGAGGAAGCCGTGGCGTTGCTGGCGGAATTCGCGCCGCAGAATGGCCGCGTATTGGCCGGCGGCCAGAGTCTCGTTCCTGCGATGGCCTTCCGTCTCGCGCGGCCCGCGCATCTCATCGACATCAATGGGATTGCCGCGCTTGCCCAGCTCTCCCTCGGGACCAATGAATTGACCATCGGGGCGAGCGTTCGTCACGCCGCGTTTCATCAGCCCATCACCGCCGCCCCGCTCGGGAGGTTGTTGTCGGAGGTCGTGCGCCACATCGCCCATGACCCGATCCGGCGCCGGGGTACCTTTTGCGGCAGCATCGCCCATGCCGATCCCGCTTCCGAATGGTGCTGCGTCGCCGCGACGCTCGGCGCCACGATTGTCGCGCGCGCCGCAAGCGGCACGCGGCAAATCCGCGCCGCCGATTTTTTCACCGGCGTCATGACGACCGCGTTGGCGGACGACGAACTGCTGGTGCAGGTGAAGCTGCCATTGTTGCCGGCGGATACGCGTAGCGGCTTTGTCGAATTCAGCCGGCGCGCGGGGGACTTCGCGATCGCGATGGCGCTCGCCACCTATCGCGTCGAGAACGGCCGCATCGCCGAGCCGCGTCTCGGTATCGGCGGCGTTGAAAGCCGTCCGCGCCGGGTCGTCGAAGCGGAGCGCGTGCTGCAAGGCGGCATCCCAAATGCGGAATGCTTTGCCGCGGCGGCGACGGAAGCGGCGCGCGCGGTCACGCCGATGTCGGATCCGATGATCAGCGCGGATTATCGCCGCGATCTGGTCGCGAGCCTCGCGCGGCGCGCGCTGGAGCAAGCGATATGAGCGCCAAGCGCGAGATCGCTCTCGAGATCAACGGCCGGCGCTACGCGGTGGCGGTCGAGCCACGCCGGCTTCTGGCCGACGTCATTCGCGACGATTGCGCTCTCACCGGCACGCATATCGGCTGCGAGCACGGGGTCTGCGGGGCCTGCACCATCCTCGTCGACGGCGATCCGGTTCGCTCCTGCCTGATGTTCGCTGTGCAAGCGCGCGGCAAGAAAATCCGCACCGTCGAAGGGCTCGCCGCCGGCAAAGAACTGCACCCGCTGCAGGCTGCGTTCATCGCCGAGCATGGCTTGCAATGCGGCTTCTGCACGCCGGGATTCCTCATGCTGGCGGTCGCGCTGCTGGAGCGCGATCCGGACATCGACGAAGCGAGATTGCTCGAAGCTTTGTCGGCCAATCTTTGCCGCTGCACCGGCTACGACGCGATCATCAAGGCAGTGTGCGCGGCAGCGATGGCGCGGCGCTCATGACCGAAAAACAGCAATGGATCGGGCAATCCGTCAATCGGCTCGAAGATCCGCCGCTGGTCACCGGGCGCGGTCGCTTCATCGCCGATATTTCTTTTCCGCATCAGCTGCACATGCGCGTCGTCCGCTCGGCCTGCGCACATGGTCGGATCGTTTCCATCGATACGAGCGAGGCAAAGGCCGCACCCGGCGTTTATGCCGTTTGGGCGGCAGCGGATATCCCTGAAGTCCCGCCGATCGATTTCCGCGAAGGACGGATCGAGCGCCTTGAGCCCTATCGCCAGCCGGTTTTAGCGCAGAAATATGTGCGCTATGTCGGTGAGCCGATCGCTGTCGTCTTCGCGGACGACGCGTACCGCGCCGAGGATGCTGCCGATCTTGTCACCGTCGAGGTCGAGGAATTGCCGCCACTGATGGCCGCGGATGCGCCGCCCGGTGAGTTCGAGCCGGGCCGCACGACGACGGCCGAGATCGTCCGCCAAGGCTACGGCGATGTCGATTCCGTGTTTCGTACAGCGCCGACAATCGTCGAGCTCGATCTCGCTGTCGGCCGCCATTCCGGCGTGCCGCTCGAAACGCGCGGCGCTCTCGCCCGCTACGATTCGGCGCGCGACCTGCTCGAGTTTCACGGAGCCGCCAAGGTGCCGCACCGCAACCGCGAAGCCATCGCCCGCATGCTCGGACGCGGCCTCGCCGGCGTTCATATGTATGAGGGCAATGTCGGCGGCGGCTTCGGTATTCGCGGCGAGCTTTACCCCGAGGATGTGCTGGTGTGCGTCGCGGCGATGCGCTTCGAGCGGCCGATCAAATGGATCGAAGACCGCCGCGAGCATCTGATCGCGGCCAATCATTCGCGCCAGCAGCGTCACCGCATCCGCGCCGCCGTCGATGAGGCCGGCCGCATCCTCGCGATCGACGATGAGTTCTTTCACGATCAAGGTGCGTATCTTCGCACCCATGGCGTGCGCGTGCCGCATATGACCTGCGGCATCCTGCCCGGGCCTTATCGCGTCCCGGCCTATCGCGCTGTCGGCTATGTCCGCCTCACCAACAAGACGCCGGCGGCAACCTATCGCGCGCCCGGTCGCTACGAGAGCAGCTTCGTGCGCGAGCGGCTGATCGACGCCATCGGCCACAAGCTCGGCATCGATCCGAACGACGTGCGCCGCCGCAACGCAATCACGCCGGCAGAAATGCCTTATGCGCGG
>DATNGE010000239.1:0-4635 GCA_035606035.1 Allostellaceae bacterium
GCCTTCACGAAGCGCTCTTCCGCCTGCCAGAGCGTCGGCGGGGAGCCCGGCGGCAGCGGCAGCTTCACGCAAAGCGCGCCGATTTCGCCCGGCTTAGCGCGCTCGCCATCGGGTGACAACACCCGCAGATCGTAGCCCGGCACCGGCTTGGTCGCGGAGCCATGCTTGACCTTCTCAAGGCCGAGTCCGGTGCAATTCGCAACGATCGACCAGCCGGTCTCGGTCTGCCACCAGTGGTCGATCACCGGCCGCTGCACCTTTTCCTCCGCCCAGGCGACGGTCGCCGGATCGGCGCGCTCGCCCGCGAGGAAGAGCGTGCGGAATTTGCCGAGATCGTATCGGCGGATGAATTTGCCGTCCGGGTCGTCGCGGCGGATGGCGCGGAACGCCGTCGGCGCTGTGAACATCGCGACGACCCCGTGCTCGGCGATCAGCCGCCAATAGGCGCCAGCGTCGGGCGTGCCGACCGGCTTGCCCTCGTAGAGCACTGTCGTGCAGCCATAGAGCAGCGGCGCGTAGACGATATAGGAATGGCCGACGACCCAGCCGATGTCGGAAGCGGCGAAGAACACTTCGCCCGGCTTAACGCCATAGACATTCGCCATCGACCAGTAAAGCGCGACGGCATGGCCGCCATTGTCGCGCACGATACCTTTCGGCTGGCCGGTCGTACCCGAGGTGTAGAGGATGTAGAGCGGATCGGTCGCCTCGACCGGCACGCACGCCGCAGCCGCGGCGGCGGATACAGCTTCGACCCAATCGCGATCGCGGCCGGGAACAAGGTCGCAGCGTTGCTGCGGCCGCTGCAATATCAGCGTCGCCGCCGGCTTATAATGCGCGAGCTCGATCGCGTGGTCGAGCAGCGGCTTGTAGGGCACGACACGGCCGGGCTCGATGCCGCAGGAAGCGGAGACGATCGCTTTCGGTTTGGCGTCATCGATGCGCGTCGCGAGCTCAGGCGCGGCAAAGCCGCCGAAGACAACGGAGTGGATCGCGCCGAGCCGTGCACAAGCAAGCATCGCCATTACCGCTTCCGGTACCAGCGGCATATAGATGATCACCCGATCGCCGCGCGTCACGCCGAGTGACGCCAAGGCGCCCGCGACTTTCGCGGTCGCATCGCGCAGCTCGCGATAGGTGAAGCGCTTCGCCTGCCCCGTCACCGGGCTGTCGTAGATCAGCGCCGCTTGCTCGCCGCGTCCCTGCTCAACATGGCGGTCGAGCGCGTTCCAACAGGTATTGAGGCGGCCACCGGTAAACCACCGATAGAAAGGCGGCCGGCTTCGGTCGAGCACCGTGTCCCAATGCTTGTCCCAATCGATCGCGGCCGCGGCTTCCGCCCAGAATCCCTCGGGATCGGCGAGCGAGCGACGATGCTCTTCCTCTTGCCGGCTGGCTATCATGCAATTCCTCCCCGTCTCGTGAGCGCTTTGGCTATTATCGTGTCGCAAAACGCAGCGCCTGCCAAGCTGCGAAGCAGAGCGGAGGAGCGAGATGCCCAACCCTTACACGATCGATCTCGATCGCAACCCGGCCAATTATATGCCGCTGACCCCGCTCAGCTTTATCGAGCGCGCGGCCGCGGTCCATCCCGATCAACTTGCGGTGGTCCATGGGACGCAGCGACGTACATGGGCCGAGACTTATGCCCGCTGCCGACGGCTTGCCAGCGCGCTGCAGCGCCGCGGCATCGGCAAAAACGATACGGTCGCGATAATGGCGGCGAACACGCCGCCACTACTCGAAGCCCATTTCGGCGTCCCCATGCTCGGCGCGGTGCTGAACGCCCTCAACACGCGGCTCGATGCGAAGACGATCGCCTTCATCCTCAATCACGGCGAAGCTAAAGCTCTGATCACCGATCGCGAATTCTCGCCCATCGTTGGGGCGGCACTGCGTCAGTTCGGCAAGAAGCTGCTAGTGATCGATATCGACGATCCGCTCGGCGCGCCCGGCGAGGCCCTGGGCGAGATCGATTACGAGAGTTTCCTCGCCTCCGGCGATCCTGATTTCGCGTGGTCCTATCCCGACGACGAATGGGATGCGATCGCGCTCAACTACACTTCCGGCACGACCGGCAATCCCAAAGGCGTGGTGCTGCACCATCGCGGCGCTTATCTCAACGCGCTCGGCAATCTCATGGTGTGGAGCATGCCGCGGCACCCGGTCTATCTCTGGACTCTGCCGATGTTCCATTGCAACGGCTGGTGCTTCCCCTGGACCATCGCGGCGCTCTCCGGCACAAATGTATGCCTCAGGCGCGTCGAGGCCGGTGCGATCTTCTCGGCCATTGCGCAGGAAAAGGTGACGCATCTCTGCGGCGCGCCCATCGTCGTGAACCTTCTGCTCAACGCGCCCGACGAGCAGCGCCGCGATTTCGGCGGCCGCACCATCGCGATGATGACCGCAGGCTCGGCGCCGCCCGCCGCCGTGCTGCAAGGCATCGAAGGCATGGGCTTTGCGATGACGCATGTCTATGGCCTCACCGAGGTCTACGGTCCGGTGACGGTGTGCGAATGGCACGGTGATTGGGATGCGCTGGGCGACGAGGAGCGCGCCGGTCTCAAAGCGCGCCAGGGCGTGCGTTATCCCGTGCTCGAAGGGCTCATGGTCGCCGACCCGAAAACGCTTGAGCCGGTGCCGCGCGACGGCCACACCATGGGCGAGATCTTCATGCGCGGCAATGTCGTGATGAAAGGCTATCTCAAGAACCCCAAAGCCTCGCACGAAGCTTTTGCCGGCGGCTGGTTCCATACCGGCGATCTCGCCGTCGCGCATCCTGACGGTTATGTCGAGATCAAGGATCGCTCCAAGGACATCATCATCTCGGGCGGCGAAAACATCTCGACGATCGAGGTCGAGGGCGTGCTTTATCGCCACCCGGACGTGCTCGAAGCTGCGGTCGTTGCGCGGCCCGATCCGCGCTGGGGCGAGACACCCTGCGCTTTCGTGACACTAAAGCCCGGACACAACGCCAGCGCCGAGCAGATCATCGCCTATTGCCGCGATCATCTCGCCCATTTCAAAGCGCCGAAGACGATCGTGTTCGGCCCGCTGCCGAAAACCTCGACCGGGAAGGTGCAGAAATTCCAGCTTCGCGAGCAGGCCAAGAGCCTGCCCTAAAGCCGGCTTTCCAGGTGGTTGCTGTTAGTGGCCCGAATGCTCGAGCAGCGCTATTTCGTCTTTTATTCGCAGCTTTTGTCGCTTCAGATCGGTCACGAGATCAGGGTTGGGTAACGGGCGGTGGATTTCCTCATCGAGAGTGTGATCCAGGCTGCGATGCTGGGCACGGAGCTCTTCGATACGGTCTTGCGACGACATAGCACCTCCTGCTGTAACCAGATGAGGTACGAACAGTTAATGCTAACTCCGTTTGGAGGCCGCCGCCAAGCAGGATATGCTGCGCTCCCGTGACAAAGCCCCCGCCACAGCCGCAGCCTGTATAAAATGTCAGAACAACAACGCATTGTTGTAGGAATCAGCGGCGCGTCGGGGGTGATCTACGGCATCCGCTTGCTCCAGCTTTTGCGCACACTGCCGGTGGAAACACATCTGGTGATGAGCAAATCGGCCGAGGTCACGCTGGCCTATGAGACCGACATGAAGATCGCCGAGGTTCGCGCTCTGGCGCATGAGACGCATGCCATCGGCGACATGGCGGCCTCGCTCTCCTCTGGCTCTTTCAAGACGCTCGGAATGATCGTCGCGCCCTGCTCGGTGCGGAGCGTCGCCGAGATCGCCTCGGGTGTGACGACGACGCTGCTCACCCGCGCCGCAGATGTGATCCTCAAGGAGCGGCGGCGGCTGGTGCTGATGGTGCGCGAGACGCCGCTCCATCTCGGCCATCTCCGCAACATGGCAGCGTTGACCGAGATGGGCGCGATCATCGCTCCGCCCGTCCCGGCTTTCTACAATCGTCCCAAAACGCTGGAAGACGCGATCGACCACAATCTCGGCCGCGTGCTCGATCTCTTCGGCCTCGACACCGGCAAGGTGAAACGCTGGGGCGAGACCGAAGGCAAGATGCGCTGACGCCCTCAGGGCGCGGTCGCGAAATCCTTTTCCGCCATCGCTTTAAGCGCGTCCGTGATCGGCACGGCCGGCCTATCGCCGAGATAGAGCGCGAGATTGGCGAGCGCGTCGCTGAGACGCTGCTCTGTTCGAAAGCCAACATTCTCCGCCGGCGCTCGCTCGGCGAGCTTGCGCTGCAGCAGCCGCTCGGCTTCAAGCTCGACCGCTTTGGCTTTGGCATAGATGCCGTCGCTATCGGGCAACGCCGCCGCCTTAATCGCGCGTCTCGCGGTCCGGAGCGGCTCGACGACATCGTGGCGCCAGCCGGTCACCGACCGGTCGGCCGCGTCTAGCGCATCGCGATCGAGTCGCCCGCGGCCGCTGGCGCCGAGCCAGCAGCAGAACAGCATCAGGTTGACGTCGCGGCCATGCTGGTCCTGCAGCACGAGGCAGGCGGGCGCGACTCCGGGCCGGGCATAGAGCGCCAGGGAAAAACGCCAGAACGCCGCCGCCGCATCGGACATCGCGAAAATCACCAACTATTGATATAATCGCGGCTCACATGGACCTCGATGTCGAAGCCGTCAAGCAGCGAATCGCGACGCTCAAGGCCGAGCATCGCGA
>DATNGE010000240.1:0-6867 GCA_035606035.1 Allostellaceae bacterium
CTCGTAGATGATGAGGTTGTAGGCGGTGCGCATGAGATTGGTCTTCATCTCGCCGGTGACGGCGAGCACGCCCGAGCGCACGATCTCGGTGATCACCGGATCGGCGCGGCGATTGCGCGTGGCGAGCGTATCGGGCATGGCGGCTCCCTTGGACGAGTTGGCGGGGAATATGCGGCAGCGACCCTGGCGTTGCAATTGCAGCCTGCGTCCTTCGACTACGCTTCGCTCCGCTCAGGATGAGGGCCATAGGGTACGCGGCATCCCTATTCGGCGGCCGATTCTTTACTCCTCATCCTGAGCGGAGCGCTCCGAAGGAGCGCGTAGTCGAAGGACGAATTGCCTGCAACGATTGCCCTCGCTACATTGCGCCGCCGAAAAAGAGGGGCGAAATTCTGATGGCAGATGTGTCGCGCGCGGGCGAGGGCTTGCGGCTCGGGACCGATATCGGCGGCACTTTCACCGATGTCGCGGCTTTCGACGAAGCCTCGGGCAAGCTGCTCCTCGGCAAAAGCCTGACGACGCCGCAGCGCCTGGTCGACGGCATCAACAACGGCGTCGCCAAGGCCGGCGCGACCTACGAGAACGCGGGACTCTTCCTGCACGGCTCGACCATTGCGATCAACACGCTCTTGGAGCGCACCGGTGCCAAGACCGCGCTCCTCACCACCAAGGGTTTTCGCGACATCTATGAGATCGGCCGTGTCAACCGGCCGGATTCCTACAATCTCTTCTTCAAGAAGCACGTGCCGCTGGTCGAGCGCGCGCTGCGCTTCGAGGTCAACGAGAGGATGCTGGCGGACGGCTCGGTCAAGACGCCGCTGAGCGATGACGAGATCATCGCCCTCGGCAAGCGCCTCGCGCAGCTCGGAATCGAGGCGGTGGCGATCCTTTTCCTCCATTCCTATCGCAACCCGGCGCATGAGGCGCGCGCCAAGGAGATCCTGCAGCGCAACCATCCGCAGATGTTCGTCTCGGCGAGTCACGAGCTCAGCCAGGAATATCGCGAGTTCGAGCGCGTCTCGACCGTCGCAGCGAACGCCTATATCGGCCCGCGCGTGCGCGCTTATCTCGGCGAGATCGACGATCACCTGCGGCAAGAGGGCTGCAAAGGGTCGTTCCTCGTCGTGCAATCGACCGGCGGGCTCTATGAGGCGGATCAGGCGCAGGAACATTGCGTGCGAATGATGGAATCCGGTCCGGCCGCGGGCGTCATCGGCACGCGCGCGCTCTGCCATGCGATCGGCCTGCCGAACGCGATCGCTTTCGACATGGGCGGCACTACCGCGAAAGCCGGCGTCATCTATCAGGGCGAGGCGCTGACCACCGGCGCGGCGCTTCTCGGCGGCTACAACACGGCGCTGCCGATCCAGATCGCGATGATGGATATTTTCGAGGTCGGCACCGGCGGCGGCTCGATCGCGCGCGTCGAGGACGGGATGCTGCGCGTCGGGCCGCAAAGCGCCGGCGCCGCGCCTGGGCCCGCCTGCTACGGGCTCGGCGGCAGCGAGCCGACGGTGACCGACGCCAACCTCGCGCTCGGCCGGCTCGGCGCCGATCGCTTTCTCGGCGGCGAGATGAAGCTCGATACCGAGGCGGCCAACCGCGCGCTCAAAGCGCATGTCGCCGATCCGCTCGGCATGAGCACGACGCAGGCGGCGAGCGGCATCCTCAGGATCGCCTCGACCGCGATGTCATATGCGGTGAAGGCCGTCACCACCGAGCGCGGGCTCGATATCGGCGATTTCGCGCTCGTGGCTTATGGCGGCGCCGGGCCTCTCCACGCGACGGCGATCGCGCGCGAGCTCGGTATCCGCCGCGTCATCGTTCCGCGCGCGCCCGGCGTGTTCTCGGCCTTCGGCATGCTGTTCTCCGATCTGCGCTACGATTATGTGCGCAGCTGGTTCGAGCGCTTAGAGCGCGCCTCCTTCGAGGAGATGGAGCGCATCTATGGCGAGATCGAGAGCCAGGGCCGCGAATCGATCGCGGCGACATCGACCAAGCCGCAAGAGATCGCGATCACCCGCGCCGCCGATATGCGCTATGTCGGCCAGGAGCACGCGGTGACCGTCGATCTGCCGATGGCGCTCTTCCAAAAGAAAGAGCGCGAGGGCATCAAACAGGCCTTCGACGACATGCATCTCCTGCGCTACGGCACCAACGCGCCGAACGAGCGCGCGGAGATCGTCTCGCTGCGCTCGACCATCACCGGCGTGATGGCGAAGCCGCCGCAGGAGAAGGTCGACACCGGCAAAGCCGCGCCTGATTCGAGCGCCTTCACCGGCACGCGCTCGGTCTTCTTCACCGAGAGCAACGATTTCGTCGACACGAAGACCTTCGCGCGCGCCGCGCTCCTCGCCGGCAACGCGATCGAGGGGCCGGCGTTGATCGAAGAGCACGCCTCGACCACCGTCGTGCTGCCGGGCGACGGGCTGACGGTCGATCCCTACGGCAACCTCATGATCGCCGTCGGCGCGCCGACAAAGGCGGGGTAGGTGCTTGAGCCGCGTTGGGGCTCAGCTCGAAGCGATCGCGTTCTCGATATCGGCGCCGCACTGTATGAGGACCGAGCGCGCCTCTTCGAAATACTCCATGCCTTTCAGCTCGGCTGGCACCGAGGGGTCGGTGTACAAATAGATCGGGTTCTCGCTGGGCCAGAAAATAATCGCCTTGCTGCGAGCGGCCAGTTCGTAGAGATCGGCCCAGAATGACGGCCCGCCGCAATGATTGAACATCATGTGGCTCGTGTCTTTGCCGTCTTCGTATCCGCCACAATAGATCGAGCCCCCGCTGCCATCGGGATATTCCACGACTATGTAGCCAGGGTCCTCTTCACGCAAATGCGGATGCGTGTCATGCGGCGCAAAGATCGCGTCGAACATCGCGCGCGGAATGGGCTCCGGCTCACCTTTGCGGAAGCAGTGCAGGAAAATGTCGAAGCTCATTTCGGACTCGTTGGCTAACCGGCAAAGACCGCATCTTCGAGCTCTGTGGGACTGCGCACGACGCGCGCTTTGTCCATGCCGAGGAAATCCACGGGTATGGCTTTCAGAACGCTGTCCTTCGTGGCGATCACCGTTCCCCCGGCATAGACCATTGCATCGACGCGGTCGGCAAGCTCATAGAGATCCTTGAAGAACGAAATGCCGCCGAAATGGCCCCCAAAGCCGAGGAATTCGATATAGGCTGGATCGCCCGGCGGAAAGTCGGGCAAAGCAAGTCTTTCCTCCGGGGTGCGCGCCTGCCGTCGGGCCTGCTCTGCTTCATCGCTCGTATTATGAATGGAGATGTCGGCGTGGCTTCCGTCCGGATACTCAACTTGCATGGAGCTAGGATCGGCTTGATATGAGTTTAGATAGGGGCAGTGAGGCAGAAAGACGGCCTCGAATACCTCACGCTTGAATCGCACCGTGTCCTCGCCGCGAAGACAAGCCAAAAAGATGTCGTAGCTCATCGGATGATCCTTCTAGAACGCGCCCGAAGCGCTCGGTCATGCTTGCGGTTGGTGGCGTGTGAACAACTTTGATGGGGTAACCCATCTCCGCAAACTTTCCCTCCATGTATTTCGCGACTTCTTTGTCGGCGAAATGCCATTCGAGATTCCAGCCCCTGGTACGTGCAACGAGGACTTGGTTCGCCGCTTGCTCCATCATTTTGTCCTCGTACCAGCGCCAGGGCTTGTCATCGCCTGTGGTAATCCACTTCTCATACTTGACACCGTATTCGAATCCCTTCGCTTCAATCAGCGAGCGTGTCTCATTCACGCAATTGTCGAAGTAGACGGAGCCGCCGCCCGGCTTGGTCATTCTAATTGCCAGCCCTTGATATGGCGGCACAACCCCGCCCACTACTTCTCCAACTCGCGCCTCATAGGCCCTCGCGCGCTCATCATTGCGACCGGGCCTGTCCTCCTCTGGGGTAGGGCAGACCTTCGGATCATCGTCGCGCGTTGTCGCAGGGCCTGGAGCTTGGTAGCCGCGCACGGCGTCGGCATCGAGTGCGACGCTGTCGCCGAGCTGGCGGCCGATCGCGTTGCCGTTCTGGTCGCGGAACACAGCATCGGTGCCGTGGTTGCCCGAGAAAACTGTGTCGCTCGTGCCGTCGGCATTCTTCCGTGTGACGGTGAGATGGCCCGTATCGCGATTGTATGTGTATGAAAACTCCGGCGCATCGGGAAGCGTGCCCTCCGCAGTGAGATTGCGCGGAGTCGGCAAGAACAGGATGCCGAGAACGGCCGCCGATGCTGCCACAGTGGCACCGGCCACCACCGCGCCTTCGGGCAGCAGCGCCGCGGCCGCTCCGAGCGCGCGCTGTGCAAGCGCGCGCAAGCCCGCGGCGGCGCTCGACGCTCCGTAAAGATTGAACTCATCGCCAAGGAAGGCGGCGACACCCGCGCCGCCGCCCTCGCTCGTCCAGCGGCCTTGCTCGTCGCGGGGCTGGTCGGGGTCGTAGTCTTTCGCCAGTTCGACGGCGGCCATGACGCGCGCGAGATCGGGGCCGAGCGCATCGCGGCCGCGCCGGATATTTTGCGCGCGCGTTTCGATGCGCCGGCGCAGCACCGGGTCTTCTTCGGCCGCGCGCATGTATTGCGCGCCGGCGCCGAAAGAGGCGCAGAGCCAGCCGCCATCGCCGGTGTATTTGAAGATGACCGTGCGATCATCGAGCTGAAGTCGCGGCGGATTGATGAGCAGGCGCAGGTCTTTTGGCCCTGCGCCGTGTCCGCTGCTGCGGGCAGCGGTCCCCGAATATCCCTGCATAGCCCCTCTAGGCGTTTTTCGACCTTATAGAACAAACCAAGAACAAAGTCAAGGGAAAAGTCAAGCGAAATTGAGCCGCGCCTACCGGCTGCCCGCGCCTATGATCCGCTCAGGAGGATTTTCGCCGATGCTCAACACCAAGACCGCGCGCATGCTCGCGCATTACAAGGCCTGGGCCGACAAGGTGATGTTCGACGGCGTCGCCGCGCTGCCGCCGGGCGAGGCTGCGAAAGAGCGCAAGACGCTCTTCAAGACGATGATCGGCACGCTCAATCATATCTATGTCGTCGATCTGATCTGGCAGGCGCATCTCGAAGCCCGCGAGCACGGCTTCAAAGCGCGCAACGTGCTGGTCCATCCCGAGCTCGGCGTGCTCTGGGCCGCGCAGCAAAAGGTCAACGACTGGATCATCGATTGGGCGAAGGCGCAGAGCGATCAATCGCTCGAAGAGGACATTGCTTTCACTTTCGTCAACGGCAACAAGGCGGCGATGAAACGCGGCGAGATGTTCCTCCACCTCGTGACGCACGGCTCCTACCATCACGGCTGGGTGGCGGAGATGTTCTTCGAAGCTGGCGCGCGGCCGCCGCAGCCCGATCTGTCGGTCTTCCTCTGCGAGGCACCGCAGGCGTGGCGGAGCGCGATCTGAGCCATGGCCGCCGTTCCCCCCGAGATCGAGCGCGCTGCAGGTTTGCCGCTCCTCGACGCGGCGCTGTTGCTGTGGCTCAATCGGCACACGCTGCAGCGCTGGGACGGAAAATCTTCGTCGCCGCGTTTGACCGGCGATCCGGCCAGCCAGATCCGGCAGGCGATCGGCGCACTTGATGCCGAGCGCGCGCAGGCGGCGAGCGGACCGACGCGCGATCGCCTCAAACTCGCGCATCCCACCCCCCAAGAGGCCGACCTGGGGCTCGCGATCGAGCGCGCCGTGAAGCTCGACAAGGACTGCGCATCGCATTTCCGGCACAGCGGCGCGGATCTCGCCGCAGATGCGAGGCGCGCGGTCGAGCGCGCGCGGGCCGACAATCCGGGCTTCCTCGATGCGAGCTATGAAGCGGCGGCGCAGCATCTATGCATGACGATGCGGTGACGACGCGCGCTCACGGCGGGTCTCCAGAAGGATTGAGCGCTATCGACCGATCCGTCAGCCCATCACCGGCAGGACCGCGATATCGTAGCCATGGCCGATGCGCAGCTTCGTGACCGAATCCTCGAGCTCGAAGTCGAACCGCGGCGCCGGCCGCACGCCGCCTTTCGCGGCGAGCGTCCCGCAGAACATGATCGTGCCGTCGTCGAGCCCGCGCCCGTTGGTGTAGAGCCGGATCAGTTCCTCGGGCGAGCGCATCGCCGTCACCGGCCCCTCCTGATAGAGCACGCGCTCGCCGCGCTCGAGCGCGTAAGAGCGCAGCACGAGCTTCTCCCAATGCGGCTTCACCTCGTCATAGGCCCAGAGCAGGGGCGCGACCGGCTTCTCGCACATCTGTTTCGAGACCGTGACGTTGTAGCCCTCGACCTTGCGCTCGGTGTGATCGGAACCGCAGCCGAGATAGAGGCGCCCGCCATACTGGATGAGCGCGAACTCGACCTCGCCGCTCGACTCATTCCCCGGCACTTCGATGCTCGTCGCGGTCGTGAAGCGCGACGCGGAGACGCGATAGAAGATCGGCACGCTTGCGGGTCTAGCGATGCCGATGGCTTCGAGCTCTTTGATGTGATGCTCGACCGCGGCGGGATCGCTGCCTGTCCAGCCGGCGATGACGCCGTGGCGGATGGTGATGGTCTCGCGCGACTCAGTCGTGCCGCGGCGGATGGTGAAGGTCAGATCGTGCGCAATCGTTGTCATGACGCCAGCTTATCCAACCTCGCCTGTCCGCGCCAAGCCTGATAGGCTCGCCCGATAAGATAGGGGAGGATGCCATGCGGGTGTGGCAAGCGATGTCGCTGACCGGCGCGGCGGCGCTCGCATCGTTGGCGGTCATCGCGTTCTCGGCACCGGGGCCGAGCCGCGCGCAAGCGAGCCTGCCGGGCGTCTGGACCAAGAAGCATCCGCTGCCCACCGTGCGCTCCGAAGTCTACGCGGCGGCGGCGAACGGCAAGCTCTATGTCATTGGCG
>DATNGE010000241.1:0-5441 GCA_035606035.1 Allostellaceae bacterium
CCTCGCCGATGTCGGCGCCCATGGCATCGCCGTTCACGAGGAGGATGCGACCTTGATGATCGACGCCGACATGCCGCCGGTGCCGGACGCGACCTTCGACCTGCGCAGCGTCTCCATGGGCGCTGATCCGCGACGCGGTGCTCGCCTTGCCGCGCACCGACAATCGCATCCTGCGCGTCATGGACGTGTCCTCCAAAGAGCCGGGCGTCGCAGTCGAGGTGCTGCTCGACGAGAAGCCGCTCCGCGCCGAGATGTGGGCCTATGGCGGCCGGCTCTTCGGTGTCTCGCTCGTGATCTCGCTGATCACCGCCGCGCTCGTCTATGTCAGCCTGCAATGGCTGCTGGTCACGCCGATGCGGCGCCTGACCCAAGGCATGATCAAGTTCCGCGAGGACCCGGCCGATGCGACGCGCGTCATCAAGCCGGCGCGGCGCCGCGACGAGCTCGGCCAGGCCGAGCGCGAGCTGGCGGTGATGCAGGAGACCGTGCGCCAGGCCCTTGTCGAGAAAGAGCGGCTCGCCGCGCTCGGCGCCGCTGTCACCAAGATCAATCACGATCTCAAGAACATCCTCGCGACCATGCGGCTCCTGGCCGACGGCATCGCGTCGAGCGCCGCGCCGGAGCTGAAGCGCGTCGCACCGGGCCTCGCCGCCGCGATCGACCGGGCCGTCGCGCTCACCACCGGCACGCTCGACTACACGCGCGAGCGCGCGGCGCCGCTGCAGCGCAGCCGTTTCGCGCTGGCGGGCCTCACCGAAGAGATCGCCGAGATGGAATTCCGCGACGGCGCCGAGGGTTTCTTCATCGACAATCGCATCGCGCCCTCGCTCATCGCCGCCGCCGATCGCGATCAGCTGTTCCGCGTGCTGCACAATCTGGCGCAGAACGCGGCCCAGGCCGGCGCGCATCGCCTGAGCTTCCGCGCGGCGGAGAGCGAGGCGCTGCTGGTCATCGAGGTCGCGGATGACGGGCCGGGCCTGCCGCCCAAGGCGCGCGAAAATCTCTTCCGGCCGTTTGCGGGTTCGGCCCGTCCGGGCGGAACCGGCTTGGGTCTCGCCATCGCGCGCGAGGTGATGCGCGCCCATGGCGGCGACATCACCCTCGATGAGACCACCGGTGACGGGACGATCTTCCGTTTGAGCTTGCCGCGCGCGAGTGTGCCGGTCTAGCGCGTTCGACGCCGCCGGCTTGGCGGGCGAGGCATGTCAATCGAGCGTCAGAAGCTGCGCCTTTAGATAAGCGCTCTCGGGTAGAAACGGATGCACCGGATGATCGGGGGCGGCGCCGGTCGTCGCGATGATCCGCCCGTCGCGCTGTGCATCCTGGAGACCGCGGCGCACGGCTTCGGCAAACGCCTCGGTCTCGATCTGATGCGAGCAGGAGGCGATGAAAAGCGTACCGCCTTTGGCGACGAGCGCCGCCGCAAGCCGTGCCAGCTTGCGATAGCCGCGCAGCGCGGGCCCGAGATCCTTCTTCGAGCGCGCGAAGGCCGGCGGGTCGGCGATCACCAGATCGAAGCGCTCGCCTTGGCCGGAGAGCCGCTCGAGCTCCTCGAACGCATCGCCCTTGGCAAAGCGGCAGCGTTCGCCGACGCCGTTCAGCGCGGCCGCACGCGCAGCGAGCTGCAGTGCCGATTCCGAGCGGTCGATGGCGAGCACCTGCTCGGCGCCGGCGAGCGCCGCGAGGATGCCGAAGCCGCCGCCGAAGCAATAAAGATCGAGCACGCGCCCGCCGCTGGCGAAGCGGCTGGCAAGGCGGCGGTTCTCGCGCTGATCGTAGAACCACCCGGTCTTCTGCCCGCTGAGCGGATCGATGGCGAAACGCGCGCCGTTCTCGGCGATCTCGATCGGCGGCCCCACCTCGCCGACAGCGACGCGATCCTCGCCGGCAAGACCCTCGAGGCCGCGCGCTGCGGTGTCGTTGCGCAACACGATGGCGCGTGGCGCGAGCACGTCGCGACAGGCGGCGAGGAATTCCTCTTCGAGCAGCGCGATGCCCGCGGTGTTGATCTGACAGCTCAGCACGTCGCCGAAGCGGTCGAGGATCACGCCCGGCAGGCCGTCGGCCTCGGCATGGATGAGCCGGTAATAAGGCTCGGCATAAAGCCGGTGGCGCAAGCTCAGCGCGCGCTCGAGCCGTGCCGCGAAGAAGCCGCGGTCGATGCGCCTTGCGGCATCGCGGCTCAAGAAGCGCGCGGCGATTAGCGTATGCGGATTGAAGCTCGCCGTGCCGAGCATCTTGCCGTTGGCCGTCGTCAGCACGACGAGGCTGCCGGGCGGCAGCGCTTTCGCCGCCGCATCCATCTGAATCTCGTTGGAATAGACCCAGGGATGCCCCGACGCGGCGCGCTTGTCGTGCCCGGGAAGCAGGCGCAGGGTCGGGCGGGCATCACTCATCGCCGCTGCTTGGCGGCAATCAGCACTGCCGTCAATCGCAGTTCGGCGTAGGCTTTCGCACCCAAATAAAATTTCGTCTCCCCCGCGGAAGCGGGGGCCCAGGGTTAGGGAGGTGATGTTTCCCTGGGTTCCCGCTTGCGCGGGAAAGGCGATTTATTTTTTTGCTTTGGGCCTCAGCGCCTAATCGCCGAGCGCGGTGCCGGCGCGGCGATCGTCGGCGGCGCCGTCGAAGCCTTGCGGCGTCGCGCGGATGCCGGAGAGCCCGCTGCTGCGGCCGCTGCGACGGACATCGTGACCCGCCGCGGCCAACGCCGCCGCGAGCGCATCCGCGCCATGTGTCGCCTCGACATCGGTCGCGCCGTTGCGGTTGCTGACATTCGGCAGGTCCATCGCCCCCTGCATCGGCATGTTCCAATCGAGCGTCGCGACGAGCGTCTTGGCGACATCGGTGATGATCGCCGAGCCGCCGGCCGAGCCGAGCGTCATGACGAGCTTGCCCTTCTTGTCGAAGACCAGGGTCGGCGCCATCGAGCTGCGCGGCCGCTTGCCGCCTTCGACGCGATTGGCGACCAGCTTGCCGTCGCTTTCGGGGACATAGGAGAAATCGGTCAGCTCATTGTTGAGCAGGAAGCCACGCACCATAAGATGTGCGCCGAACGCGAATTCGATCGTTGTCGTCATCGCCAGCGCATTGCCGGCGGGATCGATGATCGCCATGTTGCTGGTCGAGGGGAATTCCGGCGTTTGATCGCGGCCCCAGTTATTAGCGTGGAGGCCCGGAGGCTCGCCCGGCGCGATGACGCCGGCGGCGAAATGCTGCGGATTGATCAGCTTGGCACGCGAAGCGAGGTAGTTGCGGTCGATCAAGCCGGCGACTGGTACGCGGACGAAATCGGGATCGCCGACATAACGGTCGCGATCGGCATAGGCGAGGCGGCTCGCCTGCGCGAAAAGGTTCCAAGCCTCGGGCGTGTTGACCTGGTGCTTCAGATCGAAGGGCTGCAACAGGCCGAGCAGCTCCAGCACGGCGACGCCGCCCGAGCTCGGCGGGCCCATGCCGCAGAGCTTGTACTGGCGATAGACGCCGCAGAGCGGCGGCCGCTCTTTCGCCTGATAGTTCGCGATATCGGCGAGCGTCATGTCGCTCGGATTGATCCAGGCGTGATCGGCAGTCGCGACGATGTCGTCGGCGATCGGGCCTTTATAGAAAGCATCGGCGCCCTGTTTCGCGATCGTCGACAGCGTCGCGGCGAGCTCGGGATTCTTGAGCATCGTGCCGGTCGGCTTCGGCGCCCCGTCGGGCTGATAGAAATAGGCGCGCGCGGCGCCGTCTTGCGGGAAGAGCTTGTCGCGCGCCAGCTCGCCATGGAGTTTTTCCGAGAGCGGGAAGCCATCGCGCGCCAGCTTGATCGCCGGCTCGAAGAGGCTCGCCCATGGCAGCTTGCCGTAACGACGATGCGCCAGCTCGAGCATGCGCAGCACGCCCGGCACGCCGACCGAGCGCCCGCCGACCAGCGCCGAGAAATAATTCATCGGCTTGCCGTCGGAGCCGATGAAGCGATCGCCTTTCGCCGCGGCCGGCGCGGTCTCGCGTCCATCGAAGGTGACGACGCGGTGATCCTTCGCCGTATAAAGCACCAGCAAGGCGCCGCCGCCGATGCCTGAGGATTCGGGCTCGACGAGGTTGAGCACCATCTGCGTCGCGATCGCGGCATCGACCGCCGTGCCGCCGCGGCGCAGCATCTCGCGCCCGGCCTGCGCGGCGAGCGGATTGGCCGCCGCGACCTCGTCGCGCCGATCGTGAATCGATTTGTCGTGCGGCGCCGCTTGCTGTGCTTGCGCCGCCCCGGCGACGAGCACGCCACTTACGATGAGACAGACGAGAGAGCGCTTCATCGCTCTCGCCTTACCCCGGCGAACGCGCGGCGGCAATCGGCGGCGCATGTTGCAGATCGAGATCCCAGGGGAACAGGATCCAGGTGTCCTGACTCACTTCGGTGATGTAGGTGTCGACCAGCGGCCGTCCCGCCGGCTTGGCGTAGATCGTCGCGAAATGCGCCTTCGGCAGCATATCGCGCACGATGCGCGCGGTGCGGCCGGTATCGACAAGATCGTCGACGATCAGCCAGCCGGCGCCGTCGCCTTTGACCGGCTTCAGCACGACGGGCTTGCCCTGCTTGCGGTCGTCGTAGCTCGCGATGCAGACGGTATCGACGAGGCGGATGTCGAGCTCGCGCGCGACGATCGCCGCCGGCACAAGCCCGCCGCGCGTCACCGCGACGATGCCCTGCCAGGGACGGAGATCGAGCAAGCGCCAGGCCAGCGCCCGCGCGTTGCGATGCAGCTCGTCCCAGCCGACCGGGAAGGTCTTGGTAATGGCGCCTTGAGCGCCCGGCGCCGGAGCGGGCAATTCTTTTGCGGGCGATTTGCGCACGGCCATCGCTCAGGCCCTTAGCGGACGAAAACGCGGACCTCGCCGCTCTGGACATCCGGGCTCATCGTGGCCGAGAGCGACATGCGATCCGCCGGCATGCCCATCGCGGTCAAGGAGCGCAGCACCTTCGTGGCGTTCTCGCGCGAGGCATTGCTGTTGCTCGCGACCTCGGCGGCGCTGCTGGCTTTCGGAGCGACCGCCTGAATGGTGAAGGTGGCGCCTGGCTTGCGCTTCAAAGCGCCGCTCACCGCCGTATAGAGCGGCTGCTCGTAATCGACATCCGGCTTGTCGAAGTGGATGACGACCAGCGGCCGCTCGCTCGCGCTTGCCGCAGCCGGCGTCGCGCTGCTCCGGCTCGGCGCTGGCGCAGCGGCGCGCGGTGCGGCTGCTCTTGCACCGGCTGCGCTGGGCGCGGCGGCGACCGCGACCGCTGCCGCTGTGGGCCGACCAGCGACGGCGGGACCCGGAACCCGCCCGTTCTGGATCGCGAGCGCCAGGGCGGTGAGGTTATTGCGCTCGCCAGAGAGATAGTTGTTCCGATACGCGATCTCGCCGGTGACCGCGGTATGCAGCTGATCGACCTGGGCGAGGGCGGTGTTCGTCCGCGCCTC